>JANOTZ010000253.1:0-16087 GCA_031416735.1 Frankiales bacterium
GCCGCTCGCGGCGCCCGGTATCGCCGCCGGCGCGGCCCTGGTCTTCCTGACCTGCATGAAGGAACTGCCCGCCACCCTGCTGCTCCGTCCCACCGGCACGGACACCCTCGCGACCGAGCTGTGGACCGAGACCGGGGTGGCTGCCTACGCCGCGGCGGCGCCGTACGCTGGTCTGCTCGTAGTGTTGGCGGCGGTACCCGCCTACCTGCTCAGTCGGTGGTCAGGGAGGCTTGACGCGTGAGCGAGCTCCTGGTGACCGGGTTGGCGAAGGCCTTCAACGGCGTGCCGGTGCTGCGCGGGCTCGACCTGGCGGTGCCGGAGGGGTCGCTGGCCGCGGTGCTCGGACCATCGGGCTGCGGGAAGACCACCCTGCTCCGCCTGGTGGCGGGCTTCGAGCAGCCCGACGCCGGCTCGATCATGCTGGACGGGCGGGTCGTCGCCGATGCCCACGACGGGCTACCGCCCGAGCGACGACGGATCGGGATCGTCCCTCAGGAGGGCGCGTTGTTCCCGCACCTGTCGGTCGCGGGGAACGTCGGCTTCGGCCTGCCCCGCGATCGGCAGCGCGCGGTCAGGACCGCAGAGGTCCTCGAGCTGGTGGGGCTGGGAGGGTTCGGCGCGAGGATGCCCGGCGAGCTCTCCGGCGGACAGCAGCAGCGCGTCGCCCTCGCCAGAGCGTTGGCCCCCAAGCCGGCGCTGATCCTGCTCGACGAGCCCTTCAGCGCTCTCGACAGCGGCCTGCGGGCGGCGCTGCGCGACGATGTGCGGACCGCCCTGCGCGTCGCGGGCGCGACCGCCCTGCTGGTGACGCACGACCAGCAGGAGGCGCTGTCGATGGCGGACCTCGTCGCCGTCGTACGGGCCGGCCGGGTCGTGCAGTGCGCACCTCCCGGCGAGCTCTACTCCCTGCCCTGCGACCTTGGGGTCGCCACCTTCGTCGGCGAGGCCATGGTCCTGCCTGCCGAGCTGCACAACGGGCTGGCCGTCACCGCCCTGGGCGCGCTGCCCGTCCGCGGCCGTCAGCCGGCGTCCGGCGACGGGAACGTCGTGGTGCGCCCTGAGCAGGTGCGGGTCGTCGCCAGTGACCAGGGCACCCGGGCACGGGTCTGCGGATCTGACTTCTACGGCCATGACGCGGTCGTCCGGCTCGAGCTCGACGACGCCCGGCACACAGCCGTGAGCGTGCGCAGCATGGGCCTTCCACCGAGGCCGGCAGACGTCGTCGGCCTGCAGGTCGATGGTGACGTCCTCTTCTTCTCTGCGTAGGAGCAAGACGGCTCAGGTGCCCAGCAGCAGCAGGAGTCCGCTCGAGGTGAGCGCGACCATGACGACGAGCAAGGGCAGCTGCGCGACCCAGGGCCGGTGCGGACGGCTCCCTTCGACATCCAGCACCAGCGCCCGGTCGTGGGCCAGCAGCAGGCCGATGATGTGCGCCCCGACGATGGCGAAGACCTGGACCAGTGAGATGAGCCGGGGACTCACCAGGGTGTAGTTGATCTCCAGGTCGGCGGTGCCGAACAGATCCCGACCGGTGTGGAACGGGTCGCTGACCAGCCGCCAGGCGGTCTGCCCGTCGAGCAGGAACAGGGAAAAATAGTGCGCGACGGCATAGCCCGCGGCGATCGGGACGATCGAGGGTGCATAGCGGTCCGCAGCGTCGGGACGGCCGGCGACCTGACCGGCGATCGCCGACCCGCCGAGGAACAGCACCGCCACCAGGGCCACCGTGACGAGCAGCCCCAGGGTCGAGCCGACCGCCCCTTGCTCGGCGACCTGGCTGGACTGCCACTGCGTGGTGCGGGTCAGCCCGTCGAAGGCGGTCGTCCCGACCAGCGCCACGACGACAGCCCACAGCCCGGCCACCGGGTCGAGGCCGGCGATGCCGTTCAGCGGGCTGCGCCAGACCAGCCGACCGTCGCCGCGGCGTCCCAGCACCGCGAGGCGCCCGAGCAGTCGCGAGTAGACCTCGAAGGCGTCACCGCGCGCGAACCAGCCGGCACCGAAGCAGGCCGCGGCGAACAGCTGGACCGTGGCGTAGCCGGTGAGGAAGATGGCGACCCGGTGGGGTGCGCTGCGATCCGGGGCGGCCAGCTCGAGCCACCCGAAGGCGAGGACACTGACCGCTGCCGGGTAGTAGCCAAGCCGCGGCAGCACGTGCTCGAAGGGCGCCGGGCCCATCAACCGCTCCAGACCACCGTGCACGGTGCGCAGGGGGTTGCAGCGAGCCCAGACCGGCCCGAACAGCAGGCTGAGCGGCACCAGCCCGACCCAGAACGTCACGTACAACACCCACGGCGCCAGGTTGTAGGTCGCCGACTCCGGCCCGACCCAGGCCACCAGCAGGACGAACGCCGACAGAGCGAGTACGACGAGACGCAGCACTCCGGTGGTGACCGCACTGTCGGCGAAGGCCTGCAGCCACCCTGGCACCGGCCGACCTGCCCGGGCACCGGTCAGCCGCGGTGACCGCCAGAGCAGGCCGAGCGCCACGAACGAGGCGACCAGCGCCAGCCCTCCCCCGACGACCACGAACGACACCGGCAGCGGCAGGTCGGTGCGGGAACCGACTCCGTGGGCGAGGACGCTCACTGGACCTGCAGGGTGACGAGGGTGGTCCCGCTCTTCTCGAGCTCCACCTCGATGACGCCCGGGATGGAGGCCTTGAAGGTGACCTGCGCGGTGCCGCCTGCCGCCACGTCGACCCGCCGGTCGTAGGCATGCACGTGGACCTCCTCTGCGACGTCACTGGTGACGACGAGCCGCAGGGTGCTGCCCAGCCTGACCTTCACCCGCCCCTTGGGCCCGTCCACCGTGCCGCCACGGAACGTGACGGTGAGGACCTGGTCGACCCCGGGCGGCAGCGTGCTCGTCGCCGGCACAGAAGCCTGCGAGGAAGCCAGCGCGGATGCCGTCGGGGAGGAGCCCGTGGACGAGACGGTGGGGACCGTCGTTGGGGAGGCGGGTTGCGCCACGGTGGTCGGGTCCGCGCTGCACCCCAGGGTCCCCGACATCAGGGCCAGTGCAGCCGGCATCAGACGGAGCGAGGGCACAAACGCATCTCCTGACGAGTCGGAGAACATCGGGTCGGGGGGTGGGCTGCGATCGTAGACCGGGGCCTAGGGGCGACTGGCTGGGACGGCGGCCTGCGCCCGGCACTTCGGGAAACCGAAGTGACCTTCGGTGTCGACCGACATCCGATATGGCACTGCGCGGTTCGTCGAACGGTCCCGCTCTTGCGGAAGGCCAGCTTCCAGGGGCTGGCATGGCGCCAGACAGTCAAGGCGATTCCCCGCCCTTGGCGGTGGCCGCTGAGCGTGGCCAGAAAGCAGGACCGGCTCCAGTGTCTGGAGCTCACCGGCGCTTCGACGTTCCCGCTGGGAACGCCGGACCGCGGATAACCCCCTCCAAGGTCGACGGACGTTCACAGTCAACGGACGCGGAAGGGCCGTTCCGATGCCGGCGCGGACCCGTTCCGGTTCCGTTCACTCTCCGTGAGCTGGCGCCGAGCGGGCAAGGTGGTGGACCGATCCGGCGCCCGTGGCGCGGCGAAGGCCGCCTACCCAGATTCGGGAGGGCGGCCTTCGCCGTACGCGGTAGTGCTAGGCGGTGATGCGGCGGCGGTAGACCCAGCCGAGGCTGGCCGCGCCGAGCAGGACCATGCCGGCGAGGGCGAGCGCGGTGCTGGCACCCGTGGCCGGCAGCCCGCCGCGAACCGGCGTGGTCACCTTGGGTCCGCTGACGACCGGCACCTGCACCGGGGCGCTCGAGGCGAAGGACCGGAACACCTGGAACTCGGTGACCGTCACCTGGGTCGCGTAGTTCGGCATGGACAGGCAGTTGGACGGCTGGACCGGGTCGTTCTCCTTCTCGGTGTTGAAGTCAGGTCCACCCGTGCAGGCGCTGGAGCGGATCACGAGCCTCACAGCGTCCGCCGTGATCGGCTTCGGCAGCTTCACCTCGCGCAGGATCAGGTCCGGAGCCAGCGGCCGGGGACGGTCGCTGGGGAAGAAGTTCGCCGGGCTGCGGTAGATCGTGGTGAAGCTGGCGCCCCCGTTGCTGCTCGCCTGGAGGTCGAACGCGCGCAGACCGAGGAAGCGGCCCTGGATATCCGTGCCGCCCTCCGGAAGCGTCACCGCGACGTGATGCAGCGCACTGACCGCTACCCGGTCGAACGTCTGCTTGCCCTGGGCGAACTTGACCGTGACTTCGCGCCCGGCGACGGGCTGACCGTCGAACGCGCCGTTGGTCTCCTCGAGGTCGTCGATGACGTTCCCGAGGCGCCGCGCACCCGCATTGCCGCTGACCGTCGGGCCGTAGGCACTCGAGGCCAGGTTGGCCGCAAGCCGGAAGACCTGCGTCTTCGCACCAGGGGTGTAGGTCGCCGTGAAGCGCTGCATCCCGTAGCCCTTGGCCTGCACCGTGAAGCTGTACGTGCCCTGAATCAGCGTCGCGGTCGGGCCTGCCTCTTCACCGCCGAGCGTGGTTGCCACCGGAGTGGAACGGGCGGCGTACATGCCGACGTAGACCGAACCCTTGACCGGCTTGCCGGTCGTGGCGTCCTGGAGCTTGAAGGTGACGCTCGCGTTCTTCGCTGCCTTCAGGGACGCAAAGCTCGGCGTCGGATCGGTGTCGGCGCTGGTGCGCGAGCTCGAACCCTTGCCGAGTCCGCGGGTGGCGAACGCGTCGGCAACGGTGTCGTAGTCGCCCTTGTCGCGCAGCAAGATGGAGGCCAGCTCGACGTCCTTCATGTCGACGAACGACGGGGCCCCGTTGGCCTGTCCGATCAGCGCGTCGAACAGGTAGGTGATGTAGCGCCGGTTGCCGGGGCACTTGTTCCACGCCGGAGCGACCGTGCCGTTCTTGTTGCGGCCGACGGCGCAGGCTTCCTGCAGTGCCCTGTTGCTGGAGGGGTAGAGCTTGTCGTGCTTGTCCATGAGGGCCTTGCGGACGGAGAGCTGCGTGGCGGTCCAGATCTCCCCGTCGGCGTGCACCTGGGGACCGGTCGCGTCGTAGCCGACGTTGCTGTAGTTGAGCGGGCTGTCCCCGGCGTTGTAGTTGCGGATACCCCGGAACTTGTCGCCCGTGGCGTAGGCCCCTACCGCGAGCGGGTGCTCGCCGCGGGCGCCGGCCAGGCCGAACGCGTTGAGGTACTCGATCGCCGTCTGGTCGCTCCAGCTCTCACCCATGGCGCCGCCCTGGTGACCGGACAGGCCGGTGTCGGGGCCGGCGATGAGCCGGTTGCTGATCGCGTGGGCGTACTCGTGCAGGAAGATCGAGGCGTCCAGGTCCCCGTCGGCACACGGGCCGTGGAACGTCGGGATGGGCTGGAACAGGTACTGGTTGGTGATGCCGGGGACGCCGTCCTGCAGGGTGATCTGGTTGGCGTTGTTGCGACCGGTCAGCGGCACCTGGCCACCAGCCGGGCCGGGCGCCCCGTTGGCGGCCGCGAAGGCCTCCTGCGAGAGCGCGGCGTTCTGCGCGTTACCGATCTCGGGGTCGAGCTCGGCCCCGCCCTTGCCGAAGTTGCTCGTCTGCAGGGCGCCTCGGATCTCGGTGAGACCGAGCCGGTAGGCGAAGTCGTGCGTGCGGTTGTGGCCGAGGAACAGGTTGACGATCGCGGCCTGCACGTCGGACTGGTTGGGCCCGACGATGCTCAACGGGTCGCACCCGGAGGTGTGCCAGACGTCGGTCCAGGGGGCGGTGTAGTCCCGCGTCGGAGAGGCGGGGGGCAGGAACGGCCCACCCGGCGTCAGCGAGCTCGACGCCCGCGCGTCGCTGGTGAGCGCGTTGTTGCCGAGCGTGGTGAAGGTGGGCAGGCCCGTCAGCGGGTCGCTGTCGTACGGCAACGGGCTGCCGTCGGTGTAGACGAACTGGCAGCCCGCCAGGACCTTCATGAGCGGGTTGGCGTTGCCGGCCTTGCCGGAGCACGCGAGGTAGCGGTCGTCCTTGCTGGCCGCCAACGTGCTCGGGAGCTGCGGGTTGGACCCGAAGCCGCGCCAGGTCGCCGGGCCGGTGGCCGTGCCATCGGTCAGCGGGCCGGGCAGTGCAGCGGCGGGTGCGTCCTGGTCGGTCGACAGGTAGTTGCCGGCGAAGTCGAACGGCGCCGCACTCGTGGTGTCGAAGGGGCAGACCTGCGCGGTGATCTTGTCGGTGGCCTTCACCGCCGGGCTGAAGGAGACGACGCCCGCTTCGGGGGTGGCATTGGTGTCGACGTGGCCGACCTCCACGCCGTTGCGCTGCACGTTGATGACGATGTCGTTCGTCGGGCTGGTGGTGAAGGCGCTGATGGCCAGCGTGATGTCACTCGCGGTCACCCCGGTGAGGGCGATCACCGCCGAGCACTTGGTCGCCGAGTAGGTGCCGGTGAAGGTGCCGGGGGTGCCCAGCTGAGCAGCGGTCGGCGCGGTGCTGATGGAGCGCTGACTGGGGTTGCCGGCGCTGGTGTCGGACAGCGTGTCGACGGCGTCACGGCGCAGCAGGACCTTGGCGTCGCGGGCATCGACGAACCCGATGACGGCGAGGGCGCGGCCGCCGGCCACGTCGGTGATGTTGGTCTCGTAGACCAGCCGGGCACCGCGGTCAGTGGTGGCCAGGACCCGCAGGCGGGTGCGCTGGAGCTGGTGCAGGCTCTTCGCCGTGACGGTCTGGAACCCGGCGCCGTCGACCTTGCCGAGCGTCAGGTCACCGAGGCCGAGCCCGGTCACACCGGCGTCCCTGGCAGCGGCCAGGACGGCCTGCTTGACGGAGAGCTTGGGACTGCTGCTCGCGAGCGTGCCGAGCACGGCAGTGGGCACCAGTGAGCTGGTGACGTAGGCGACCTTCCCGCCCGCGCCGACGCCGACGGTGACAAGACCGTCCTCGGCCAGCCGGTGCCCGCCCATCGTCTGCCGCAGGATGACCGCCCAGGCGGTCGTGCTGTCGGGGAGCGCCTGGGCGGAGACGAGCTCCAGACCGGCGATCTCCCGCGCGGACAGGCCGTAGAGGCCGGCGTTGCCTGCCAGGAAGCCACGGGCCACCGCCTCCGGCGAGCCGGCGAGCCCGGTGGCGAGGAACTCCCGCTCACGGGTGAGCGCGAGGGGGGTGCCGTACTGCGTCCAGGAGGACGCCCGCGCGTCCAGCCGGGCGACGGCGGCCTGCGCCGCTGCGGACGGAGCGAGCACACCACCCCGACGGTCGGCGTCCCCGACGGGGACCTCGGAGCCGGGGAACGTGCCCGAGTCGCCGCCGGCCAGAGCCCGCAGCAGGTGATCGGACGGCCTGACGGCCGCCTGTGAGCTGGGCAGGCCGGCGAGCAGGCCCGTGAGGGCGACTCCAACGGTCAGAACAAGGGTGGCGCGACGACGCGTGATGGGGGGCCTCCGGGGCAGGTACAGGTGGGAGACACCTTCGACATCACGCGCCGAACTCCTGCCCCGTCTGCACGAACATCGGCGAGGCAATGAGGGTGGGGGTCCTCAGGTGGTGGTGCCCTGGCCCGAGGCGTCAGCGTCCGTCGTACCGGCGGTGAGGGGTGCTGCAGGAGCCGGGGCTGCTGCCGGCAGCTGGCCGCTCAGGCTCGCCCGGATCTGGTCCAGGCGGGCCTGGCCGGCGAGGTCCATCGTGGACTTCTCGACCTCGAGCATCCGGCCCTCGACGCTGCTGCTGGCCAGCTCGGCCCCACCGAGCGCCTTGGCGTAGCGGGCCTCGATCTTGTCGCGGACCTCATCGAGGGACGGCACGTTGCTCGGCGCCGCCAGCTCCGACATCGACTGCAGGCTCTTGGTGACCTGCTCCTGCATCTTGGCCTGCTCGAGCTGGCTGAGCAGGTGGGTGCGCTCGGCCAGCTTCTTCTGCACGATCGTCGCGTTGGTCTCGACCGACTTCTTGGCCTGCTGCGCGGCCTGCAGCGCCTGGTCGTGGAGGGTCTTGAGGTCCTCCATGTTCTTCTCCGACGACACCAGCTGGCTGGAGAACTGCAGCGCGGTCGACTCGTACTCCGCGGCCTTCACCGGGTCGGCAGCGCGCACCTGCTCGGCGAGCACCAGCGCCTGGCGGGCGGAGCCCTGCAGCTTCTCGACCTCGCCCATCTGCCGGGCGAGCTTCATCTCGAGCTGCCGCTGGTTGCCGATGACGGCCGCGGCCTGCTGCGTCAGCGCCTGGTGCTGGCGCTGCGCCTCCTCGATGGCCTGCTGGATCTGGATCTTCGGGTCGGCCTTCGCGTCGATCTTCGCGCCGAAGGCGGCCATGACGTACTTCCAGAGCTTGACGAACGGGTTCGCGGCCACGCGTGCTCCTAGATCGATGGACTGGCGGTCATCCTTCCATGCCGGTACGGCGAAAGGCACGCGCTCCGCAGGTGACGCGCCTGTCCTGCGGACCGACCGACCCCCGTCGGAGGGTCAGACGGGCCAGCCCAGACCCGCGGCGGGCGGCCCGGAGTCTCCTGTTGCCGAGGTACCGAGGTGGCCGACGTGACCGCCAGAACCGGCTGAACCCCCAGGACCGGCAGGGGCTGGACCAGCGGTGGGGACGGGGCTGGAGGTGAGGCCGCGGACCAGGGTCTCGGCCGCCGGCCGGGCCGACGCGGCGTCGAGCGGCCACAGCAGCTGGCTCGTCGCCCAGCGCAGGACGGTCTCGACCTCGGTGGCGCCGCTCGGCGCGCGTCCGGCGGTGAGGACGGCGGCGACCCCGTCACGTGCCAGCTGCCAGCCGCGGCCGTCAGCGGGCGTCATGAGGGGGGCGAGCAGGGCCTGCTCGCCGTCGGCGGCCTTGCGCAGCGGGGCGCTGTTCGCGAGCAGGTCGGCGGCGTGGGCGAGCGCGTCGACCAGGCCGTCGGTGGTGGCCCGGGTGACGCAGGCACCGACGAGCTCGGCCACCTGTCGTTGGACGAGCGCGGCGAGGACGTCGTCCTTGGTACGGAAGTGGTTGTAGAGCGTGGCCTTCGCGACCCGGCTCTTGGAGGCGACGTCGACCATCGTGGTCTTGCGGATGCCGTACCGGGCGATGCACTCCCCGGTGGCCTGCAGCAAGGCCTCACGGGTGCGTCCCATGGTGTTGCCGGAACGGGAGCGGGTGCCTGGCTCACGGACGGGCACGTCCGAGGCGGAGGGGGCGCTCACCGGGGCGGAATCAGGCGGCGACGTCGGTGACAACGCGCGCCGCCAGGCCGGCCGGGACGGCCTCCAGAACGGGCAGCGGGAAGGGCTCGAAGGCACCGAGCTCCTCGCTGACGTCGCGCAGGACGTCGGCGAGCCGGACCCCCAGGGCGCGGCAGATGCTCGCCAGCAGCTCGGAGGAGGCTTCCTTCTGCCCACGCTCCACCTCGGAGAGGTAGGCGAGGCTGACCCGGGCCGCTCCGGACACCTCACGCAACGTCCGGTGCTGACGGAGCCGGGTGTCCCGCAGGGCATCGCCCAGGAGGGTGCGCAGCACCACCACGTCACTCACCTCCGGGTAGGTCGATCAGGTGCGGGTCACGCTACCCCGCAATCTCACAGGCCCGCAGCCGGGACCCGGATCTCCGTGGTCGGCGCCCTGCCCTGCAGGTGCAGGCGGAGCAGATCCAGGGCACAGGTCACGGCGAGCAGGCGCACCCGTTCCCGGTCCCCGGGCAGCCGCAGCGACCGCACCTCCCCGATGCCAGGTCCGGCTACGGCGACGAAGACCGTCCCGACCGGCTGTCCCTCCTGCTCGGTCGGCCCGGCCACGCCGGTGACCCCGATCCCCCAGTCCGCGTCGAGGCGGTCCCGGGCGCCGGCCGCGAGGGCTGCCGCGGTCTCCGCCGACACCACCCCGTGCGCCGACAGCAGCGGTCCCGGCACGCCCGTCAGGGTCTGCTTCAGGTCGGTCGCGTAGACCACGGCGCTGCCTCGGAACGTCGCGCTCGACCCGGGACGCTGCGACAGTGCCGCCCCGACCAGCCCGCCGGTCAGCGACTCGGCCACCGCGACGGTCTGCCCGGCGGCACCGAGCAGGGCGTGCACGACGCCGTCCAGGGTGTCGTCGTCGTGGCCCCAGACATGCTCGCCGAGCTCCACGTCGACCGCCGCGACCAGCGGTGCGAGGACCGCAGGGTCGCCGCTGGTCGTGAACCGGACCCGCACGATCGCTCCACCGGCGAGGTAGGACTGGGTCACTCCCGCGGGCAGCGTGACGACCCGCTCGACCCGGCCGGCCACCGCCGACTCACCGAGCCCGGCGACGAGCACCTGCCGGGTCGTCACGACGCGGCCGCTCAACTCCGCCAGCCGCGGCCAGACCGTCACGGCGGTGGCCCGCAGCTCGTGCGGCGGCCCGGGCAGGGCGATCACCACCTTGCTGCGGTGGCCCGCCTGGCCGCCGTACCGAAGCCAGAGGCCTGGGGCGGAGCCCACCGGGTTGTCGAGGACCTCGGCCCCGCGGGGCACATCGGCCTGCCGCAGCACGCTCTCGGGCATGGTCAGGCCGTACGCCGCGAACTTGCGCTGCAGCTCGGTCTCGAGAGCGGGTTGCCGTTCCAGCGGGGCCTGGCAGGCGAGCGCGACCGCATCGCGGGTCAGGTCGTCGAAGGTCGGCCCGAGGCCGCCGCAGACCACGAGGACGTCGGCCTCGACCAGCTGGTGGTGGATGGCGGCGACCACGCGGTCGAGGTCGTCACCGACAGCGGCGGAGGCGACCACCTCGACGCCGGCGGCGGCGAGCTGGTGGCCGAGCCAGGCCGCGTTGGAGTTGATGACGTCGCCCAGCAGCAGCTCGGTGCCGACTGCGAGCACGGCGCCCTTCATGCCTTGCGGGCAGCCTTGCGGGCGCGCTTCATGTCAGCCCGGGCGCTGGTCTGCCGGAGGGTCAAAGCCCTTGCTACGTAGTCGATCCCGGTCACCACGGTCACCACGATCGCCAGGCCCATCACACCGACACGGACGCTGTCGAGCAGGCCCGACAGCGGCAGGACGTAGAGCCCGATGGCCACGCCCTGCAGCAGCGTCTTGACCTTGCCGCCCCGACTGGCCGGGATGACGCCGTGGCGGATCACCCAGAACCGCAGCAGCGTGACGCCCACCTCGCGGACCAGCACGAGGACGGTGACCCACCAAGGCAGGTCGCCCAGGACCGACAGCCCGATCAGGGCCGCACCGATCAGGGCCTTGTCGGCGATGGGGTCGGCAAGCTTGCCGAAGGCAGTGACGAGGTTGCGGCTGCGGGCGAGCTGCCCATCAACCTTGTCGGTGTAGGAGGCCAGCGCGAACACTCCCCACGCGGCCCACCTCCAGGCGTCGTCGTGCCCGTCCTCGGCGAACAGCGCGAGGAGGAACACCGGCACCAGCGCGAGACGGAACACGGTGAGGGCGTTGGCGATGTTCCAGGCACTGGCGGCCGGTGACAGCGGCACCGCCATCGGCTCGAGCACGGAATCGGCAGGGCTCACGGACGTGGTCCGCTGCCGGTCAGAACAGCGCTCATGGGGCCTCGGCCACGAGCTGGACCTCGGCCACCAGGTCGACACCCTCGCTGCCGGTCACGATGCAGCGGACGAACTGGCCGACCACGAGGTTGTCGCCGTACACACTGGTGGTGCCGTCGACCTCGGGGGCCTGATGGGCTGCCCGGCCCTCCGCGACGCCGTCCTCGAGCGACTCGATGAGCACCTCGAGGACCTCCCCGACGCGCTCCTCGGCGCGCTGGCTGGTGAGCTCCTCGGCGAGCGCGGTGAGGCGCTGCACGCGGGCGTCGACGACGTCCTGCGGGAGGTGGTCGGGCAGGCCCTCGGCCTCGGTGCCGTCCTCGTCGGAGTAGCCGAACACCCCGATCGCGTCGAGCCGCGCCTCGGTGAGGAAGAACTCGAGCTCCTCCACGTCGTCCTCGGTCTCGCCGGGGAAGCCGACGATCACGTTGCTGCGTACGCCGGCGGTGGGGGTCGCGGCCCGCACCTGGGCGAGCAGGTTCAGGAAGGTCTGGGTGTTGCCGAAGCGGCGCATCCGGCGCAGGACCGTCGCGCTGCTGTGCTGGAACGACATGTCGAAGTAGGGCGCCACCCCGGGGGTGCCAGTGAGGGTCTGCACCAGCGACGGGCGCATCTCGGCGGGCTGCAGGTAGGACAGCCGGACCCGCGGGACGATCGTCGCGAGCTCCGGGAGCAGCGTCTCGAGCAGCTTCAGATCGCCCAGGTCCTTGCCGTAGGACGTGGAGTTCTCGCTGACCAGGACAAGCTCCACGACGCCGTGGTCGGCGAGCCAGCGGGCCTCGGCGAGGACATCGGACGGACGGCGACTGACGAAGGCGCCGCGGAAGCTCGGGATCGCGCAGAACGTGCAGCGCCGGTCACAGCCGGACGCCAGCTTCAGCGGCGCGACCGGGGCATCGTCGAGGCGCTTGCGCAGCACGGTCGGACCACCGGCATGACCGGGGATGCCGACGTCGAGGTCGGCCGCCGGCTGCTGGCGCTCGACCGGGCTGATCGGCAGCAGCTTGCGACGGTCACCGGGGGTGTGGCTCTCCACCTTCACCCCGTCGAGGACCGACTGCAGGTGGTCGGACAGGTTGGCGTAGGAGTCGAAGCCCAGCACCGCGTCGGCCTCGGGGAGCTGCTCCGCGAGCTGCTTGCCGTAGCGCTCGGCGAGGCAGCCGACCGCCACCACCTTGGCGCCGGTGTCGGACGCCGCCAGCAGCGTGTCGATGCTGTCCTTCTTCGCCGACTCGACGAACCCGCAGGTGTTGACGACGACGACGTCCGCGTCCTCGTCGGTCAGGGTCCAGCCGGCGGCGTCGAGCCGCCCGGCGAGCTCTTCGGAGTCCACCTCGTTACGGGCGCAGCCCAGCGTGACGAGGGAGAGGCGACGGGACACCCCCAGAGTCTAGGCGGGTGTCGGAGGGGCCCAGCGTGAGAGGGGCAGACGTCTGAGAGGGGCCAGCGTGAGAGGGGCAGCCCTACAGGGGCTCGAGCCCGGTCGACGTACAGGCGAAGGTCTTGACCTTGCCGGCAGCCCCGGCCGGTCCGCTGTCGACGCCACCGCAGTTGAGGTTGACCGCCAGCGCGTTGCCGACGACGACCTTCAGCCGGTTGGCGTCGGTGAAGTCCTTGAAGTCGCCGTCCTTCAAGATGCCCTCGAACAGCGTGGTCGTGGCGTTGCTGACACTGACCCACGAGGTGCCGCCGATGAGGCGGAGGCGGAGCTGGGCACCGGTCACCGGGGGTTTGGAGGCCACCGAGTCGGGGTCGGGGGTCTGTACGACGATCGGGGCCGTGGCCTCGGGCGTCGGGGTTGCCCCGGGCTGGCCAGTGGCGTCGGACACCGGGGCCGGGCTCTGCTGCAGCAGCCCGATGCCGGTGAGGGCGATGAGCACCGCCGCGGCACCGGTGAGGGCGATGCCCCAGCGCGGGGTCCGCCGCTCGGTCTTCAGGGCCGCCGCTGCAGACGCGGCGAAGGGGCTGCCCCCGAAGGAGGTCACCGCGCGCGGGAGCGGGTCCAGGTCGATGATGGCCTCGACCGGCGCGCCCTGCACCTCGTCGAACAGGGCGAGCAGCGGAGCCGGGTCCGTGGCCAGGGAGGCGGCGATGGACTTGATGTGCCCCCGGGCGTAGACACTTCCGCCGCACGATCCGAAGCTGTCGGCTTCCAGATCGCGCACCAAGGTGCCCCGGATGCGGGTGGCGGCGCTCACCTGCTCCACAGTCTGACCTGCGGTCTCGCGGGCGGCGCGCAGCGCCGAGCCCAGTGTGGGGGTGTCTTCGGTCTGGCCTGACACGAGCACGAACCTCTCAAGGGGGAAGCGGCGGCTGCGCAAAGCCTCAGTCTAGGACCGGGCGCAACCGGCAGACAAAACGCGTGAATGTTGTCTTCTCAGCCCCGCAGGAGCAGGAGCGTGCCTTCGAGCTCCTCGGGACGCAGCAGCACATCGCGGGCCTTGGAGCCCTCCGACGGACCGACGATGCCGCGGCTCTCCATCAGGTCCATCAGGCGGCCGGCTTTCGCGAACCCGACCCGCAGCTTGCGCTGCAGCATGCTCGTGCTGCCGAACTGGGTGGACACCACCAGCTCGACGGCCTGGCACAGCACGTCGAGGTCGTCACCGATCTCCTCGTCCACCTGACGCTCGGCGACCGCGGGGGCAGTGACGTCCTCCCGGAAAGCGGGCTGGCGCTGCTCCTTGCAGTGCTTGACGACCGCGGCCACCTCGGCGTCGGAGACGTAGGCCCCCTGCACCCGGATCGGCTTGGACGCCCCCATCGGCAGGAACAACGAGTCGCCCTTGCCGATGAGCTTCTCGGCACCGGGCTGGTCCAGGATGACCTTGGAGTCGGTGCCGCTGGAGGTCGCGAACGCCAGCCTCGACGGGACGTTGGCCTTGATGAGCCCGGTGACCACGTCGACCGACGGCCGCTGGGTCGCGAGCACCAGGTGGATGCCGGCGGCGCGGGCGAGCTGGGTGATGCGGACGATGGCGTCCTCGACGTCCCGGGGGGCGACCATCATCAGGTCGGCGAGCTCGTCGATGATGACCATGAGATAGGGGTACGGCGCGTAGACCCGTTCGCTGCCGGGGGGCGCGACGAGCTTCCCGTCGCGTACGGCCTGGTTGAAGTCATCGACGTGGCGGAAGCCGGAGGCGGCCAGGTCGTCGTACCGCATGTCCATCTCGCGCACGACCCACTGGAGGGCCTCGGCGGCCTTCTTGGGGTTGGTGATGATGGGCGTGATGAGGTGCGGCACGCCTTCGAAGGCGGTGAGCTCCACCCGCTTCGGGTCGACCAGGATGAGGCGCACCTCATCGGGCGTCGCCCGGGTGAGGATGCTGACCAGCAGGGCGTTGATGCACGTCGACTTGCCGGCGCCGGTGGCCCCGGCGATGAGGATGTGCGGGGTCTTGGCGATGTTGGCCATCACGAAGCCACCCTCGATGTCCTTGCCGATGGCGACGAGCCTCGGGTGGTGGTCGCTGGTCGCGGCCTGGCTGCGCAGGACGTCGCCGATGCTGACGTTCTCGCGGTCGACGTTGGGGATCTCGATGCCGATGGCCGACCGGCCCGGGATCACGTCGATGATGCGGACGTCCGGGCTCTTCACGGCGTAGGCGATGTTGCGGGCGAGGGTCTTGATCCGCTCGACCTTCACGGCCGGACCGAGCTCGACCTCATAGCGCGTCACCGTCGGACCGCGGCTGAAGCCGGTGATCGCGGCGTCGACCTGGAAGTCGACCATCACCTGGGTGAGGGCGCGGATGACCTCGTCGTTGGCGGCGCTGCGCTTCTTCGGCGGCGTGCCGGTGCCGAGCATCGACGGGGGCGGCAGCAGGTAGTCGCCCTTCAGGACCAGCTGCTCGGCCTTCTTCGGCAGCGGGGTGTGCGGCGGCGCCTCGGGCTCACGGGTGTCCGCCGCGACGACGACGGCGTTGAGGTCGACCGGCTCGGCCTGCACCCCGACCCGGCTGCGCGGGCGGTTGCGGATGAGGGGTGCGAGGGGTTCCGGTGCGGCGGCGGGCTCCGGCGGCGGGGGCTTGAGGAGCAGCTTGTCCCGCAGCAGCTTGAGCCGCTCGGGCACCTGATGCACCGGGGTGGCGGTGACGACCAGCAGACCGAACAGGGCGAGCAGCACCAGGACGGGTACGGCGATGAAGGCGGTCAGCGCGGTGCCCAGCGGCTCCCCCAGCAGGAAGCCGAGGACCCCGCCCTTGTCGCCGCGCGGCAGGTCGGCGCGGACCACGTGCAGCACCCCGAGGGCGCCGAGCGACAGGCTGCCCCAGCCGACCAGCAGCCGCCCGCGGCCACCGGTGCTGACCGGGTGCCGCAGCACCCGGATACCACCGAGGGCGAGGACGACGGGGAGCACCATCGCGCCGAGACCGAACAGGCCCTCGACCAGGTCCGCGAGGGTGTTGCCGGCGGCGCCGGCGTGCCACCAGGCCCCGGCCGCGGACAACAGCGCACCGATGAGCAGCGCCAGCCCGACCCCGTCGCGACGGTGGGCCGGGTCGAGGTCACGCGCACTGCTGCCGGCCGCGCGACTCACGCCACCGACGCCGCTGGCCACCAGCTTCAGGGACCCACCGACGGCCTTGCCGGCGAGCGCCAGCGGGCCAGGGCCGGTGCGGGCCGGCCTGCGCGCGGGCTTGCGGGCGGGCTTGCGGGCGGCGG
>JANOTZ010000254.1:0-6259 GCA_031416735.1 Frankiales bacterium
CAGGTGCCACATCCGGTGGTGGCGCGGGTCTTCAGGGCGACCTCGGCGACAGTGCGACACCCACTACCGCGGATCTCCCCCGCCGTGACCGCGTTGCAGATGCAGACCGTGTCGCCGTCCGCCAGATCCCCTGCCACAGCGGCGCGCCGCGGGGCGAACAGCAACGACGTGCGGTCGACCGGGAGCGGTGTGCCCCGGTCGAAGGCCTGCGTCACCGGACCGACGGTCGACAGGTCGCCGACGAGCAGTGCACCGACGAGCACCCCGTCGCGCACCACCAGCTTCTTGTAGACCTGACGTGCCGGGTCGGCGAAGACCAGCACCTCCTGCCCTTCGCGGACGTCCTCAAGACCCGGTGCGGTGTCGCCCATCGCGGCGACCTCCAGGTCCATGGCCTTGAGCCTCGCGACACGCCGGCTTCCGTCGTACCGGGTGGCGTGGCCGGTGAGGACCTCGGCGACGACCGCGGCCTGTTCCCAGGCGGGGGCGACCAGGCCGTAGACCTCGCCACGGTGCTGGGCACACTCACCGATCGCGAACACCCGGGGATCCTCGGTCCTGAGCTGGTCGTCGACCAGGATCCCGCGCTCCACGGGGAGGGACGCCCGACGGGCGAGCTCCACCTGTGGCCGCACCCCGCAGGCGAGGACGACCAGGTCACCGCGCACCGCGCGGCCATCGGCGAGGCCGACGCCCGTGACGGTCCGGGTCCCCTCGATCCGGCTGGCGAAGGAACCGAGGTGGACCCCGACGCCCAGGGACTCCACGGCCCGTCGCAGCACGGCCCCGCCCATCGGGTCCAGCTGCACGTCCATGAGATGCGCCATGCCGTGCACCACGTCCACCTGAAGCCCGTGCTGCAGCAGGCCGCGGGCCGCCTCGAGCCCGAGCAGCCCGCCTCCGACGACGATGGCGCGGGTGGCTCGCCTGGCCCGCGCAGCGATGGCCGCGCAGTCCTCGAGGGTGCGAAACACGAACACGCCGTCGAGCAGTTTGCCGTCAGGACCGGCGATCCCGTGCACCGGAGGCACCACCGGCAGACTGCCCGTGGCCAGGACCAAGGCGTCGTACGGCGTGACGGATCCGTCAGCGGTGCTGACCGTGTGGGCCTCACGGTCGATGCCGGTCACCTCGACCCCGAGGTGCCGGACCGGCCCGTGCTGCGAGGTGAGCGTCACGTCGGTGTCACGGCGTTTGCCGGCCAGGACGTCCGACAACAGGATGCGGTTGTAGGCCGGCTGGTGCTCGGCGCCAAAGACGGTGATGGACAGCGACGCGTCGCGGGTGAGCAGCTCGTCGACAACGCGGGCCCCCGCCATGCCGTTGCCCACCACCACGATGCGCCTCATGCGTGGACCTTGTCGATGCGGGCGGCACAGGCCTTGAAGGCCGGCATCTTGGAGATCGGGTCGAGCCAGTCGCCGGTGAGGGTGTTGGCCCGCTTCTTGCCGGCCCAGTGGAAGGGCACGAAGACGGTGTCGGCCCGGATGGCGTCGGTGACCCGGGCGGCCAGCCAGGTCTCGCCGCGGGCGGTGGAGACCTTGACCCGCTCGCCCTCGACGATGCCGAGGCGGTGGGCGAGATCCTCGTGCAGCTCGACGAAGGCGTCCCCGCCGAGCCCCGGGATCCTGCGCGTCTGCGCCCCCGACTGATACTGCATGGCGACCCGACCCGTCGTGAGCCGCAGCGGATAGGCCTCACTCACCGGCTCGGCCTCGGCCGGCTGCTCGACCGCGACGAAACGGGCCCGGCCGTCCGGGGTGGCGAAGCGCTCCAGGAACAGCCGGGGGGTGCCCGGGTGGTCCGTCGACGGACACGGCCAGTGCAGCTTCTCGCCGCTGTCCAGACGCCGATAGCTGACGCCGGCATAGTCGGCGATTCCCCCGGCCGATGCGCGACCGAGCTCATCGAAGACCTGCTCGGCCTCGGTGGGGAAGCCGACCGGCACTCCGAGCCTGGCTGCCAGGGCATGGAGGATCTCCAGGTCGGTGCGCACCCCCAGCGGTGGGTCGAGCGCCTTGCGTCGCAGGAGGACCCGACCTTCGAGGTTGGTGGTGGTGCCGCTCTCCTCGGCCCACTGCGCGGTCGGCAGCACCACGTCGGCGAGGGCTGCCGTCTCCGACAGGACCAGGTCGCTGACCACGAGCAGGTCGAGCGAGGCCAGTCGCTGCGCGACGTGCCGGGCGTTCGGGGCGCTGACCACCGGGTTGGATCCGAACAGCAGCATCGCGGTCGGCCCACCGCCGTCACCGAGCGCGTCGAGCAGCTCGTAAGCACTCCTCCCAGGACCAGGCAGCTCCGCCGGGTCGACGCCCCACACCTTGGCCACGTGGGCACGGGCCGCCGGATCGCTGATCGATCGGTAGCCCGGCAGCTGGTCGGCTTTCTGCCCGTGCTCGCGGCCGCCTTGGCCGTTCCCCTGTCCCGTAAGGGTTCCCCAGCCGGCACCGGGCATGCCCGGCAGCCCCAGGGCCAGCGCCAGGTTGAGCCAGGACGTGGCGGTCGCCACACCGTGCGCGTGCTGCTCGGCACCCCGCGCCGTAAGGACCATCCCCCGGGGTACGGCGAGCAGTCGCACCGCTTTTCGCAGATCGGGCTCGGACACCCCGGTCAGCCGCTCCACGCGGCCGGGCCACCAGGCCGCCACGGACGCGCGCACCTGCTCGAACCCGGTGGTGCGGGCTGCGACGTAGCCCTCGTCGACAAGCCCCTCCTCGAGCGCGACGAACAGCATCCCGTTGGCGAGGGCGAGATCGGTCCCCGGCAGCGGGGCAAGGTGCAGGGTTGCAGCGTCGGCGGTCAGGGTGCGGCGTGGGTCGATGACAACGAGCTCGCCGCCGCCGGCCCGCATCCGCTGCAGGTGCTGCATGAAGGGCGGCATCGTCTCCGCCGGGTTGCTGCCCACCAACAGGATGCAGCCCGCCTCGCCAAGATCCTCGAGGGGGAAGGGAAGTCCGCGGTCCAGACCGAAGGCCCGGTTCCCCGCGGCCGCTGCGGAGCTCATGCAGAAGCGCCCGTTGTAGTCGATCTGACTGGTCTTGAGAACCACCCGCGCGAATTTGCCGAGCGCATAGGCCTTCTCATTGGTCAGGCCACCACCACCGAAGACCGCCACCCCGTCCGGCCCGGCACTCTGAGCCCGTCGGACCCCCGCCACGACCCGGTCCAACGCCTCGTCCCACGACGCTTCCCGCAGCGGTCCCGCCTTGCGGTCACGCACCAGCGGCGAGGTCAGCCGGTGCGGGCTGCGCAAAAGGTCGGCCGACGTCCAGCCCTTCCGGCACAGCCCACCCGGGCCCGCGCCGACCTCGGCGCGGGGCGAAAGGGTCATGCTGCACTGCAGAGCGCAGTACGGGCAGTGGGTGCTGACGGGCATGCACATCACCTTGCGTGCAGGGCGTCTCACCGCCGTGTCCCTTGTGTGTCAGGCAGGTGACGACATCCTCAACCGCCAGACCGATGCCTGTGCGCTCTTCCCTGACACCGGCCGGAAACAGCGAGGTAACGCAAGGCGGGCACGGTAGAGCGGGTGGAGGAGCTGCCCCTGGCGGGGTTCACCGTGGCGGTCACTGCCGCGCGCCGACGCGAGGAGCTCAGCGCCCTTTTGGAGCGCCGCGGCGCCCGCGTGATCGAGGCGCCGGCGATCCGGATCATCCCCACCACCGATGACGATCAGCTGCGCGCCGCCACCGAGGACTGCATCAGCCGCCCCCCGGACGTGGTGGTCGCGACCACCGGGATCGGGTTCCGCGGGTGGATGGAGGCCGCCGACGGCTGGGGTCTTGGTGAGCCGCTGCGTGAACAGTTCGCCCGCGCGGAGCTGCTCGTCCGGGGACCCAAGGCGAAGGGCGCGGTACGGGCCGCCGGCCTGGCCGAGGCCTGGTCACCCGACTCCGAAGCCACCGAAGAGGTGCTCGCTCGGCTGCTGGCGCAGGGCGTCGCGGGACTGCGGGTGGCGCTGCAACTGCATGGTGAGCCGCTGCCCGACTTCGTCGACGCCCTCGAGAACGCCGGGGCAACGGTCATCCAGGTGCCCGTCTACCGCTGGGTCCCGGCCGAGGACATCCGGCCCTTGCACCGCCTGGTCGATCAGGTCATCTCGCAGCAGGTCGACTGCGTCACCTTCACCTCCGCACCGGCGGTCGCGAGCCTGCTGGTCACCGCCGGCTCCCGGCGCGAATCTCTGGTGCACGCCCTCACCCATGGCGTGCTCGCCGCCTGTGTCGGGCCGGTGACCGCCGCTCCCCTCGAGGTCCTGGGGGTGCCGACGGTGCAGCCCGAGCGGGCCCGGCTCGGTGCCCTGGTGCGGACCGTCGTCGAGAAACTTCCGGTACGACGAACGCGGGTCATCACGTCCGGACACCACCAGCTCCGCCTGCGAGGTCACAGCGTGCTGGTCGACGGCACGTGCGTCGAGCTCACCGTCCGGCAGGCCGGGGTGCTCTCCGCCCTGGTGGACAACGGTGGTCGCGTGCTGTCGCGCGCCGAGCTGCTCAAGCTGGCCTGGCGGGACGAACCCGCCGACGAGCATGCCGTCGAGATGACCGTCGCGCGGCTGCGCACCGCCCTCGGTCCCGTCGGCAAGGTCGTGGAGACCGTGGTCAAGCGCGGCTACCGGCTGGCCGCGCCCTCACATCCCGGATCGCCTGCTGTGCAGCCGATGTGACCGCGCACGTCCCTCGACGACACCTGCACGTCTCGCGCCGTCCCTAGCGTCCGTGACCAGACCCGATCACTGGAGGAACGGATGACGGCAACCCTGGACACGGTCCGGACACGCCCCGCGGCACGCAGCCACTGGATCGATGACTGGGAGCCGGAGAACCCGGCCTTCTGGGAGGCGACCGGGAAGCCGATCGCCCGCCAGAACCTCATCTTCTCGATCCTGTCCGAGCACATCGGCTTCTCGGTCTGGACCATGTGGTCCTCCCTGGTGCTCTTCCTCGGGCCTGACTACGGCTTCACTCCCGCGGACAAGTTCCTGCTCACCAGCATCCCGGCTCTGGTCGGCTGCCTGCTGCGCCTGCCGTACACCTTCGCGGTGGCGAAGTTCGGCGGGCGCAACTGGACCGTGTTCAGCGCCCTACTGCTCCTGGTGCCGCTGACCGTGACGCTCGTCGCGCTGGAGCCTGGGGTGTCGCTCACCACACTCCTCATCACAGCCGGCATAGCTGGCGTCGGCGGTGGCAACTTCGCCTCCTCGATGGCCAACATCAACGCCTTCTATCCCGACCGCCTGAAGGGCCGGGCGCTGGGACTGAACGCGGGCGGCGGCAACCTCGGTGTCGCCGCGGTGCAGCTCATGGCCCTGGTGGTGCTGGCGACGGCCGGCAAGGACCATCCGCGCTACCTGGTGGCGCTCTATCTGCCCCTCGTGATCATCGCCACCGCGTTGGCTCTTACCCGGATGCACAACCTGACCGGGGCCAAGAACGACAAGCGCGCCATGCGGGACGTCTGCCGGGAGCCGCACACCTGGGTGATGTCCTTCCTCTACATCGGCACGTTCGGGTCCTTCATCGGGTTCGGCTTCGCCTTCGGCCAGGTGCTCCAGGTGCAGTTCAAGGCGGACTTCCCAACACCGCTCTCGGCCGCCTACCTGACGTTCCTCGGCCCGCTCGTCGGCTCGCTGATCCGTCCGGTCGGCGGAGCCCTGGCCGATCGGTTCGGCGGCGCGCGGATCACGGCGCTCACCTTCATCGGCATGGCCGGCGCGGCCTCGTTGGTGCTGGCGGCGTCGCGGCAGGCCTCCCTGACGCTGTATCTCGTCGGCTTCGTGACGCTGTTCGTCCTGTCCGGACTGGGCAACGGCTCGACGTACAAGATGATCCCGGCCATCTTCAAGGCGACCCGCTCGACGTATGAGGAGACCCGGCGCATGTCGGGCGCCCTCATCGGCATCGCCGGCGCGGTCGGCGCTTTCGGCGGCGTCCTTGTCAACGTGGCGTTCCGGCAGTCGTTCCTGAGCACCGGCAAGGCCGACGGTGCCTACCTGAGCTTCATCGCCTTCTATGTGGTGTGCGTCGCGGTGACCTACGTCGTCTACCTGCGACCCGGCCGTCGGCTCCCCGGCGTGTAGCTAACGGCAGTAGAAGTGAGATTCAGGTTGTTTCCACAGATTTTGACAGAGCCTCGATCTTGTCGGGGTTGGAATATAGGTTTGGGTGATGGATCTCTTCACCTCGGTGCGTAAGGCGGGCGCTCTCGACCGCCTGGCTGAGCTCGAGGAACAGGACGCCCAGCTGTTCGCGGCCCGCGC
>JANOTZ010000255.1:0-5873 GCA_031416735.1 Frankiales bacterium
GGTCGATGGCCTCCACGATCGCCGCCGGCACGGCCTACGCCACCCATGGCGAGCCGATGATCCCGGTCTACATCTTCTATTCGATGTTCGGCTTCCAGCGCACCGCCGACCAGATGTGGCAGATGGCCGACCAGCTCGGGCGCGGCTTTCTGCTCGGCGCGACCGCGGGCCGGACGACGCTGAACGGCGAAGGCCTGCAACACCAGGACGGCCACTCGCTGCTGCTCGCGTCGACCAACCCGGCTGTGGTGGCCTACGACCCCGCGTTCTCCTACGAGGTCGCGTTCATCGTCGAAAACGGCCTCGAGCGCATGTACGGCGAGTCGCCGGAGAACGTCTTCTTCTATCTGACCCTCTACAACGAGGCCTACCCGCAGCCCGCGATCCCCGACCTCCCCGACCTGCGCGAAGGCATCCTGCGGGGGCTCTACAAGCTCAAGCGTTCCGAAGGCGTAGCGGCGCAGGCCCAGGTGCTGGCGAGCGGCGTGACGGTCCGCTCGGCACTGGCTGCCCAGGAGCTGCTGCGGGCCGACTGGGGTGTCGCGGTGGATGTGTGGTCGGTGACCAGCTGGAACGAGCTGCGTCGCGACGCCCTGGCCTGCGACGAGCACGCACTCCTGCACCCGGACGAGACGCCCGCGACGCCGTACATCACCCAGGCGCTGCTCGGCAGCGTCGGCCCGGTCGTCGCGGTGAGCGACTGGATGCGCGCGGTGCCCGACCAGATCAGCCGCTGGGTGCCGGGTGACTACGCGTCGCTGGGCACCGACGGGTTCGGTCGCTCCGACACCCGGGCGGCGCTGCGCCGGCACTTCCACATCGACACCGAGTCGATCGCTACCGCGGTGCTCAGCGAGCTGGCCCGCCGCGGCGAGATCGACGCCGGGGTGCCCGCGAAGGCCATCGACCAGTACCAACTGCGGGACGAGCACGTGGCACCTGCGAGCGAGGGCTACGGCGGCTGAGTGGTCCTTTGTGACCAAGACCGTCGCTTCCCCTTTACCCCTCACCTTCCCGGTCGCACACTGAGCCCAATGGGGGGCGAGATGCGACGGCTCGAGCGGTTGGAGGACCATCCGAACCTGCGCCAGATCCTCGGTGTGCTGGCCCAGCTCGCCCAAGTCGGGGACGATGATCTCGGCAACCTGGCGGCGCAGTGGCGCAACACCGCGGCGGTGGCGGCGGCCCGGGACCGGGCGCTGTCCCCAGACAGCCCGCTGGTCCTGGAGGTGCTCAACGCCTTCGATGCGCTCGCGTCGCTGTTCGAGGACGACCTGCGCGGCGAGGCGACCTACGTCTGCGTCGACCCGGCGGTGACGGCAATCGCCTTGAAAGCCGTACGCGACGCGATCGCCGCCGCCTACGCCAGACCTGTCCTGTCCATCTCCGAGCACGCCGTGCTCATGCGGCCATGGCGCAGCGTCTACCCGGTCTCGACCGTCGAAGAGCCCGACCTGGGGCCACAGGCCGAGGCACTCAAGGGGCTCCTGTCGGTGCTCCCCCGGCTGGCGTCCCGCTGTCACGACGAAGAGGCGGCCGAGGTGTTCCAGCTGCTCGTGCGGCAGTCCTTCCACTTCGAGGCCGACCGGGTGCACGCCCGCGAGGAGGCCTTCCAGGCTGCGGTCCTCACCAGTCGGCGGCGCACCTGGGCGCTCGTACGCCGCTCCGCCGCCGAGGGCCTGTCGCGTCCCTGTGTCTCCTGCGCCTCCTCGGTGGACGACGGCGGACTGCCCCGCGTGCTCGCGCTGTGCCTGGACGCGGCCTGCGTCCTGCTCGTCACCGATGCCGTCCCGGACGCCTTGGTGGTGCTCCTCACCGCCCCCTTGGAACAACTCATCCCCCTGCAACGCCGCGGCTGATCCCCTACTGTGCAGGCGATCAGCCGGTACGGCGATCAGCGGGCGCGGCCGGTCCAGACGAGGAGCTCGTCAGCCGACCAGGCGTTGATGACGCGGTCGGCGGTGACGCCGGTGAGGTGGGCCCGTTCGCAGCCCAGGTGCTGCCAGTCCAGCTGTCCCGGCGCGTGCGCGTCGGTGTCGATCGCGACCCGGCAGCCGGCCTCGATCGCCAGGCGCAGCAGGCGTTTCGGTGGGTCGAGCCGCTCGGGCCGGCTGTTGATCTCGACCGCCACGTCGAACTGCGCGCAGGCCGCGAAGACGAGATCGGCCTCGAACTCCGACTCCGGCCGGCCCTTGCCCTTCACCAGGCGTCCGGTGCAGTGGCCGAGTACGTCGGTGTGCGGGTTGCTGCTCGCAGCGATAAGCCGAGGGGTCATCTCCTGGGACGGCATCCGGAGCTTGCTGTGCACCGAGGCCACCACCAGGTCGAGCTCGGCGAGCAGCGACGGCTCCTGGTCCAGCGAGCCGTCCTCGAGGATGTCGCACTCGATGCCGGTGAGGATCCGGAAGGCCCCCTCATCCTCCTGCTGCTGGGCGAAGCGCGCGTTGAGCTCCGCGACGACGACGAGCTGCTCGCGCAGCCGGTCGGCCGACAGCCCGCGGGCCACGGTCAGTCGTGGGGAGTGGTCAGTGAGCACCAGGTAGGAGTGGCCCAGATCCCTTGCGGCACGGGCCATCTCCTCGATCGAGGACCCACCGTCGCTCCAGTCGGAGTGGGTATGGCAGTCACCCTGCAAGGCGGCACGCAACGCGGCGGCGCCCGCGGAGACCGGGGTGTCGCCGAGCGTCGACACCCGCCGCAGGTAGTTGGGCTCTTCGCCCAGCAACGACTCGCTGATGACCAGCGCGGTGACCTTGCCGATGCCGGGCAGCTCCTCCAGCGTCCCTGCTGTGGCGCGTTGTTCCACAGCGGCCCGCCCGAGGCTGTCGACGAGGGCCGCCGCGGAGCGGAACGCCTTCACCCGGTAGGTCGGCTCCAGCGCGCGTTCCAGGCAGAAGGCGATGGCGCGCAGGTCCTCTGCGGGGTCCCTCACCCGACGACCTCCTCCCCCGCCCCTGCGACCGCTGGCCCTGCGACCGCTGGCCCTGCGACCGCCGGACTTTCGTCACGCCAGGGAGTGAGGACGGCAGCCCAGGCCACTGCCCAGCACCCTCCCACGAGCAGCCCGGCGATCACATCGCTCGGGTAGTGCACCCCGAGCAGCACCCGGGTCAGCGCCACGACGAGCGGGATGCCCAGCAGCCACCAAGCGCGGCGGCCGACGAGGGGCAACCGGAGCCCGACGACCATCGTCCAGACGGCCGCCGCGACCACCGAGTGCCCGGAGGGGAAGGAGGGCCGGCTCGGGCATCCCGCCAGGTCCACGCAGGGGCGTACCCGGTCGATCAGGTCCTGGCTCAGCCTCGACACGACCTGCGCCCCCAGGACGCTGACCAGGACGAAGACGCCGCTCCGCGGTGGGCGCCGCAACACGGAAACGCCGGGCGTCGGTTCGCGCCGCACTAAGGAAGCGCCGGGCCGCGACAGGGTGACGGCGATGACGACGGCGATCAGCTCGAGGAGCAGCGGGGCACCCAGCTGGGTCAGCGCCAGGGCGACTGCCCGGCCCCAGCCGGACGGCTGGACGAGCGCCTCGACGGCGCTGTTGTCCCAGCTGAGCAAGGGATCCCACTCCGCACGGACCAGCAGCCCGAGGGGCAGGACGGTCATGGAGGCCAGCAGCAGGGAACCAAGAAGCAGGCGGCGCCGGATCACGGCCGGTAGACCACCAGTGGCGTCCCGGCCGCGCGCAGCAGCAGCCGACCCGGGCCTTCACTGACCTCACCGTCGCGGGCCAGTCGCAGGCCGCCCGCCGAGCTGACGGGGAGCCGACCGACGACGCGCTGCTCGTAGACCCGGCTGCGGCCGAGGCGGCCGGTCAACAGGGCGAGAAGCAGCCGGGTCCGGGCCAAGCGCTTGTCGGCGTCGATGAGGCGGACGTCGATGCAGCCGTCGTCCATCCGCTCCCGCCAGGACGGCGCGAACCCGGCCGGGTGGTAGTGGCCGTTGCCGGCGAACAGCGTCCACAGGCGGCGCTCGGTCCCGTCGAGGTCGACCGTCACGGCCTCCGCCCGGCGCAGCACGCGGGCCACCGCGAGCACCATCGCGGGCCACTTGCCCAGCTGGTGCTCGTGCCGTTCGCGTTCGCGCACCAGGTCGGGGTAGACGCCGAGGGCGAAGGTGTTGAGGAAGTAGAGCCCGTCCCCGTCGGCCTGCGCCGACCCGACAGCGACGCGTACGGCGGAGCCCGTGCTGACCGCTTCGACGAGATCGTCGACCGAGGTGATCCCGAGCTCCCCGGCGAAGTGGTTGAGGGTGCCACCCGGCACGACCGCCAAGGGACGGCCGGCGTCCAAGGCGATGCCCGCCGCGCAATTGATGGTGCCGTCACCGCCCATCACCCCGAGGACAGTGCAGCGGGCGGCCGCGTCCCGGAGCGCCTGCTCGACGTCCTCGGTGCGGACCAGCTCCGCCCGGGGCAGCCGCTCGGACAGCGTCTTCTCCACCGCGTCGGCCAGGTCGGCGGATCCGCCGGCGGTGTTGACGACGAGCACCAGCCCGTCGCCGTCCGGCAGCGCGGGGGCCTCGACGGCGACCTGCCCCACCGCCGGGCGGGCCGGCTTGGCGGGCCAGACGCGCTTCACCGCGACCGCGCAGCCGACCCCCAGGGCGAGGCCCGCGACGACGTCCCCCGGGTAGTGCACCCCGGTATGGACCCGGCCGTAGGAGACCCCCGCCGCGAGCACTCCGACCGGGATGGCGAGCAGCGGTGACTCAAGGGCGACGCCGGCGGCGAAGGCTGCCGACGAGGCGCTGTGGCCGCTGGGGAAGCTCGTCGTCGTCGGCTGCCGTCGCAGGTGCCGCGGGAACGGCACCGGGTGCAGCTCGGGGCGGCTACGGCGGGCGGCGAGCTTGGCGGGGACGTTGGCCACGAAGCTCGCCAGGCCCAGGGAGGCGAGGCCCCGGACGGCCGCCCGACGATGACCTGACACTGCGAGGGCGCCCGCGACGCCGTACCAGAGCAGGCCGTGGTCGGCGCTGCTCGTCAGGCGCGGTAGCACGCTGTCGAGGACCGGGGTGTCGCTGCGCGCCGCGGCGCGGAACAGCCGCAGGTCGAGGGTGTGCAGGCGATCGAGGTGGGTGGGCACGAGTGCATCGTCCCCCATCCGCGGCGATCCACGCCTGTCAGACGACCTGGTGCAGCCAGGTGACGGGGGCGCCCTCGCCGGCCTCGCGGTAGGGCTCGAGCTCGTCGTCCCACGCGCTGCCGAGCAGGGCGTCGACGCCGTGCGCGAGCTCCGGACCCTGCGCGGTCGCGAGCAGCGCCCGCAACCGGTCCTCCCCCACCACGATGTCGCCGTTGGCGCCGATCAGGCTGCGATAGACGCCGAGCGACGGCGTGACGCTGTAGCGCTCGCCGTCGACGCCCACGCTGGCGTTCTCGGTCACCTCATACCGCAGCGGGCTCCAGCTCTTGAGCGCCGCGGCGATCCGGCCGGCGGTGCCGGGACGGCCGCGCCAGGCCGACTCGGCCCGCAAGGTCCCGGGCGCGGTCGGTTGGGCGGTCCAGGTCAAGGACACGCGGGTGCCGAGCTCGCTCGCCACCGCCCACTCGACGTGGGGGCACAGCGCAGCTGGACAGGAGTGCACGTACAGCACACCTGTCGCACCGGATGACAGCGTCACGAGTTCCTCCCAGATCGAGGTGCGCCTTCCCCAGCGGCCTCGTGAGCGGACTCGTGCAGGCGTGATCGTGCCACGCCCGCTGGCCTCACCGCCACCATCTGCCCCACCCGTCCCCTTCGTGTCGCCAGCGGCGTGGGGGCCAACGTCGCTGATCAACGGAACCGGAAGGGGTGAATCAGGGCCTTGGATCACCCCTTCCGGTTCCGTTCACCCCGTGGAGGTGGAGGTGGAGGTGGAGGTGGAGGTGG
>JANOTZ010000256.1:0-6613 GCA_031416735.1 Frankiales bacterium
CCTTGCGGACGGCGACGAGGGTCGGGGTGCCGTGCGTGCCGGCCTGGGCCGCGTTCATGGCGGACCCGGCGTCAGCGAGACCGCCCTGGAAGCCGGTGACGGGCAGGCCGCTGCACGGGGAGGCTGCCGCATAGGTCTTGATGGTGTTGACCACGACGCACCTCCTCCACTCGGACGTCAGCGACTGCTGACTGCTTGCCCGGGAGGTTATGGGGCGACGCCCGGGGCGCGCAACGTCTTTTTCGGAAACGTTGCGAAGTTGTGTGTCGCCGACGGTCGATCAGGCGCTGGAGGACACCAACGACAGGACGTCCTCACCGAACTTGTCGAGCTTGGCCTGACCGATGCCGGGGATCTTCACCAGGGCCGCCACCGTGTCGGGCTTCTGCTCCGCGATCGCCGCCAGTGTGGCGTCGGTGAACACGCAGTAGGCCGGCTGGCTCAGACCCTTCGCCTTGTCGGCCCGCCATTCCCGCAGGGCGTCGTACAGGGCCTCGTCGCGGTCGGACGGGCAGCCCGCGCAGCGGCCCAGCTTCTTGTCGACCGCGGCGTTGAGCACCGCGGCGCAGATGCGGCAGGTGACCGGTGCACTCCCGCGGGCAGGTCGGGCCGGACGCGGGGTGGCAGCCTGGGACACGACCCCACCGAGCAGCCCGTCGAGGAAGCGGGAAGGCCGCCGGGTGGCCCGGCCACCGGGACTCCGGGCCAGCGCCCAGCTGAGCGACAGGTGCTCCCGGGCGCGGGTAATTCCGACGTACAGGAGCCGGCGTTCCTCCTCGACCTGCGCCGGAGTGTCGGCGTGAACGAGGGGCAGCGTGCCGTCGACGAGGCCGACGAGGAAGACGGCGTCCCACTCCAGGCCCTTGGCCCCGTGCAGGGAGGACAGCGTGACGCCGTCGACGGTCGGGGCGTGCTGCGACGACGCCCGTTCCTCGAGCTCGGCGACGAAGGCCGGCAGGTCGAGGTCGGCGTGGTCCACGGCCAACCGGTGCAGGGCCGCGAGCGACTCCCACCGCTCGCGGACCGCGCCGGACGACGCCGGCGGTTCGGCAGTCCAGCCGCGAACGGCGAGGACGCTCGCCACCGCATCCGGAAGGGAAGGGGGCAGGTCGTCGACGGCCCGGGCCTGGCCGCGCAGGAGCAGCAACGCCTCGCGGACCTCCGGGCGCTCGAAGAAGCGCTCGCCGCCGCGGATCACATAGGGCACGTCCAGGTCACTGAAGGCGGCTTCGTACGCCGCGGACTGGGCGTTGATCCGGTAGAGGACCGCCATCTCCCCCGCGGGCACGCCGGACGCGATGAGCTTCTTGCAGCGCCTCGCCACCGCCCCCGCCTCGGCCGCCTCGTCCGGGTGCTCCTCGAAGCGGGGCGCCGGGCCGGCCGGGCGCTGGGCGCGGAGGTCGAGCTTGTCGGGGACGCTCGCGAGAACCCCGTTGGCGAGCTCCACGACCTGCGGGGTCGAGCGGTAGTCGCGGATCAGCCGGACCTCGACGGCCTCGGGGAACCGGGCCCGGAAGCCCAGCAGGTAGGACGGGGTGGCGCCGGTGAAGCTATAGATCGTCTGCTGGGCGTCCCCGACCACGCACAGGTCGTCGCGCCCGCCGAGCCAGGCGTCGAGCAGCCGCTGCTGCAGCGGCGTGACGTCCTGGTATTCGTCCACCACGAAGGAGCGGTAGCGGGCCCGGAACTCCTGGGCGACGTCGGCGTGCTCCTCCAGGATGCCCGCCGTGTAGAGCAGCATGTCGTCGAAGTCCGCCAGCCCCTGGGCGGTTTTGAGGTCACGGTAGGCGGCGTAGACGGCCGCGACGTCAGCGGCCGGGAAGGGCGGCGTGCGGCCGACCGAGCGGGCGACGTAGTCCTCCGGGGAGGTCAGGGTGCAGGTGGCCCACTCGATCTCCGACAGCAGGTCCCGGATCTCGCTCGTGCCCGGTCGGAGCCGCGCCCGGGCCGCCGCGTTGGCGACCAGCTGGAACTTGTTGGTGAGCAGGCTCGGCGGCGCCCCACCGACCGCCTTGGGCCAGAAGTAGGCCAGCTGCTTCATCGCGGCGGCGTGGAAGGTGCGGGCCTGCACGCCCTCGGCGCCCAGCTGACGGAGCCGGGTGCGCATCTCGCCCGCCGCGCGGGCTGTGAACGTCACGGCGAGCAGCGCGGTGGCAGGCACCGCACCGGTCTGCACCGCGTAGGCGGCCCGGTGGGTGATGGTCCGGGTCTTGCCCGTCCCCGCGCCGGCCAGCACGCAGACCGGTCCACTCACGGTCGATGCGGCAGCCCGCTGCTCGGGGTCGAGGGCGTCGAGCAGGGCTTCCGGGGTCACCGCACCATCCTCCCAGAAGCCTCCGACGGGAAGATGTGGGCCTGAGTCGCGGTTGTGGACAGGGACACCCGAGTGAGGACTGGAGCCCCGCGTGCCGAAGCGAATGACGATCTACAGCACCGCCTGGTGCGGCTACTGCCATCGGCTGATGAAGCAGCTCGACCGCGAGGGTGTGGCCTACACGACCGTCGACATCGAGCACGACCCGGCGGCCGCGGACTACGTCATGAGCGTCAACGGCGGCAACCAGACGGTCCCGACGGTGGTGTTCGCCGATGGCACTGCGCTCACCAACCCCTCCCTGGCGCAGGTCAAGGACAAGCTCGCCGCCTGAGCGGGTGTGACTTCCGGCCACCGGTGGGCGATGCTTGATCGCCGACCAGCGCCAGGAAGGAGCCAGATGGTGCTCTCGCCCCAACTCGACCATCCTGCGGTCGACGCCGTCCTGTCGGCCGCCGCGACGCTCCTGAACATGGAGGTCGTGTTCCTGGGTGGTCTCACCGAGGACGAGTTCACCTTCGAGAAGGTGCATGCCAACGCTTTATGGCCCGGGGTCCAGCGGGGTGTGCGCCGCGACCGCACCGACTCGTTCTGCCACCGGTTGCTCGCGGGAGCTCCCACCACCACCTCCGACGCGGCCCACGACCCGGCCTACCGCGATGCCCCCGCCCGGGAGGCCTTCGGGATCCAGTCCTACGTCGGCGTCCCGGTCCGGGACAGCGCGGGCATCGTGGTCGCCACCCTCTGCGGGATCGACCGCGGCGGCGTCGAGGTCTCCCAGGACGCGATTGAGGTGCTGCGTCAACTCGCGGAGATCGTCTCCGCCCAGCTCGGACCGCTCGCGGCGGAGAACGTCGTCATCCGGCGGGCGCCTGATGGCGGCTGGGAGGTCGGCGGCGACCGCACCGAGGACCTCACCAGCGCGATGGTGCTCGCCGACCTGCTCGCGACCGAGAGCTCCCCGGCGGGGCGCCCCGCCAGGCCCGACGAGGCGCTCGACGAGCTGTCACAGTTGCGCCTGTCGGTGAAGCAGCTCGAGCACGCCCTCGCTGCCCGGGTCGTCGTCGAGCAGGCCATAGGGGTGCTCACCGAACGCCAGAGCAGCACTCCGCGGGAGGCTTTCGAGCGGCTCCGCAAGACCGCGCGCACCCGCGGACGCAAGGTCCACGATCTGGCCCGCGAGGTGGTCGCCTCCGCCACCGACCGCTCCGTCCCGCTTCCTCCCGAGCTGGCCGGACACCGCTGACCCCGATCACCTGGGAGGCGCGCACACGGCCGCGGGGACTCGCGGGCCTTCCGGGACACCTGGCGCGACGCAGCGGCGTTGCGCCGCGAGGTCCTCGATGCCGACGGCAGTTGGCTCCCGGCCCTGTGGGACGTCGCCCCCCTTCATGATGAACGGAAGCGGAAGGGCCGTTGCGCGCCGTCAAAGACCCCTTCCGGTTCCGTTCACTCTGCGGGCCGAGGATCCACGCCGGCCCGCGGTCCGCTGGGGCGCAGCCCAGGATCATCCGCTGGGGCGCAGCCCAGGATCAGTAGTCGTGGTAGCGGGCTTCGAGGAACGACCATGCCGCGAAGGACAGCAGCCCGGCCGCGGCGAGCAGGAGCAGTGGGGTGCCAAACGCCTGCCCTGCAAGGGTTTTCAGGGCCTCGTCCAGACCCTTGGCCTTCTGCGGGTCGAAGGTGACGGCGGCCTGGACGAGGAAGGAGCCGACGAGGGCGTAGACGAGGCCGCGACCGACCAGACCCGCGGTGCCCACCCGCTTGACGACGGCTCGCATCGTCCCGGTCGGGAGGGCGAGCTTGTCGGTGAAGTCCTGGCGCAGGCCACGGACGGCCTGGACGATCCCGGCGACCACGATCGCGGTGCCCACGACGCCGACCAGGGTGCGACCGGCGGGGAGCTCCATGAGCCGCGCCGTCGGGCCGCTCGCTTTCTTGGAGGTACCGCCGGCCACCAGGAAGTGCACGCAGCTGTAGGCCAGGAAGCCGTAGACCCCGACGCGGCACAACGACCAGGCCCGCTTGAGCCACATCCTCCCGTCGTCCTCTTCCTCGCGGCGACCGACGGTGCCTTCCAGCAGCCGGAACAGCGCATGTGCGGCGAAGGCGGCGGCGAGGACCACCAGCAGGAGGCGGCCGAACGGCTGGTCCCTGAGGGCGGCCAGCGCGCCGTTCTTGTCGGCTTTGCCTCCACCACCGAGGGCGATGTTGGCGGCCAGTAGTCCCACCACGAGCCAGAGCAGCCCCCGGGCCACCAGGCCCGCCCGGGCTCCCCAGGTGGCGGCGTCGCTGCCCTCCGCCCGGCGGGCCTGCTGCTTCACGTGTCCGGTCGAGGTCATCACACCCAACCTGTACCCGCGAGCGGCTCTTCAACCACCTGCACCTGGTCAGCCGTCGTCGACCGGGTCAGTCGCTGTCGAGCCAGTCCGCGAGGAGTTGGTAGGCGATGGAGACCGACGTGGGCAGGGTCGAGGTGCTGTGCCGCAACTCCTCGCGGGTGAACCAGCGGACGTCCTCGAGCTCCTCGTCCAGGGCGGCCGGTTCCGCGTCGGCGTCGCAGGTGGCGACGAAGCCGAGCATCAGGCTGGCCGGGAACGGCCAGGGCTGGCTCGCGCGGTAGTCGACGTCCCGGACGAGCACGCCGGTCTCCTCGAGGACCTCCCGCACCACCGCCTGCTCGGCGCTCTCCCCCGGCTCGACGAAGCCCGCGAGAGTGGAATAGCGGCCGGCGGGCCAGGCCGCCTGTCGGCCCAGCAGCACCCGGTCCGCCCCGTCGGTGACAAGGACGATGACGGCCGGGTCGGTCCGCGGAAAGTGCTCGCTGCCATCGGCAGGACACCGGCGTACGGCGCCCCCCTTGCCGACCGTCGTCGCTGTGCCGCAGCGCGGGCAGCAGGGGTGGGTCGCGTGCCAGTTGGCGAGCCCGACCGCGTGCACCAGCAGGCCCGCGTCCCGGTCCGACAGGAGGGCACCGACCTCCCGCAGGCCCCTCGCGCTGACGCCGAGCCGACGCGGCAGCGGAGCGGTGATGGCGAAAAACGCCTGGCCCGCAAGGGATCCCAGATAGAAACGTTCCCCGTCAGGAGCCTCGTCGGTGGTGATCAGGACGAGCTCGGTGCCATCGACCAGCGCCCGGCCCTGGTCGTCGACGACCAAGACCTGGGCAGCTGTCCAGGCCTGGTCGAGCAGCTCGGGTGACTCGCGGGTCGCCGCGTCCCGATCCACCGTCGCCCGCGCCAGGGCGGGACGGTTCACGCGGTCTCGAGCTCGACCAAGGTCCGCAGGCTGTCGCCCACGAGGGCTGCGTCACCGACGAGGACCGGAGTCAGGACCGAGGGGGCGAACCATCGGGCACCTGCTGCCAGGACGTCGTCGATGCTGACTGCCTCGAGGGCCTGGGCGTGCTCACGCAGCCACCCGACCCCGAGCCCGGAACCGGCGAGCTGCGAGAGCAGACCGGCCAGCCCTGCCTGGGAGGCGGCACTCAGGGCGAGGGTGCCGATGGCATAGCGGCGGGCCTGGTCCAGCTCTGCCTGGGCGACCGGGACCGTCGCGATCCGTCCCAGCTCATACAGCGTCTCGAGCAGCGCGGGGGCGGTGACGTCGGACGCGACGTCGGCTCCGGCGAGCAGTCGCGAACCGGCCGGCGGGTGGTCGATCCCGGAGTGCGGGCTGTAGGTGTAGCCCTTGTCCTCGCGGATGTTGCCGACCCACCGGGAGCTGAAGTAGCCACCGAAGACCAGGTTGGCGAGTGCTGCCGCGGCGTAGCCCGGGTCGCCCCGGTCCGGTGCGGCACCACCGAAACGGATGGTGGTCTGCACCGCGCCGGGCCGATCGACCAGCAGCGCCGCCCGTCCGCGCTGGGCGGGCGCCTCGGGCGTGGGGACGACCGAGCCGCGAGCGGTCCAGCCCGCCAAGGTCTTCTGCACCAGGGCGGTAGCCCGGGCGGGGGTGAGGTCGCCGACGAGGGTGAGGGTGCTTCCGGCGGGGACGACCCGGGCGCCGTGCAGCGTCCGCAGGTGCCGGGCGGTGACCGCCTCGACCTCCTCGCCGCTGGGGAGGTCCCGACCGTACGGGTGCTCGCCGTACATGCGAGCCAGCAGGTGCTCGCGGGCGATGACGCCGGGTGAGGAGCGGTGGATCTCCAGCTCCTGCACCAGCCGGGCCCGCTCACCCTCGACCTCGTGCTTGGGGAAGCTGGCCGAGGTGAGGAGCTCTCCGAGCAGCTCGAGGAGACCCGGCAGCCCACCGGACAGCACCGAGCCGCCGAAGCCGAGGCGGTCGGCGTCGGCGCTG
>JANOTZ010000257.1:0-22023 GCA_031416735.1 Frankiales bacterium
CGCGTCGCGGGCCGCCAGCATCAGGTGCCCGAAGGTGTTGTACGGCGTGCCCTCGTTGAACCAGCGTCGACCGCCTTGGTCAACGATGATCCCGGTGGGTGCGGCCCGCTCCCAGAGCAGGAACGACGGCTGGCCGTCAGGTCGGGGGAAGCCCGGCGCCCACCAGCAGTCCTCGAGCAGGTCGGTCGCCGCCCCGGCCTTGATGCCGGCCGCGATCCCGTCACCGGTGTTGCCGGGGACCCCGAGGGTCCACCGCCCGTGCTCGACAGCGGGGTCCTGCCACTCGTCGCGCATCCCGGCATTGTGGTCGAAGCCACCCGAGGCGAGCAGAACCCCTGCCGGGCAGGCGATCCGCAGCTCCTCGGCCCCACGAGAGGCAAGCACCGCGACGACAGCGCCGTCGTCGAGCACCAGGTCGGTGAACGCGGTCGAGGTCCACACGTCGACGCCCGCCGTGGCCAGCGCGGCGAGCAGCTGGGCGATGAGCGACTGCCCACCCCAGAGCGGACCGTCAGGCCCCGAGCTGGTGATGGGCGGACCGCCGTCGCCCATCGTCAGCTTGGGCTGCACCTCGTGGGCGAGGGCCTGGGCGAAGGCCGGCTTGATGGCCTTGGGGGTGATGGCCCGGCCGGTGAGCAGGCCGCCGGGCTCGTCCGGGTGGTAGTCGGGATAGCCCGTCATGTAGGAGAACCGGACGCTCTTGGCCTCGAGCCAGGCGATGGTGGCGGCGGCCGACTGCAGGAACGCCTCCTGCATCGACAGCGGGGTGCGCGAACCCACGGTGTGGGCCAGGTAGGTGCGGGCCAGGTCGAGGTCGTCGGGCTGGCCGGCGGCAAGGACATGCAGGTTGGCCGGGGCCCACAGGCCCGCTCCGGACAGCGCGGTGGTGCCGCCGCACACGGCTGCCTTCTCCAGGACGAGCACCCTCAGGCCGTGCTCGGCTGCACGCAGGGCACCCACCAGGCCACCCGCACCGGAACCGGCGACGACCACGTCGTAGTCGCTGATCTCGCTCACTCGCACCCTCGTCTCCCTCGTCTAGGTCGCAGTCTTGCCGTTGGAGCCCAGGCAAGCAAGCGCTTGGTCGCCAGGGACGATAGTCTGGTCCGGTGAGCGATGCGCCGGTCTCGATGGTGGAGCGGATGACGCTCATCCTCGACGCCTTCGATGCCTCGACGCCGCGGCTGACGCTGCAGGAGCTCAGCGAGCGCACCGGCCTCCCCCGCTCCACGACACACCGGATCCTCGAGCAGCTGGTGGCGCTGCGCTGGCTCGAGCACGGCGGTCAGAGCTATGCCCTGGGCATGCGGGTCCTGGAGCTCGGGGGCCTGGCGGTCGCCCACCACGAGCTGCGGGACATCGCTACGCCCCTGCTCGCGGAGCTGCATCGGCGCACTGGCGCCGTGGCCAGCCTGGTCGTCCTCGACCGCAAGGATGTCGTCTACATCGATCGGCACGGACGGGGTCTGTCCTCCGATGTCGTGACCCGCGTGGGTGGCCGCGCACCCGCCCATGCCACCGCCGCCGGCAAGGCGATGCTGGCCTGGCACGACGACCTCGCCCTGCGCGCGGACTACCGCGAGCGGCTGGCCGCCAGGACCCCGCGGACCATCACCACTCTTGAGGTCCTGCGGCAGGACCTGGCCCAGGTCCGCAGCCGCGGTGGCGTGGCTTACGAGCGACAGGAGCTCGCGCACGGCACCGTCGCGGTCGCCGTTGCCCTGCGCGGCACCGGTCGCGCGGTGGCGGCGCTGCAGCTGTCGGGCGACGCGCGCACGGCCAATCTCGAACGGCTCGCACCGCACGTCCTGGAGGCGGCCCGCAAGGCTTCCCGCCTGCTCTTCCCTGCGCCGGGCGAACGGCGTCGCTCGCGCACCATCGACCGGCGGCCGGCGCCGAGCCCCTGGCCACCCGGCGCTCTCGAAGGCCTGGTGCAGGGCATCGGTGGCGACTACTGGCTCTGAGCTCACTGGGCGAAGAGCTCCCGCACGGCGCGCTCGAAGTCAGCCTTGCGCTCCACCTGCACCCAGTGGCCACAACGGCTGTAGATCCGCAGGTCGCACTTGGGCATCCGGCGCGCGGGCAGCAGCGCCCCCTCCACCGGGGCGACCCGGTCGTCCCGGCCCCAGCACATCAGCACCGGCACCTTGATGCGGTGCACCTCGGCCCAGAGCGGCAGGTCACCGGTCAGCGCGGGGTTGTAGAAGGTCGCGTAGGCGTCCTGGAGGTTCTTCACCGCCCCCGGCGCCGTCGCCGCGGCGAAGCGCGCGTCGATGAGCTCCTCAGTCAGGCGACGCTGGTCGAAGACCATCGTCTTGAGCCAGGCAATGATCCGCTCGCGGGTCGGGTCGAGGTTGAACTCCATCAGCCGGGCGATGCCCTCCGACGGCTGCGGCCCGAGCACCGGCGCACCGGTGCCGCCCGGTCCGTTCAGGAGCAGAGCGCTGACCCGCGACGGGTGGTCGAGGGCGAAGCGGACCGCCACATCCCCGCCCATCGAGTTGCCGACCAGCCCCACCTGCTCGAGCCCGAGGGCGTCGAGGAGCCCGAGGACCGCGTCGGAGGAGATCTGCAGGTAGTTGCGCTCGTAGACATCGGGGCGCCCCGAGGCGCCGAAGCCGACCTGGTCGACGACGATCGCCCGGATGCCGGAGAGCTCGGGCAGGTTGGCGCCGAAGTTGGCCCAGCCGGTGACGCCGGGACCGGAGCCGTGCAGGAACACCACCGGCGGGCCGTCGCCCACGTCGTGGAAGGCCAGGTCGTGACCGTCGACGGTGACCGTCTTGCGCGTGCCGTCCGGGGTCACGAGCGCTCCGCCACGATCTCGAGGGCGATGTCGATGAGCTGGTCCTCCTGGCCACCGACGAGCTTGCGGGCACCGGCCCTGATGAGCAGCTCGGCGCCGCTCACCTCATAGCGCAGCGCGAGCCGGTCGGCGTGCTTGAGGAAGGACGAGTAGACACCGGCGTAGCCCATGGTGAGCGACAGCCGGTCGAGCAGGCACTCGCCGTCCATCACGGGCCGCACCACGTCTTCGGCCGCATCGATGATCTTGCGTACGTCGATGCCCGTCTTCACGCCGAGCTTGTCGACCACCGCGACGAAGCCCTCGACCGGCGTGTTGCCCGCGCCGGCCCCGAACCGGCGGGTGGAGCCGTCGATCTGCTGGGCGCCCGCCCGGGCGGCGAAGATCGAGTTGGCGATGCCCATCCCGAGGTTCTCGTGGCCGTGGAAACCGACCTGCGCCTCGCTGCCGAGCTCGGCCACCAGGGCGGCGACCCGGTCGTAGGTCTGCTCCATGATGAGCGCCCCCGCGGAGTCCACGACATAGACGCACTGACAGCCGGCGTCGACCATGATGCGGGCCTGCTTGGCGAGCTCCTCGGGCGTCGTGGAGTGGCTCATCATCAAGAAGCCCACGGTCTCCAGCCCCAGCTCGCGGGCGAGGCCGAAGTGCTGCCGGGACACGTCGGCCTCGGTGCAGTGCGTGGCGATCCGGCAGATCTGGCCGCCGACGTCCTGCGCCGCCCGGATGTCGTCCTTGACCCCGAGACCGGGGAGCATGAGGAAGGCGATCTTCGCCCGCTTCGCGGTCTTCACCGCGGCGGCGATCAGCTCCAGCTCAGGGGTGTGGCTGAAGCCGTAGTTGAACGAGGAGCCGCCGAGCCCGTCGCCGTGGGTGACCTCGATGACCGGCACGCCGGCCTCGTCGAGGGCCGCCACGATGTCCACGACGTTCTCGGTCGTGAACTGGTGGCGCTTGGCGTGCGAGCCGTCGCGCAACGACGAGTCGGTGACCCGCAGGTCGAGCGTGTCGCTGTAGGGCCGCAGGACGGTGGGTGGGACAGACATCTGAGGCTCCTTAGACCGTGACCCGCGAGGCCGCCAGGGCCTCACCGACCCGGGTGGCTGCGGCGGTCATGATGTCGAGGTTCCCGGCGTACGGCGGGAAGAAGTCACCAGCGCCCTCCACCTCGAGGAAGACGGCGACCCGCGCCATGCCGCCGTTGACGTCGGACGGGTCGTCGAACTGCGGCTCCCCGCGCATCCGGTAGCCGGGGACGTACTGCGCCACCTCGTCCACCCGCTTGAGGATGGAGGTCGCGATCGCGTCGCGGTCCGCGTCGACCGGGATCGCGCAGAACACCGTGTTGCGCATCAGCGGCGGCGGGTCGGCGGGGTTGAGGATGATGATGGCCTTGCCTCGCTCCGCACCACCGACGACCTCGATGCCGCGCGAGGTGGTGCGGGTGAACTCGTCGATGTTGTCGCGCGTCCCCGGTCCCGCGGACTTCGACGACACCGACGCCACGATCTCGGCATACTTCACCGACACCACACTGCTGATGGCGTGCACGATCGGGATGGTGGCCTGTCCCCCGCAGGTGACGAGGTTGATGTCGTCGGCGTCCAGGTTGTCCATCATGTTCGCAGCCGGTACGACGTAAGGACCCAGCGCGGCAGGGGTCAGGTCGATCGCCTTGATCCCGGCCTCGCGATAGCGGGGCGCGTTGGCCCGGTAGACGTAGGCCGACGTCGCCTCGAAGAGCAGGTCTGGCTTCTCGTCCTGCGCGAGCAGCCAGTCGATGCCCTCGTGCGAGGCGTCGAGGCCGAGGTCGCGGGCCCGCTTGAGTCCCTCCGAGGAGGGGTCGACGCCGACCATCCAGCGCGGCTCGATCAGCTCCGAGCGCTGCAGCTTGTAGAGCAGGTCGGTGCCGATGTTGCCGGAGCCGATGATCGCGGCGGTGGCCTTGCGCATGGTGCTCCTAGGAGAACTGCAGGTGGACGGAACCGAGGCCGGAGAAGGTGGCGACCACGTCGTCGCCGGGCTTGACGTCATAGGCCCGCGTGCACGAGCCGGGCAGCACGACGTGTCCGGCCTTCAGCCGCACGCCGAACGACGCGACCTTGTTGGCGAGCCACGCGACCGCGATGGTCGGGTCGTCCAGCACCGCGGAGGAGCGACCCTCGGCCACCCGCGTGCCGTTGAGGTCCAGCGTCGCGTCAATCGCCGTCAGGTCGAGCTCGTCGGGCTTGACGCGCTCCTTGCCGAGCACGACGCCGCAGGAGGACGCGTTGTCGGCGATGGTGTCGAAGAGCCCGATCTTCCAGTCGGCGATCCGGCTGTCGATGAGCTCGATCGCCGGGGCCACGAAAGCCGTGCAGCGCAGCACATCCGCGACAGTGCAGCCCTCACCGGGCAGGTCGTCGCCGAGGACGAACCCGACCTCGACCTCGACCCGCGGCAGCAGATAGCGACCAGTCGGGATCGGCACGTCCTCCGACAGCACCATGTCGGACAGCAGGTGGCCGTAGTCGGGCTCGTCGACGCCCATCATCTGCTGCATCGCCAGCGACGACAGCCCCACCTTGTGGCCGTAGACGGTGGCGCCCGCCGCGATCCGGCTGCGGATGTTGAGCAGGGCGATCTCATACGCGTCGACGACGTCGAGTCCGGGGAAGGTCTGCACCAGAGGCGGTACGGCGGTCTGGGTCGCCTCCGCGATGCGCAGGCGCTCCGCCGCGTCGGCGCGCTGGCCCGCGGTCAGTCCCATGTCAGCCCGAACTGGCCGCGGAAGAACAGCAGGGGGCCTACCTCGCGGTGGGTCACGAGCTGGCGGACCTCCCCGATGACGACGTCGTGGTCACCGGCGGCATGCACCTGCTGGATGTCGCAGTGCACGGTCGCGAGCACCCCGTCGAGGGAGGGGCCCCAGGCGGTCTCGTGCCAGTCGAGGCCACCGAACTTGTCGGCGCCGCTGGTGGCGAACCGCAGGCACAGGTCGGTCTGGTCCTCGGCGAGGACGTTGACACTGAAGGACCCGGCCTTGCGGATCCGCGGCCAGGTCGAGGAGGTGTGCGCCGGGCAGAACAGCACGAGCGGCGGGGTGAGCGACACGGACGTGAACGACTGGCAGGCGAAACCCACCGGCTCACCAGCGTCCATCCCGGTCACGATCGTCACGCCGCTGGCGAAGTGCCCGAGCACCCGGCGCATCTCGCTCGCATCGACGACGTGGTCCACGACCGTCACGCTCTCACCGAGGAGGGGGTCACGTGGCTGCATTCCCACCCCAACGGTGGCCCCAGGTGGAGTCCTTGGTGATGTCCTCCGCCGTGTAGTCGTCTTCCTTGACGCGCCGACCGAAGCAGCCGAGCTCGATGTCGAAGCCGCTCGGCGTCGCGACGTAGAACGACACCATGTCGTCGTTGGTGTGCCGGCCCAGCGTCGAGGAGAGCGGGAACTTCCGCTTGTGGAGCCGGTCGAGCGCCCGGCCGACGTCGTCGAGCTCGGTGACCTCGACCATGAAGTGGATGATCCCGTTGTCCTGCGGCCAGGGGGCCAGCGCGAGGGCGTGGTGCCGCTCGTTGCAGGACAGGAAGCGCAGGAACATCCGGCCGTCCGGCGGCGCGCCGGGCATGCCGGGCGGCAGCCGGAACGCGCCGCGGCTGCGGAAGCCCAGCACCTGTGTGTAGAAGTCGTAGGCAGCCTCTGCGGCGCCCGGACCGGCCGCGGTCGGCAGGACCACGTGACCGAGGCCCTGACCTCCGGTGACGAAGGTCGCCCCGTGGGTCGTGAGCAGCTTGTCGTGCACGAGCGACGGCCCATGGAAGACCTCGAGCTGGGTGCCGCTCGGGTCCTGGGTGAAGACGAGCTCCTGCACGCGCCGCTCATCCGCCTCGGCTCCGCTGCCGACCTTGACCGGGGCGCCGGCGTCCTCGAGCTGGCGCACCACCGCCTGCCAGGTCTCGCGGTCGCGCACCTCCCAGCCGACGGTGACGAGGCGGTCGGTCTGGCCGGGATGCACGATGACCCGGGCGGGCCGGTCGTCGAGACGGAGATAGAGCGCGTCCGGGTCAGGTCCGGAACCGACCGCCATGCCGAGGACGTCGACGGCGAGCTCACGCCAGCGGTCGAGGTCGGTGGTCTCGACGACCAGATAGCCCAGGGAGTGCGCAGCGGCACCAGCAAAGGAAGTGGCCATCAGACCATCGCGTCCTCGATCGGCAGACCGAACTCGCCCTTGCCGTACATCGCCAGCCAACGCTCGGTGTCGTTGGCGGCGTGCACCGACCCGGCGTTGCCGTCACGCCAGGCCCGCTCGATCGGGTTGCCGTTCTTGAGCGAGTGGCCGCCAGAGTTCTTGAACAGCAGGGCAATCGCCTCAACGCAGCGCTCGGTGGCGCGCACCTGGTCGCGGCGGGCCCGCAGCCGCAGCTCCATCGGGAGCTCCTCACCGGCGGACGCGTACTTCATCTCCTCGTCGAGGTTGCGCTCCAGCTGCAGCCAGGACGCATCGATGTCGGACGCGGCGCGGGCCACCCGGACATGCGCGAAGGAGTCGCCGGCGACCTTCTGTCCGCCGTACGAGATGCGGACGCGCTCACGCATCCGCTCCACGTGCGCGTTGTAGGCCCCGGTCGCGATGCCGATGATCGGGGTGGTGATCGTGTAGGCGAAGACGGTCCCGAAGGGCAGCTTGTAGAGCGGGGCGGTGTTCTCCGCCTGCCCCGGGCAACGCAGGGCGCTGACGTCGTTGAAGGACAGCGTGCGGTGCGCGGGCACGAAGACCTTGTCGATGACGATGTCGTTGCTGCCCGTGCCACGCAGGCCGACGACGTCCCAGACGTCGTCGATCTGGTAGTCGCCGCGCGGCACCAAGATGGTGAGGAAGTCGATCGGCTTGCCCTCGGGTCCCATCACGATCGCGCCGAGCAGCACCCACTGGCAGTGGTCCGAGCCGGAGGAGAAGCTCCACCGCCCGGTGCACTCGTAGCCGCCGTCGACCGGGGTGAGCCGTCCGGTCGGGGCGTAGGAGGAGGAGACGAGCGTGTTGCTGTCCTCACCCCACACCTCGCGTTGCGCGGCGTCGGGGAACAGCGCCAGCTGCCACGGGTGGACCCCGACGACCGACGCAACCCAGCCGGTGGATCCGCAGACGCCCGCGAGGGTGCGCACGACCTCGTAGAACTCGACCGGGTCGGCCTCGAGCCCGCCCCAGCGCTTGGGCTGGAGCATCGAGAAGAAGCCCGCCTCCTTGAGCTCGGCAATGGTCTCGTCGGGGATCCGGCGGTCGCGCTCGCACTGGTCCGCACGGTCGGCGATCTTGGGGAGCAGGTCCTGCACCGCTTCGAGCACCTTGCTTGCCGGGCTGTTCGTCACTGTCGCTCCTGTCGTGGGCCTGCCGCGAACGCTAGAGGTCGGAGCGCCGGTTGGCGCGTCCGCCGTCCCACTCATCGGGACGCTTTCACATCAGTTGCCGGCGCACCCGCGGCGGCTGTCCGGCCGGCTTGCCGGCCGAAGAAGGTGCCGTCCCCCAGCGACGTCCCGCTGATGTAGCCCCACGCCGCCAGGCCGCTCGACGCCCGCCCCGCGGCGTACAGGCCGGGAAGCGGTCTGCCGTCGAGGTCGAGGACGTGTCCGGCGACGTCGGTCGCGAGCCCGCCGAGGGTGAAGACCGCCGCCCCGGAGCCGACCGTCGGATCGCTCGGGCCGCGGAACGACCGGGTCGGGTCGATCGCGGCATAGGGCGGCTCGAGTGGCCGGAGCCAGCGGGAATCCTTGTGGCACAGGGGATCTCGCCCCTGCGCGGCGTGCTGGTTGTAAAGGGCAACGGTGGCCTGCAGCGATCCGTCCGGCAGGCCGGTCAACTCCTCGAGCTCGGCCAGGGTCTCGGCGACGTGGTGCGGCTGGACGCCCCAGCGCTCGCTCTTCGGGACCTCCTCGTAGCCCTTCTCGTCGAGCACGACCCAGCACCCCATGCCCTGCTGGAACAAGGCGGCCTGCCCGATCCGGCCGGGGTAGGTGTCCTCGTTGATGAACCGCTGCCCCTTGTTGTTCACGACCACCCCGCGTGCCATGAAGGCGGGTACGGCGTGAAAACCGACCTGGCCGGCGCCCATGTGGCGGACCCCCGCACCGAGGGCTTGCGCCATCTTGATCCCGCTGCCGTCCTCGCCGCCACAGGAGATCTTGTCCATCCCGACCAGCCGGGGGGCGTGCTGGGCGAGCATCTCGTCGTCGTCGACGAACCCGCCGGTGGTGAGGACCACGCCATTCCTGGCCCGGTAGGCCCGCTGCTCGCCGTACTGGGTGGCGACGACGCCGACGACCCGCCCAGCCTCGACGACGAGCCGCTCGACGTAGACATCGAACGCCTCGCGGGCACCGGCCACCTTGGCGGCCTCGGCCAGCTTGTTCATGAGGAGCCAGCCGCCGAAGTGCCCGGTCGCCGGGCGGTGACCACGGGGCGCGGGCTCGGCGAGCTCGGTGAACGGCCAGCTCCGTTCGCCCAGCCACATCAGCCCGTCGTCGGTCGGCGGCATCCAGCTCGGGTCGTCGTAAAGGCTTGGCAGGAAAGGGATCCCGAGGTCGGAGAGCCAGGTGAAGTGGTCGACGCTGCCCTGCACGTAGGCGGCCAGCTTGTCCTCGTCGACCCCGGGCCCGAGGGCGGCGCGCAGGAACGCGGCCATCGCCTCCGGGGTGTCTTCGAAGCCACAGGCCTTCTGCACCGAGGTGCCACCGCCGAGGTAGACCTCGCCGCCGGACAGCGCGCTGGTGCCGCCGGCGCCGCTGAACCGCTCCAGCACCAGCACGTCGGCACCGGCCCGGGACGCCTCCCACGCGGCCGAAGCCCCGGCACAGCCGTAGCCCACGACGACGACGTCGGCCTCGTCGTCCCACTGGACGATCTCGGAGGCACTCAGGGGGGCGACGGTTCGGGTGCGGGCCACCCGGCAAGACTAGAACGTGTTGCAGAAGTTGCGCTAGCGTCCGGCTTCCCTGGATGTGAGGAGCTCGCCGTGGTGCTCGAGATGTTCCGTCTGGACGGCAAGGTCGCCGTCGTCACCGGTGCCGGACGTGGAATCGGGGCGGCGTCCGCGCTCGCCCTCGCCGAGGCGGGGGCCGACGTCGTGCTGTCGGCCCGCACCGAGGAGCAGCTCGAAGGTGTCGCCAAGCAGATCGCCGACCTGGGTCGGCGGGCCGTCGTGGTCGCCGCCGACCTCAACGACCTCGACGCGGTAGCCGCACTGGCTGACCGGGCGGTGGAGAGCCTGGGGCGCCTGGACGTGGTGGTGAACAACGTGGGCGGCACGATGCCCCGGGAGTTCCACAAGACGTCGCCGCGCTTCCTGGAGGAGGCGTTCCACTTCAACGTCACGACGGCCCACACCCTCACCCGGGCCGCGCTCCCCCACCTGCTCGCCCGGGGTGGTTCGGTCGTCAACATCAGCTCGGTCATGGGCCGGGTGCCCGGTCGCGGCTTCGTCGCCTACGGCACAGCAAAGGCAGCCCTGGCGCACTGGACCCGGCTCACCGCAGCGGACCTGTCTCCGCGGGTGCGGGTCAACGCGATCGCGGTCGGCTCGGTCGCCACGAGTGCCCTGCAGATCGTGGTCGAGGACGACAACCTGCGGCAGCAGATGGAGCAGGCGACCCCGCTGCGCCGGATCGGCTCCCCCGACGAGATCGCCGCCACCGTGCTGTTCCTCGCCAGCCCCGCCGGCGGCTACGTGACCGGCAAGGTCTTCGAGGTCGATGGCGGGCTCGAGCAGCCCAACCTCGATATGGGCCTGCGGGACCTGGGAGAGACACTGTGACTTCCTCCGCTGGAACCTCCCCGAAGCAGACCCCGACCTACCGGGTGGTGGCCTGGTCCACCGGCAACGTGGGCCGGCACGCGATCGCCGGGATCGACGCCCGCCCCGACCTGGAGCTGGTCGGCCTGTGGGTCTCCAACCCCGCCAAGGTCGGCCGGGACGCGGGCGAGCTGGCCGGGCTGGGCCGCTCCCTGGGCGTGCTGGCCACCAACGACGTCGAGGAGATCCTGGCCCTGCAGCCGGACTGCGTCGTCAACACCGCGATGGCCGACGACCGGCTCTTCGACGCGCTCGCCGACCTCGAGCGGCTGCTGCGCGCCGGCATCAACGTGGTCGCGTCCGGACCGGTGCTGCTGCAGTACCCCAGCGGCCCCGCGGCCGGACTAGCCGAGGGAGTGCGCAAGGCGGCGGCCGACGGCGGCGCCTCGCTGTTCGTCAATGGCATCGACCCTGGCTTCGCCAACGACTGGCTGGCGCTGTCGCTCACCTCCATCAGCGAGCGCATCGATGAGGTCCGCTGCATGGAGGTCCTCAACTACAACACCTACGACCAGCCGATGATCTTGTTCGACGTGATGGGACTGGGCCGGGCGATGGACAACGTCCCGATGCTGCTGCAGCCGGGGATCCTCACCATGGCCTGGGGGAGCGTCGTACACCAGATTGCCGCTGGGCTCGACGTCGAGCTCGACAGCGTCGAGGAGTTCTACGAGCGGCTCCCGGCGCCCGAGACATTCCAGATCGACAGCGGAACCGTCGAGGAGGGCACCGTCGCCGGACTGCACTTCGAGGTGCGGGGCATGCGCGACGGCCGGGCCGTCGTGGTGCTCGAGCACGTCACGCGGCTGCGCGACGACATCGGTCCCGACTGGCCGCAGCCGGCAGGTCATGGCTGCTATCGCGTGGTCGTGAGCGGGGAGCCGAACTACACGCTCGACCTGCAGCTGCTCGGCACCGACGGCGACCACAACACGGCCGGCCTGAAGGCCACCGCGATGCGGCTGGTGAACGCCGTACCGGCTGTGGTGCAGGCACCAGCGGGGCTGGTCACGGCACTGGACCTGCCGCTGATCACCGGCCGGGGGCTCGTGACGCGCTGACCCGCACAAGCTCGCAGAACCGGGCGACGGCGCGCACGACGTGGTCGGAGCGGATCGAGGGGAAGACGTCGAAGGCGTGCTGCGTGCCGGGCAGCTCGAGGTAGAGGACCGGCGCGGACGACACCTCCCGCAGTCGTTGCACGAGCAGCCGGGCCTCCTCGACGGGGACGAGGGTGTCGTTGCGTCCGTGCACCACGAGGAACGGCGGCGCATCGCGGGCCTGCACGATCGGTGACGCCTGCTCATAGGCGGTCCGGTCGCGGGTCTTCATGACGAGCTTGGCCAGCAGGCGGTTGGCCCGGACCTCTGCCGCCTTGGTCCCGGTTTCGCCGGTCAGGTCGTAGACGCCGTAGTAGGGCGCGCAGCCCTGCACCGAGGTGTCGGCGTCCTCGAACCCCGGCTGCCACTGCCGGTCGTTCTGGGTGAGGGCGCAGAGAGCGGCGAGCTGACCACCGGCCGATCCCCCGGTCAGCACCAGGAAACCCGGGTCGGCGCCGTAGTCGGCCCCGTGCTCCCGCACCCAGGCGATCGCCCGTTTCACGTCGATCAGGTGGTCGGGCCAAGTCGCCCGCGGAGACAGCCGGTAGTTGGGGGCGAAGCACACCCAGCCGCGGGCCGCGAGGTGGAGCATCAGCGGTCGGCCCTGCTCGCGCTTGTCGCCGATGACCCAGGCACCGCCGTGCACCTGCATCAGGGTCGGGCAGCCGGTCGGCTTGTCCTTGCGGTGGTAGACGTCGAGCCGGTTGCGCCCCGACACGTCGGAGTAGGGGACGTCGACGACCCGCTCCACGTCGGGATGCCGGAAGGCCATCGGGACGAAGAACCGCCGCAGCCAGGTGGACTGGTGCGCCTCGGGCTCACCCGCCTCGGGCCACTCGGCCAGCGCCGCATCGGCGACCTGGGCGGCGCGCTGGCTCTGCAGCACCATCCAGGCCAAGCCGAGCAGCACCGGGACGTAGAGCGCCAGTCCGAGCCAGCCGAACCCGTGCAGGCCGCCGAAAGCGACCGCGGCTCCCACCGCGAGGGCAGTGAGCACGATCAGCTGCGGCGCCAGCTCCACGGTCAGCCAAGCCGAAAAAAAGGAGGGGATCACAAGCGGCGTCCACCGCAGCGGGCGCAGGCCGTTCACGACGGCGACCAGCCCCAACAGGGAAAGTCCGAGCAAGATCACGGGCACCCGGGAATTGTCGTACACCCGCGGCTCTACTGTGTCCACGTGTATGAGATGAGCGGGACCGACGCGAGCTTCCTGTATTTCGAGACGCCCGCCTCCCACATGCATGTCCTCGGGACGATGATCGTCGACCCGTCGGACCGGCCCGGGTGGTCGGCCAAGGACGTGATCGCGCTCATCGAGAACCGCCTCGACCTGCTGCCGCCGTTCCGCCGCAAGGTCGTGACGGCCACCCTCCGGCTGCACCACCCGTTCTGGGTGGACGTCCCCAACGTGGACGTCGCCGACCACGTGACCTCGGTCCGTTGTGCGGCACCCGGCTCCCGGGCAGAGCTCGCCGTGGAGGTCGCCGCGTTCGGCAGCCGGCAGCTCGACCGCAGCCGCCCGCTGTGGGAGTGCCTCGTCGTCGAGGGGCTGGCCGACGGCCGCGCGGCGATCGTCTTCAAGATCCACCACTGCGCCGTGGACGGCGTCGGAGCCGCCCGGATCCTGAGCGCGCTGTTCGACCTCGCCCCCGAGGGTCGCAGCGAAGCCGAGCTGGTGGGCGCCCGCGCCGCCGCCAGGGCGGACAACAAACCCCAGCCCGGCCTGCTCGACGTCGCCCTCCACACGGCCACCGGCCTGGCCCTGCGCCCCCTGCAGATCGCGAAGCTGCTGCCCACCACGGTGAAGGCCGTGGCCGGCCTGGTGAGCTACCGGCGCGGTGACGCCGACACCAGCGGCGGCGCCATCCCCCTGGTGGCGCCCCGGGCTCCCTTCAACGGGTCGATCACCCCGGGCCGGGTGGTTGCCTACACCGACATCTCGCTGGCCGACGTGAAGACCATCAAGGCAGCGGTCGGCGGCACCTTCAACGACGCCCTCATCGCCCTCTGCGGTGGCGCCTTCCGCAACTACCTCGAGAAGCGCGGCGAGCTCCCCGACTCCAGCCTGATCGCCGTCGTCCCCGTCTCGGTCCGGGGCGACGAGAGCGACGACGCGGCCAACCGGGTGTCGGCGATGTTCACCATCCTCGGCACCGACATCGCCGACCCGATCGAGCGGCTGCGGGTGGTGCGGCAGGCCAACCAGGTGGCCAAGGGTGACCAGGCCGCGGTGGGCAGCGAGCTCGTCATGCGCTTCGGGGAGGTCGCGCCACCCAACACCACGGCCGTGATCGCCCGCTTCTACAGCGCGCTGCGGCTCGCCGACCGGCACCCGGTCGTGCACAACGTGGTCGTGTCCAACGTGGCCGGGCCCCCCATCACCATCTACCTGGCCGGCGCGACGGTGGAGGGCCTCTATCCGATGGGGCCGGTGCTCGAGGGCCCTGGGCTCAACATCACGATCGTGAGCTACGTCGACCATGTCGGGGTGGGCCTCATCGCCTGCAGCGACCGGATGCCCGACCTCGCCGACCTGGCCGCGGAGTTCCCCCGCGCCGTCGAGCAGACCCTGGCGGCGGTCGGGGGTCCCGATCACCGGGACGTCGGCGGGTCATCACCCGGATAGGCAGTGTTTCATCACCTTGTTGTGCGACGGTCTGTGACATGAGCAACCGGTCGGTGCAGAACGTGCCGCTCGCCGTGAAGCAGCTGGGCGCTGCCGCACTGCGGGTGCGCGGCCCGGTGGCCCTGACCCGGTTCCTGCGCTCCGACGTCGTCGCCGGCCACGGCATCCCGCACGGCCACGACCAACCGGTGGTGCTGCTCCCACCGGCCGCCGCCGGTGACTGGCTGATGCCCATCATGCTGAGCTGGCTGCGCCGCATCGGCTACCAGTCCTACCGGTCCTCGATCGGGCTCAACGTCGACTGCTCCGACCGCACCATGACCAAGGTGCTCCCCCGGATCGAGGAGATCGCCGAGCGGCACGGCCAGAAGGTCACCCTGCTCGGGCACAGCCGCGGGGGCCTGCTGGCGCGCGCGATGTCGACCGCCCGACCCGACCTCATCGAGCGGGTCGTCTCGCTCGCGAGCCCCCACAACGCCCCGTTCGCGGTCACCAACCTCACCCTGGCCGCCGCGGCCGGCGCCGCCCGCTCCCGGCTGCAGCGCAGCGACCCTGCCCTGCTCACCATGGGCTGCCTCACCGACGCCTGCTCGTGCACCTACGGCCGTTTCTTCCGGGCCGCCCTCACCCCGGCCGGCCCGCCGCTGATCTCGTTGTTCACCCGGCACGACGAGGTGGTCCACTGGGAGGCCTGCCTCGCCGAGGGTGCGCGCAACATCGAGATCCGCGGCACCCACGTCGGGCTGCTCGCCTCCCGCAACGTCTACACGACGATCGCGCATGCCCTCACCGGGGAGTACGACGCGCCTGGCACCACCTGGTCCGGACAGTCGCCGGTTCCTGAAGTGGTGCAACGCCCCGTCGCGGGTTAGTGTCCGCCCTCGACAACAGGGAGAACACGTTGCAGTTCACGATGTCCGTGGCGATGACCGACCCGCGCGAGTACGTCGCTCTGGCGCGCACCGCCGAGGAGTGCGGCTTCCACCAGATCGCCGTCGCCGACAGCCTTTTCTGGTCGGAGCAGGTGTCGGACGCCTACCCCTACACCAAGGACGGCAGCCGACTCTGGAACGAGCACACCCCCTTCATCGAGCCGTTCATGGCGGTCGCCGCGATGGCGGCGGTCACCGACCGGATCCGTTTCTGCACCCACGTCATCAAGGTGGCCGTGCGCAACCCGATCCTGCTGGCCAAGCAGGTCGCGTCGGCCGCGGTGCTGAGTGACAACCGCTTCACATTCGGCGCCGGCATCGGCTGGCTCAAGGAGGAGTTCGAGTGGGCCGGTCAGTCCTACGAGGGCCGCGGCGCCCGCACCGATGAGGCCCTCGATGCGATCCTCGAGCTGCTCGACGGAGGCTGGGTCTCGCGGGACGGCGAGCACGTGCGGTTCGGCAGCATCAAGCTGCCCCCGGCGCCGACCGAGAAGGTGCCGGTCTACATCGGAGGGCACACCCCGGTTGCCTTGCGACGTACCGTCCGCTTCGGACAGGGGTGGACCAGCGCGATGATCACCCTTGAGGACTTCCGCAAGGTCGTGGAAGAGCTGACCGATCAGTTGCTGACTGCCGGCCGGTCGCTCGACGGCTTCACCTACCAGGTCGCACCCGCCGACCGGTTCGGGCTCGACGGCTACAAGGAGCTCGAGGCCGCCGGTGCCACCGACATCGTCACCGTCCCGTGGCTCTTCTACGGCGTCCCCTGGGACGGGCCGCTCGAGGCCAAGCAGGACGGCATCCGACGCTTCGCAAAGGACGTGATCCAGGCATGGTGAGCACTCACCCCGCTCGCGCGATGTCGCAGCGCTCGATGGACGCTGTCGGCGCGAAGGACCGGGAGGGCTGGCTCGCGCTGTGGGCCGAGGACGGCTGGGTCGAGGACCCGATCGGCGTCTCCTTCCTCGACCCCACCGGCCTCGGTCACCACGGGCCGGAGGGACGGGCCCGCTTCTGGGACAACGCGATCGCCTCCACCGAGTCGATCCGGTTCGAGCTGCACGAGTCGTTCGCCTGCGGCAACGAGGTCGCCAACGTGGCCACCATCCACCTCACCCTTCCAGGGGGTACGACGAGTCGTTGCGAGGGCGTGTTCGCCTACCGGCTCGACGATTCCGGCAAACTCCTCAGCCTGCGGGCCTTCTGGGAGCTGGACCGGATGATGGCCACGATGACCCAGACCTGACCGGCGTCACCTCTCGGGCTGCGGGACAGACCGGCCCGTGCGCGGTTGGGCCTCTCCACTCCCACGGCCGTCGGAACGGGAGTTTCCGCCAGGTGAAGGACCCCCGACGCAGGGTTCCGAGGGACGCGAACCGGCCCGAGGCGGAAGAGGCGGCCACATCCCTGGCTCCTCGAGATGAATGGCGCCGCCTACATTTGGTCGACCGGGTATTTCCAACAGCCCGGGTCAGATGTAGTTGTCCGGGACGGGCCCCGTCACGATCATGGCGTGACGCGCCGCGAGTGCCCCCAACTGTGCCTCGCTCAGAGGCGTCCCTGCCGTGGTGGCTTCGGCAAGTTCCCCGAAGTACCCCTCCATTGCTGACGGCACGTAGATGTTCAGCTTTCGGCTCTGTGACTTGCCGACGCGAAAGCCGTGCTCGACGCCTGGCGGGATCCAGATGAACGAACCCGTCGGACACCTGTGCTCGGAGCCGTCTACGAACACGAGGTATTCGCCCGCGAGCACGTAGAACGCTTCGCCTGCGTCTTCGTGGATGTGCATGGGAGGGCCGAAGTCTGGCGGCTCATCTGCTTCCAGCAGTGTGAGAGCGCCGCCAGTTTGCGCGCCGGACGCCTTCACGGTCATCCGGAAGGGACCGATGTCCAGCACTGAGCCGGACCCCGGGGTGAGCACGAATGCGCCGTCTGACATGTGGGCTCCGATGTTTGGTCCTGCCGCGGATCATCCCGCACAACCCCGGTTCGCCCGAAGACCCGGGGTCGGGAGACTTCTCGGGGATGCGTACTCGACGAGGCCGGTTGCCTGCTGCCGTGTCGGACGCGACTCTGACAGCGGCTGTCCGCGGCGCGGGCCCTTGAGCCCCCCGAACACCGCGGTCGGGTCCGCGAGCGTGGGGCGCTCGTTCTCCAGGTAACGGGCCAGGCTGCGGAAGAACCGTGCCGAGATCGGGACCAGCCGTTGGTGACCGCCTTGCCCTCGTGGATGAATACTCGGGCCTCTCCGCGACGCAGGTCCTCCATCCGCAGCCCGAGGACCTCGCAGCGCCGCAGGCCGCCGAGCAGCATCGCCTCGACCATCGCCCGGTCACGCCAGCGTCGAAGTGCGGCGAGCAGTGCATCGACCTCATCGGGGTCGAGGACTTGCGGCAGCGTCCGAGGCGTCCGGATCAGTGCGACCGTGTCGCGACGCCCCGGCTGACGCCGAGTGGCCAGGCCGCGCGGGACAGGATTGCCAGCGATCTCCTCCAGCAACACCAGCCACGAGAACAACCCCGACAGCGACGACAGCCGGCGCTTGATCGTGCGTGACGACAGCCCGGACTCGCCGTCTGACAGCCGGACGACGCGGCCATCGCCACGCGGTTGACGCTGCTCGCGGATGAACGCCAACACGTCGGCGGGGACGACCTGATCGGGCTCCTTGGCGATCACGCCGAAGAAGGCCCGTAGGTCACACGCGGTGGCCCGCACGGTGTTCGGCCGGCACCGGGAAGCGACGAAGATCAGGTAGCGGTCGAGTACTGGATGCCCCAGGTGGGGCACCTTCTCAAGCGACCTACGAGCGGGCTGCAGACACGGATCGAGCGGCATGGGCGGGGCTCCCCTTCAGCGAATGTGACCCGTCCAGACGACGAGCCACCTCAAGCGTGAGGATTACCGGCATATCTACGCTTCCCTTCGGACACAGCGATCAGAGCGGCCGACGGCGAGCAGGCGTTCCTCACCATCCCGCCGAACATGATCCACGGAACCGGAATCCCCTTACGAGGCGGGGATCTGGGGATTCCCGTTCCGTGGATCATGGAAAGGGGGCCAGCAAGGAGGCGGCGTTCTGCGCTGGCGGGCGGCGACGAGGTTCTGGCATTACCTGCTGCCCGTGACTGCACCCCAGCTCAACTGTGCGTGTGCTCAGTCCAGGTGCTGCCATCCCAGTACCTCAACCTGTCGAGACTCTTAGGATCGGGATACCAGGCGGCGGGTGGCATGGGCATCAGCACTGGCGGGGTGCTCGGTCGGAATGGCAGCAGCGGCAGGCCGCAGAGCAGGATGAAACCGCCCATCACGGCGGGCCAGATACAGAGGAACGTTACGAGGCCTGCCCCGCCGCCCGGCATCGCCAGACGGAACACCACGATGAGAAGCAGCGATGGCACCAGAAGGGACGCACCCACGCCGACCAGCACCCACCCCGCACCCGCCACGCCCGACATCCGAGTCGAACTGGGGGCCCGGTGGTTCGGCACGAAGGGGTCCCACTGGGCCTGGGTCTGGTCCGGGGAGGTGGGCTGGTGGGGCTCTCGTGGCACGCGACTCTCCTCATCAACCGGCATGGTCCGCACGTGGATCGTCCGCACGGACGAATGTCGGCCCGGTGCTTGCGAACGGTATTCGCCGTGGCGGCCAGAACCCCTGCGGCCCAGGGGGATGCCCGGAATGGGACTTGGCCTTGAGCAGGTTGAGAGGGCGCTTCCGGAGATCGTCCGAGCGTAGGGATTGTTACTGCACCCTCGGCCAACCGACTGGAAGTGCCGCTGGTCGCCGCCAAGCTGGGGAGCAGGTAGCCACGAACGATCCCGGTCCGCCTGCGCCAGCCGACTCAACTGGAGCAGGCGTTACTGCGCGTACTGAGTCATCCACACCGGCAGACCGACGAGCAAGGCCAGGCCGAGGTCCCAAGCATCAAGAACGACTGCGTGTGCTCACGCTGCCCGCTGCCCGCTGCGCGCCCGTGACCAAATGATGCCAACGAGGCTCGCAAGGAGGAGTACGGGCGTGATGAAGACGCTCGCACCGAACCACAAGATGGCCAATAAGCGCACGTCTCAAATGTCTCACAGTGCAGCTCAAACCTCCGGCAACACGGCTGGGCTTGCGCGACCTAGCCCGCCTTCTTCACCGGCCGGCTGAATAGACGGAGCATCCTTCTTCTCGGTCCGGATCTTGGCACTAGCCTTGGCGACATGCAGACCAACACTCCCCTCCGCCGGCTCATCGCATGCGCCGGAGGGCTTCTGACGGGCGGCGTCCTGGGAGCTGAGTTCATAGCGCCGGATGGTTCCGTGAAGGGGATGTTGGCGGGGCTCGGCGTCGGGCTGCTTGCCGCGGCCCTCATTCGGGAAGACCCACAATAGGCGCGGCACTCGATGGTTGAGAGGTGCCGCGAGTCGCTCCGTACCGGTGCCCCCGAGGGCCGGTGGGTAGTGACGGCCTACCTCGGTGACATCGAAGCGAACGCCGGTCGATCGCTGGCGCTCTTCGCGGTACGGCATAGAGCGTTAGCCTCCGCTGGTTACGTCTCTCGGCGCCGAACCAAGCGTCGCCCTCCGGACTCTGCTTCATATGAAGCGCAAGTACTGGTGTGCCGGGTTATCTCTCGCTGTGCTGTGCGCGATGGCTCCTGCCGTCGCCTCACTTACCCCGCCCGGGACTGCTGAGCTCCAGCTTCCGTCAGTCGGCGCTGTCGCCGAGCAGGCCGTCGCCGTGGACCCGCGAAATCCCCGGCACGTCGTGGTGGCAGCCATTGGCTTTGGCTACTACCGACACAGCGATGCTGTCCTGCACGGGTATCAACCGGACAACCGAGTGTGGACATCAGATGACGGCGGCCGAAGCTTCGTCGCCCGTGGCGGGCTGCCGTTTGCCTTGCCACGCTCTCGGTCTTCCGGCAACGACGCGACCTTGGCGTGGGACCCGCGCGGCCCCCTGTACGCCGCCTACCTCAACAACGAGAAAGACAGCCCAGGGAACGGCGCTGTTGACGGGCTCTGGGTGGCCCGTTCCGACGACGCGGGCAAAACGTGGACCGGAGTGCGCGCGGCGCCCAACACCTACACAGCCACGGCCTGCCAGGGCCCGGACCGCCCGACGGTGGCGGTCGACCCGCGCAGTGGCGCGGTGTGGGTGGTCTACCAACACGTCGTCTATGCCCAGAGCGCATGCCTGTCGCTCCAAAGCACCGAGATTCGGGCCGTCAGGTCCCTGGATCGCGGAAAGACCTGGAGCCGTCCTTTCCGTGTCTCTGCCGTGGGCGGCAACGCTGGTGTCCCCGCGGTATTGGAAGACGGAACGCTCGCAGTCGTTCACCTGGAGGGTGCTGGTGTCGGTCTGCCGGAACAGCACTGCGCCCTCGCCGTGAGTGTGAACCTGCGACTGGTATCCCCCTCGCTGCGGGTCTCGGCACCGCGGACGCTCCTGCCCCACGTCTGCGCCCAGATCGTGGCTGGCAACAACCCTGCGGGCGAGGCCTACTACGCCCCTTACACACCTACCGCCACCTACGACACCAGGAGCAAGCGGCTGGTCGTGGCTATCGCCGACGCCCAAGTGACGGGGGGTGTCGCCCGGGTGGTGAGCACTGCCGACCGCGGCGCGACCCAGGTCACCACGACCGTCACGGGCACCCCCAGCGGCGCTCCGCAGTTGCTTCAGCTCGCCGCCGGAGCCGGGCGGGTGGCGCTGTCCTTCCTCGACGGACTTCCAGGAGGGATCTACCAGCCCTCTCTGGTCTCATCACGTGACGGAGGTCGGAGCTGGGGTGCGCCTGTTGTCGTCGCATCGGTGCCGAGCGTCGGACAATCACGTCCCTACCTGGCTGCCCTTGACCCCTTCGGGATCGGTCACTACCAAGGGCTGGCCATCGGCAGCGACGGCCTTGCCCACCTCGCATGGCCCGACCTACGGCCAGGGGGAGACCCAGAGATCGTCACCACCTGGGTCAGAGCCGTCTCGCTGCCCTGACCCGATGTGACAGGGCTGGACAGGTAGGTGCCGCGTTCACGTCGGGGGCGACGTCGGCCGTTCCTGCAAGTAGCGACGAACTATCGCGGTCCAGCGTGCCCGCCCAACTGAACGGGATCAGGCGCTTCTCGGTGTTCGGCTCAACGGGCTCGGTGGGAGCCAACCCGAGGCCAAGGAGTCGTGACGAGACTCAGGAGTTTGGGCCGCCGCTGCCGACCTCGACGCTGACCATCGACCCACCGGCGGGGCATCCTCGTCGCCCGTCGCAGGCCTTGACGGTCACGGTGAGGATCGTTCGCTTGCCCCGGTCCAGGAAGCTCTTCAAGCCAGGTGCCTCGCGGTAGACCTCGGTCCAGCCGCTGTCACCGCCAGGTAGCTCGGCCGAGGAGAACACGGCGGCCGGGGGCAGCGCCAGCGCGCCAAGGGCGTAGCCCCGCCGGAAGGAGTCCGGGCCGCTTGCGCCTCCTAGCGCGCCGCTCGCCAGCAGGGTCGTCCCTCTCGGAAGGGCTTGGACGGCCTGGCGCACGAGGGTCGCACGGACCTCGTTCCTCGCCTCCAACGCCGAACCCCGCGAGACGACAACGCCTGCGGAAAGCGCCACCACCCCAACGAGGACCAGCAGGACCACGGCCCTGCCGGGCGTCGCGCGGTGACGAAGACGGGAACGCAACGTCCGCGCCTCGGTCGACTGACCCGGACGTTTCCGACGATGGGGGGACATCGGGCGATCGTAGTTCCC
>JANOTZ010000258.1:0-6204 GCA_031416735.1 Frankiales bacterium
TCTCGTGGGCGATCCAGCCGATGGCTACGGACGTGTCGAGCCCTCCGCTGTAGGCGAGGACGACGCGGTCAGACACTGCAGATCTCCTGGGGGTGTTGGGGACGTGGACTAGAGCGTGCGGCCCTCGGCCAACCGCAGCAAGCGGGTGGCGAGAGCGCCGGCCGTGGGGGTGGCCGGAGTACGGGTGATGAGCAGGACGGTGTCGTCGCCCGCGACGGTGCCGGCGACGTCGGGCAGGCCGGCGCGGTCCAGCGCGGCCCCGAGCAGGTGGGCCCCGCCGGGCGGGGTGCGTACGACGACCACGGAACCGGTCGCCTCGGCGCTGACGCACAGCTCCTCGAGCAGCCGGCCGAGCCGGGAGTCGACCGCCTCCGGTGTGCCGGTGCGCGGCTGACCCTCGGGGGGGACGGCATAGGCGGTGCCCTGAGCCGTTCGGATCTTGACGGCCCCGAGCTCCTCGAGGTCGCGGGACACGGTGGCCTGGGTGACCTGGACCCCCTGGGCGGCCAGCAGCCGACCCAGCTCGGTCTGGCTCGCGACGGGATGTGCTTCCAACAGCTCCACGATCCTGGCGTGCCTGGCCGCCTTCGTGAACGGGACCTGCTGGACAGCGGTCAGCCGCCGCGCGCCCGCCATCGCTACCCCTGCTCCATCAACCAGGTCAGCAGCGCCTTCTGCGCGTGCAGCCGGTTCTCGGCCTCGTCCCAGACCGCGGACTGCGGCCCGTCGATCACCGAGGCGCTGATCTCCTCGCCGCGGTGGGCGGGCAGGCAGTGGAGCACGAGCGCGTCCTTGGCCGCGAGGGCCAGGGCGGCATCGTCGACCGCGTAGTCCCGCAGGTCCTGCAGTCGCTGCTCGGCGCCGGTCATGCCCATCGACACCCAGACATCGGTGCACAGCACGTCGGCGCCCTCAGCGGCAGCCTTGGCGTCGTCGGTCACCACGATCGTGGTGCCGAAGGTCCGGGCCCGCTCGACGACGGCCGGGTCGGGCTGGTAGCCGGCGGGGGCGCCGATGCGCACCTCCATGCCGGCCATCGCGCCGCCGATCAGGTAGCTGTTGGCCATGTTGTTGGCCCCGTCGCCGAGGTAGGTCAGCACCAGGCCCTGGGTCGAGCCCTTGCGCTCCCTGATGGTCTGCAGGTCGGCCAGGATCTGGCACGGGTGGTAGCCGTCGGTGAGGGCGTTGACGACCGGCACGCTGCTCGCCGCGGCGAGGGCCTGGATGCGGTCGTCGCCGAACGTGCGGATCACGATGGCGCTCACGTAGCGGGACAGGACGCGGGCGGTGTCCTCGATCGTCTCGCCCCGGCCGAGCTGGGTGCTCTGGGCGTCCAGGATCACCGGGTGCGCGCCGAGCTCGGCGATGCCGACCTCGAAGCTGAGCCGGGTGCGGGTCGACGGCTTCTCGAAGACCACCGCGACGGCCTTGCCGCTGAGCGGTTTCGGACCGTCGTACCGGCGTTTCTTGAGGTCGGCAGCGAGGTCGAGAACCGCTGCCTGCTCGGCAGGGGTGAGGTCGTCGTCCGCGAGGAAGTGCCGGGTCATGGGCCGGCCTCGGGACCGCCGGTGACCTCCGCCACGCGAGCGAGCAGCTCCGCGACGGCGAACGGCTTGACGAAGACGAAGCCCTCACCAAGGAGGTCACGCATGCTGGGGACGGCGTCGACCTTGCCGGTGACGACGATGACGGGGGTGTCGGCGAGCTCCGGGTCGTCCCGGATCTCATCCAGCACCCGGACGCCACCGAGGTCCGGCATCATCAGGTCGAGCAGGATCAGCGCGGGCCGCGTCGAGGACGCCTTGACCAATCCGGCAAGGCCATCGGAGGCGGTCACCACGTCATAGCCCTCGGCCGACAGCAGGGTGTGCAGCAGGCCACGGACACTCGGGTCGTCCTCCACCACGAGGACGCGTGTGGTGGTCATGTCGTCAGTCCCTGAAGGTTCGTCATGGCGCGACCCTAGCCTCGTCCAGCACAGCGGGGAGCACAGCCACGAACGCGTCGAGTTGCGCGTCCGAAATGACGAGCGGCGGAGCCAGCCTGATCGCGTCGGGCGCGGGTGCGTTGACGAGGAAGCCGGCGCGGCGGGCGGCGAGCTCCACGGCCGGTGCGATCGGCTCCCGCAGCACGATGGCGAGCCACAGTCCGACCCCGCGCACGTGGTCCACCAGCGGGTGCTCGAGCGCCTCGATCGACTTGCGGAGCCGCTCCCCCGCCACCGTGGCGCGGGCGAGCAGGTCCTGGGTCTCGAGCACCTCGAGGACGGCCAGCGCCGCGGCGCAGACCACCGGGTTACCGCCGAAGGTCGTGCCGTGGTCGCCCTTCTTCAGGACGTCAGCCGCCTCGCCGCGGGCCAGTACGGCCCCGATGGGCAGTCCCCCACCGAGCCCCTTGGCCAAGGTCACGACGTCGGCGTCGACGCCGGGCTCCAGCACCTGGTGCGACAACCAGCCACCCGCGCGGCCGATGCCACCCTGCACCTCGTCGAGGTGCAACAGGGCGCCGTGCTCATCGGCGATCCGCCTCGCCTCGGCCAGGAAGCCCGCGGGGGGTACGACGACGCCGGCCTCACCGAGAACGGGCTCGAGCACGATGCTCGCTGTCGTCGGGCCGACCGCCGCTGCGAGTGCGGCGCTGTCGCCGTACGGGACGAAGGTGACGGGGCCGGGCAGCGGCTCGAACGGCGTGCGCTTGGCGGGCTGGCCGGTGACGGCGAGCGCGCCCATGGTGCGGCCGTGGAAGGCGCCCTCGCAGGCCACCCAGCCACCGCCGGGGCGGCGCCGCCGGGCCAGCTTGAGGGCGGCCTCGTTCGCCTCGGCGCCGGAGTTGGTGAACAGCACCTTGTCGAATCCGGTGAGCTCCTTGAGCCGCTCGGCCAGCAGCACCACCGGCTCGGTGACGGCCAGGTTGCTCACGTGCCCGAGGGTGCTGAGCTGCCGGGTGACGGCCTCGACGATGGCCGGGTGCGCGTGGCCGAGGACATTGACGGCCAAGCCGGCGAACAGGTCGGTGTACTGCTTTCCGTCGGCGTCCCAGACGGTCGCGCCGTCGCCGCGGACCAACGCGAGCTGCGGGGTGCCGTAGTTGGCCATCAGGGCCGCGTCCCAACGGTCCTGCCACTGCTGGTTGACGGTCATGTGGGAACCACCATCGTGCCGACCCCTTCGTCGGTGAACAGCTCGAGCAGGATCGCGTGGGGCACCCGACCGTCGAGCACGTGGGCCCGCGGCACGCCGCCCTGTACGGCGCGCAGGCAGGCCTCCATCTTCGGGATCATGCCGCTCGACAGCCCGGGCAGCATCGCCTCGAGCTCGTCGGTCTTGATCTCGCTGATGACCTCCTCGCTCGTCGGCCAGTCGGCGTACAAGCCCTCGACGTCGGTGAGGACCACCAGCTTCTCGGCACCGACGGCGACGGCCACGGCCGAGGCGGCGGTGTCGGAGTTCACGTTGTAGAGGTTGCCGTCGAGGCCCTTGGCGACGGTGGCCACGACCGGCACCTTCCCCTCCTCGAGCAGGGCGTGCAGGATCTCGGGCTGCACGTCGACGACGTCCCCGACGAGACCGATGTCGACCGGCTGGCCGTCGACCATCACGTCGCGGCGCTCGGCGGTGAACAGCTGCGCGTCCTCGCCGGACAGCCCGACGGCGAACGGACCGTGCTCGTTGATGAGACCGACGACGTCGCTGTTGACCTGGCCGACCAGCACCATCCGCACGATCTGCACGGTCTCCGGGGTGGTGACCCGGTAGCCGCCGCGGAACTCGCTCTCGACGCCGAGCTTGTCGAGGTGGGCGGTGATCTGCGGACCTCCGCCGTGGACCACTACGACCTTGACGCCGCAGTAGCGGAGGAAGACGACGTCCTCGGCGAAGGTCTGCTGCAGCTCCGGACTGGTCATGGCGTTGCCGCCGTACTTCACGACGACGGTCTTGCCGGAGAAGGACTTGAGCCACGGCAGGGCCTCGACGAGGGTGGCGGCCTTCGGCAGGCTGGCGTGGTTTCTGGCGGTGCTCATGTGCTGTAGGCCGAGTTCTCGTGGACGTAGTCGGCGGTGAGGTCGTTGGTCCAGACCGTCACGGTCTCGGTGCCGGCGTGCAGATCGACGACGATGCGGCACTCCCGCGGGGTGAGGTCGACCAGGTCCCGGTCGTCGCCCACTCCCCCTGCCCGGCATACCTCGATGCCGTTGATGCGCACGTCGAGCTGGTCCGGGTCGAAGGCGGCCTGCGTGGTGCCGACCGCGGCGAGGACGCGGCCCCAGTTGGGGTCGTTGCCGTGCAGCGCGCACTTGAGGAGGTTGTTGCGGGCGATGGAGCGGCCCACCTCGAGACCGTCGGCCTCGGATGCGGCACCGACGACCTCGATGGCGATCTCCTTGGACGCGCCCTCGGCGTCGGCGACCAGCTGCCGGGCCAGGTCGGCACAGACCGCGGTGACGGCGCTCTGCAGCGCGGCCCGCGCGGGGGTGGTGCCGGAGGCACCGCTGGCCATCAGCAGGACGGTGTCGTTGGTGCTCATGCAGCCGTCGGAGTCGATCCGGTCGAAGGTGGTGCGGGTCGCCTCGCGCAGCACGGCGTCGAGGGTCGGACTGTCGGCGACGGCGTCGGTGGTGACGACCACCAGCATGGTGGCGAGGGCGGGCGCGAGCATGCCGGCGCCCTTGGCCATCCCGCCAACCACGAAGCCGGCACCCTTTGCCGTCGCGGTCTTCGGGACGCTGTCGGTGGTGCAGATCGCCTCTGCAGCAGCGGATCCGCCGTCTGCGGTCAGCTCGGCGGCGGCCTTCTCGACCCCGGCCAGGAGCTTGTCCATGGGCAGGCGCACCCCGATCAGGCCTGTGGAGCAGACCGCGATGCTGCCGGCGCCGGTCCCGAGGGCCTTGGCGGTGGCCTCGGCTGTGGTGTGCGTGTCCTGGAACCCCGGCGCTCCGGTGCAGGCGTTGGCGCCGCCGCTGTTGAGGATGACGGCGTTGACCCGGCCGCCCTTGACCACCTGCTCCGACCACACGATCGGCGCGGCCTTGACGCGGTTGGTCGTGAACACTCCAGCCACGGCGTCCAGCGGGCCGTCGTTGACGACGAGCGCGACGTCGGGCTTGCCGCTCTCCTTGAGACCGGCGCTGAGCCCGGCGGCCCGGAACCCCTTCGGGTGGGTCGTGCTCATGGCGCTACTCCGCTGATCGACAGTCCGGCCTGCTCAGGCAGACCGAGGATGAGATTGGCGCACTGCAAGGCCTGACCGGCCGCCCCCTTGCCGATGTTGTCCAGGGCGCTCACGACGATCACCCGACCGGAGTCGACGTCGACGGTGGCCTGCAGGTGGCAGCTGTTGGAGCCCAGGGTCGCCGCGGTGTGCGGCCAGCGACCCTCGGGGAGGACGTGCACGAAGGCCTCGTCGCCATAGGCCTCCTGCAGCACCTCCCGCGGGTCCTGTCCGGTGAGGGGCCTCGCGGTCACCGTCGCCAGGATGCCCCGTGGCATGGGCGCCAGCACCGGGGTGAAGGACAGCGACGTTGCCCCGGTGGCCTGCTTGATCTCCGGGACGTGCTGATGGCTCCCGACCTTGTACGGCGAGAGGTCGCCCATCACCTCAGCCCCGAGCAGGTTCGTCTTGGCGGCGCGACCGGCACCACTGGCACCGCTGGACGCGACGACCACGACGTCCTGGGGGTCCACCAGTCCGGCGGCGATGAGCGGGGCCAACGCGAGGATCGTGGCAGCGGCGTAGCAGCCGGTGTTGGCCACCCGGCTCGAGGCGGCGATCTTGGCCCGCCCCCCGGGCAGCTCTGGCAGGCCGTAGGTCCAGGTGCCGGCGTGGGGGCCGCCGTACCAGCGCTCCCAGGAGGCGGCGTCCTGCAGCCGGTGGTCGGCGCCCAGGTCGACGATCTTCGTCGAGGTCGGGAGCTGTGCCGCGAGGGCGGCCGACGCGCCGTGCGGCAGGGCGAGGAAGACGACAGCGGCGCCGCTGAGCGCCTCGACGGTGGTGGTGGCGAAGACGCGGTCGGCGAGCTGCGGGAGGTGCGGGTGCAGGTCGGTGACCGGCAACCCTGCGCTGGTTCCGGCGCAGAGGGCGCCGAGCTCAGGTCAGGATGCGCCAGGATCAGGCGCATCAGCTCACCGCCTGCGTAGCCACTGGCTCCGGCGACCGCCGTTGTCATACCCATGCAACGATCATACAGGTCGGTGCATGTGTATGCAG
>JANOTZ010000259.1:0-9324 GCA_031416735.1 Frankiales bacterium
GTCGACGCCGCTCTCGAGGCGATGAAGAAGGCCGCGCAGGGCAGCGACAACGTCCTCTACCCCATGAAGGACGCCCTCAAAGCTCTCGCGACGGTCGGAGAAGTGTGCGGTGCTCTCCGGGAGGTCTGGGGGGTCTACTCCCCCCAGGAGTTCTTCTAGAGTGGCCGCGTCCAGGGGGGAAAGCCCGGACCGAAGGAACCACTCCCGTGATCTATCTCGTGCTCGCCGTCCTTGCCCTCGCGGCCGTCGCGGTCGCGATGCCCATGAAGCGCCGCAACCACCGGCTCGACGAGGTCGACCGTTTCTACGTCGCCCGCTCGCTCACCACCACCTGGGCGACCAAGCCCCAGCCCACGCCGCCGGTGGCGGAGTCCGGTGACGACCTCACGGACTGACCGCGTCCTCGGCTTCGCCCACCGCGGCGGCATGGGCGACGCCCCCGAGAACTCCCTGGAGGCGTTCAGCAAGGCCCTCGCCGCGGGTGCCACCGGGCTGGAGTCCGACGTCTGGCTCGACGCCGACGGGGAGCCGGTGCTGCACCACGGACCCCCGCACCGCGAACGTGACGTGCCCCTGTCCCTCGCCGAGCTGTTCCGCCAGTGCGGCACCGCCTTCGACCTCTCCCTCGACCTCAAAGGCCCCGGTACGGCGGAACGGACCGTCTCCGTCGCGCGCGAGGCCGGCTTCGACCTGACCCGGTTGTGGCTCTGCGGCGGGTCGGGGTCGTCCGCCGGGTGGCGGGTGCACGACCCGCGGGTGCGCCTGGTCACCGACCTGCGCTGGCGCGAGGCGCTGTTCCACTCCGAGGCGGCGATGCAGCGGATCGCCGCTGACGGGATCGACGCGGTCAACCTCCGGCACGGTCGGTGGACGCGGGGTCTGGTGCGCAAGGCCCACGCCGCCGGGCTGCTGGCCTTCGCCTGGGACGTCAACAGTCGCGTGGGGCTGCGGCTGGTGGTCCGCCGCGGCGTCGACGGCGTCTACTCCGACCACGTTCGCCTGCTGGTGGACGCCCTTCCTCGGTAGGTTCGGGCTATGCGGATCCCCTTCGAGTCCTCCGAGCGATCCAGTCTGGGTGTCGAGTGGGAGCTGCAGCTGGTGTCGCCCGAGACCCGGCAGCTCACGAGTGGCGCGACCGGGATCCTCGAGGCGCTCTCGCCCGGGGGTGAGCACCCGAAGGCGAAGTACGAGCTGCTCGACTCGACCATCGAGGTCATCACCGGTGTGTGCTCCAGGGTGGCGGAGGCCACCGCCGACCTGGCCGGGACGATCGCGGAGCTGGGGCCGCTCGTGGCGGCCAAAGACCTGGCCCTGATGTGCGCGGGCACCCACCCGACGACCCACTGGGCCTCCCAGGACATCAGCCCCCTCCCGCGCTACGCCCAGCTGGTCGATGACATGCAGTGGCTCGCCCGACGGCTGCAGGTCTTCGGGGTGCACGTGCACGTCGGGGTCCGGTCCCAGGACAAGGTGATCCCGATCGTCAACGCGCTTTCGTCGTACATCCCGCATTTCCTCGCGCTGTCAGCGTCGTCGCCGTACTGGCACGGCCACGACACGGGACTGGCGTCGGCGCGCTCGAAGGTGTTCGAGAACCTGCCGACCGCGGGGCTGCCCTATCAACTCGCCGACTGGGCCGAGTTCGAGTCCTACATGGCGACGCTGATCTCCACCGGGTCGATCCGCTCGATCAAGGAGGTGTGGTGGGACATCCGCCCGCACCCCGACTTCGGGACGGTCGAGCTGCGGATCTGCGACGGGCTGCCCACGCTGCACGAGGTCGGCATGGTCGCGGCCCTGGCGCAGTGCCTGGTGGAGGTCCTCGACCGCGACATCGACAGGGGTTACACCCTTCCCACGCCGAAGGGCTGGGTGGTGCGCGAGAACAAGTGGCGGGCGGTGCGCTACGGCCTGGATGCGGAGATCATCCGGAAGGACGAGAGCACGGTGCCGGTCCGGGTCGCTCTGCTCGAGCTGGCCGACGAGCTGCGCCCCACCGCCGAACGGCTGGGCTGCGGCGAGGAGCTGGCGCGGATCGGCGAGGTGGTGTCCGGCGGCGCTTCCTGCGACCGGCAGCGGGCGGTGGCGGCTGCCCACGGCGGTGACCTCGATGCCGTGGTCGACAGCCTGCTGGCGGAGTTCGACGCCGGCCGACCAGCGGCGCTCTCGTGACGGTCGACGCCTGGCTCGCCGGGCACGAGGCCGAGCTGGTGGCCGTCCGCCGGGCACTGCACCGGCACCCTGAGCTGGGGCGGCAGGAGCACGAGACGACGGCGTTGCTGCGGGCGCAGCTGAGTGCTGCCGGGCTGACCCCCAAGGTGCTCGGGGGCGGCACCGGCCTGGTCTGTGACGTGGGATCGGGTGGCCCGCTGGTGATCCTGCGGGCCGACATCGACGCGCTGCCGATCGAGGACGGGAAGCACACGCCGTACCGCTCGTTGGTGCCGGGGGTCTGCCATGCCTGTGGTCACGACGTCCACACCGCGGTCGTGCTCGGCGCGGGGCTCGTTCTGGCCGGCATGGACCTGCCCGGTCGGGTGCGGCTGGTGTTCCAGCCCGCCGAGGAGCTGATGCCCGGCGGCGCCCTCGACGTGCTCGCGGAGGGGTGGTTGGAAGACGCGGGCGCCATCTTCGGATTGCACTGCGACCCCTCCCTGGAGGTGGGATTCGTCGGTCTGCGGAGCGGTCCCCTCACCGCCGCGGCGGACAACGTCGAGGTGCGTCTCACCGGACCGGGCGGGCACACCGCCCGCCCCTACAACACGGTCGACCTCGTCCACGCCCTGGCGACCGTGGCCACCGGGCTGCCCGACGCCCTCTCCCGGCTGGTCGACCCCCGAGCGGGGATGTGCCTGGTCTGGGGGCGGATCGACGCGGGGGTCGCGGTGAATGCGATCCCGCGCGAGGGGGTCCTGGCCGGGACCCTGCGGGTGTTGGACAAGGCGGCCTGGCTCGAGGCCCCCGAGCTCGTCGAGCGGCTGGTCCACGGCCTGGTGGCCCCCTACGGCGCGCATGCCACCGTGACCTACGAACGGGGCGTGCCGCCGGTGGTCAACGACCCGGCCGCGACGGCCCTGCTCACGGCAGCGGTCCGGACCGCGCTCGGTCCCGGTGCCGCCGTACCGACCCTGCAGTCCATGGGTGGGGAGGACTTCGCCTGGTACCTCGACCACGTGCCCGGCGCCATGGCCCGCCTCGGGGTGCGGCCGCCGGGAAGTGAGCGCCCGGTCGACCTGCACCAGCCGATGTTCGACGTGGACGAGGCGGCCATCGGGGTCGGGGTCCGGGTCCTGGTGGCGGCGGCCTTGGCTGCGCTCGCGGCGGTCTGACGGTGGCTTGCTCCGCGGGAAAACTGTAACGTGTTCTCATTCCGTGGCGAAAGGTGCTTACGTGGTTGACGTGGACGTCGATGTCCTGGTGGTGGGCGCCGGTCCCTCGGGGCTCTACGGCGCCTACTACGCCGGCTTCCGGGGCCTGACCACGGCCATCCTGGACGCCCTCCCCGAGCCGGGGGGCCAGGTCACCGCGCTCTACCCCGAGAAGATGATCTTCGACATCGCCGGCTTCCCGGCGGTGCGCGGCAAGGACCTGGTCCAGAACCTGGTGGCCCAGGTAGCCCCGTTCCACCCGCACTACCTGCTCGGCGAGCAGGCGGTGGCCTATGCCCAGACCGAGGGCGGGGTGGTCATCACCACCGCCTCGGGCAAGACGGTGGCGGCGAAAGCCGTGATCGTCACCGGCGGGATCGGCACCTTCAACCCCCGGCCGCTGCCCGGCGGTGCCGAGTGGGAGGGCCGTGGTCTGGAGTACATCGTCCCCACCTACCTGCCCTATGCGGGCAAGGACGTGGTCATCGTCGGTGGCGGGGACAGCGCCGTCGACTGGGCCCTCGGGCTGGAGGGCGTGGCGGAGTCGGTGACCCTGCTGCATCGGCGGGACGAGTTCCGGGCCCATGCCCATTCGGTGAAGCTGCTCAAGGACTCCAGCGTCGAGGTGGTGACCTCGGTGCAGCCGGTCTCGATCAACGGCGAGAAGCGGCTCGAGTCGATCACCGTGCGCCACGTGAAGACCAAGGAGACCCGCGACCTGCCTTGCCAGGCCATCGTCGCGGCGCTGGGCTTCACCGCCGACATCTCCCCGCTCGAGGCCTGGGGCCTCGACGTGCACGAGCGGCACATCCTGGTGGACACCACGATGGCGACCAACCTGCCGCGGGTATTCGCCGCCGGTGACATCACCGACTACCCCGGCAAGGTCCGGCTGATCTCGGTCGGTTTCGGGGAGGCGGCGACGGCCGTCAACAACGCGGCTACCGTGATCGACCCACAGGCCACGATCTTCCCTGGCCACTCGACGGAAGGTGCTCCGGCGTGACCTACGTCATCACCTCCTCGTGCGTCGACATCAAGGACATGTCGTGCATCGAGGAGTGCCCGGTCGACTGCATCTACGAGGGGGAGCGCAAGCTCTACATCCACCCCAAGGAGTGCATCGACTGCGGGGCCTGCGAGCCGGTCTGCCCGGTCGACGCCATCTACCCCGACCGCACCCTGCCGGCGGACAAGCTGGACGACAAGGAGGACAACCGGGTCTTCTTCTACCTGCCGCTGCCCGGACGCGACGAGCCGCTCAGCTCACCTGGCGGCTCGATGAAGACCGGTCCCCTCGAGGCCGACACCGAGCGCACCGCCGCGCTGCCGCCCAACCCCGACGCCGACTGACCCGCTGCCGCTTGCCCCCTTGATCAACGGAAGCGGAAGGGGCGAAGGGTCGCCTCGTTCTGCCCCTTCCCCTTCCGTTGATCATGGACCTCTGCGTCACGTGGACGTCAGACGCGCGAGAGCAACCCGTGGATGAACTGGTCCTTGCCGTCCGTGTAGGCCACACGGTCCTGCGGGAATTCCGCGGCCAGAGCGATCTTGATCTCCTCGTAGGCGAGGCGGGCTGACGCGTCCGTGCGCAGTCGGTCTCGGAAGTCGAGGTAGGCCGTCCATTGCGCCGTGCCGTAGGCGACGACGTGGATGTGGAAGAGGCTCACGTCAGCATCGCCCTGCACGAAGACGAGGCCGCCTTGTGCTCCGGAGTCGGTGTGGAACGCGTAGCGCAATGGCTCCAGGGCAGCCCGGTAGGTCGCCTCGTCGGGTGGGCCGGGGGTCCCGATGGCGAGGTCGATGATGGGTTTACAGAGCAGGTCGGGTACGGCGGTGCTGCCCACGTGTTCGACCGCTACCGCGAGGTGCCCGAGCGACTGCTTGACGCGTGTCACTTCGGTGAGCGCGACGTCGCGCCAGCCTGGGTCAGGACGGGCCAGCCGCACGACGCCCCGTCGCAGCCCGAGCTTCATGCCCGCACGCTATCTCGGGCGCTTGACGGCAGGAGCATCACCAGAGGGTCAACGTCAGGCGGTCTGGGCCTCGGACCAGTCCCACAGGCGCGCCGCTTCGTCGGCGTCCATCGCGTACGGCGCAAAGCCGGCCGACCCGTCTCCGGGAGTGACCCCCGCGACCTGGCAGTCCTCGAGATAGAGCCCACCTCGACCGTCGAGTTCCTTGCTGACCGCGGCGTAGACGGTGGTGGCCGCACCGGCCGCAGCGTCCTTGAGGCTGAAGCCACTCTTCGGGAGGCGGGTCGACAGGGCTGTGAGGTCCTGCTCGGTGAGGTGCCGCGACAGCTCGGTCATGATGACGCCGGGGTGCAGCGCGAAGGCGTGGATCCCTTGGCCTGCAAGGCGTTTCTCGAGCTCGACGGTGAACAAGATGTTGGCGGTCTTGCTCTGGCCGTAGGCCGTCCACTTCTCGTAGCCGGACTCGTCCCGGAAGTGCGGGTCCTCCCAGCGGAGGCCGCTGCGCAGGTGGCCACGGCTGCTGACGTTGACGATCCGCGAGCCTGCCTGCAGGGTTGGTAGCAGCGCGTTCGTCAGCACGAAGTGACCCAGGTGGTTGGTGCCGAGCTGCAGCTCGAACCCCTGCTTCGTCCGCGTCAGCGGCGGCGCCATCACCCCCGCGTTGTTGAGGAGCAGGTCGATCCTCGGCAGCCGTTGGGCGATCTCCTTCGCGGCCGTGCGGACGCTGTCGAGGTCGGCCAGGTCCAGCTGCACCAGCCCGACGCCGCTACCCGAGAGCGCGCCACCGCCACCGCTACCTGAGAGAGCGCCACCACCGTCCGCGACAGCGACCCCGGCCGCTGTGAGCGCGGCGCGGCCCTTGGGGAGGTCGCGGACGGCACCGACCACCTGCGCCCCGGCGGAGCGGAGCGCGCGCACGGTCTCGACCCCGAGCCCGGCCGAGGCACCCGTGACGAGGACGGTCCGGCCCGTGAGGTCGACGCCCCGCAGGACGTCGGCGGTCGTGGTCTCGGCGCCCATGCCCGTCAGACGATCGGGACGCCGGGGACCACGGTGCCGGCGGGCAGGGAGATCGACTTGCTCTCCAGATATGCCGACAGGCCCTCGGGACCGAGCTCGCGCCCGACGCCACTCTGCTTGTAACCGCCGAAGGGGGCGGCAAACTCGAGCGCGAAGGAGTTGACCGTGTAGGTGCCGGTGCGGACCCTGCGGGCGATGTCGATGCCGGCCGCGACGTCGGCGGTGAACACCGAGCCCGACAGCCCGAAGTCGCTGTCGTTGGCGATCCGCACCGCGTCGTCGACCGAGTCATAGGCGAGCACCGAGACGACGGGTCCGAAGACCTCCTCCTGCGCGATGGTGTGGTGGGCCTCGACTCCGATGACGAGGGTCGGTTCGACGTACCAGCCAGTGGGTTGTGAGCTGGGGCGACCGCCGCCGGTGGCGATCTTGCCGCCCTCCTTCTGGGCGATGGCGATGTAGCCCTCGACCCGGTCGCGCTGGCGGGAGGCGACCAGCGGGCCGATCTGGGTCGCCGGGTCCATCGGGTCACCGACGACCTGTGCGGCGGTCCACTCGGTGAGGGCGTCGACGGTCTCGGAGTAGCGGTCGCGGCTCACCAGGATGCGGGTCTGCGCCACGCAGGCCTGGCCGTTGTTCATGAAGCCCGAGCCGAGGGCCTGCGGGACGGCGACGCTCAGGTCGGCGTCGGGGAGGAAGATGCTCGCGCTCTTGCCGCCGAGCTCGAGGGTCACCCGCTTGAGCAGACCGCCTGCCAGGGAGCCGATCCGCTTGCCCGCCGCGGTCGATCCGGTGAAGCCGATCTTGTCGACGCCGGGGTGCGTGACGAGGTGCTCGCTGACCTCGCGGCCCGCGACGACGATGTTGAGAACGCCCTTGGGCAAGCCGATCTCCTCGCACGCCTCGGCCAGCAGGTAGGCGTCCAGCGGCGTCTCGGGAGCCGGCTTGAGGACCACCGTGCAGCCGGCCAGCAGGGCCGGGCCGAGCTTGAGGACCGCGGTGAACAGCGGCACGTTCCACGGGATGATGGCGGCGGCGACGCCGAGAGGCTCGCGGCGTACGAGGGCCGGGCCCATGATGCCGTTGCGGACCTCCTCGAAGTGGAAGGTCTCCGCGAGGCTGGCGTAGTAGTCGAGCACCATGGTGCTCGCAAAGACCTGCCCCATCTGGGAAAACGAGAACGGCGAGCCCATCTCGGTGCTGATGACGCCGGCCCAGTCATCCATCCGGCTCTGGATCAGCTGCGAGAGCTTCGTGAGGTAGCCGGCGCGCTCGGTCGGGGTGAGCTGCGGCCACGGCCCGTGGTCGAAGGCCTCGCGGGCGGCGGCGACGGCCTTGTCGATGTCTGCCGTGGTGCCGTCGGGCACCCGCGCGATCACCTTCTCGGTGTGGGGGCTGATGACCTCGATCGCCTGGTTGCCCGTGCTGGCGATGAACTCGCCGCCGACGTAGATGTGCTCGCGCGTCTCCACCCGTGTGTGCCTCTCGTCCGCGGGCTCCGCTGCCCGACCTGTCGCATTATGGAACACGTTCTAGGTGTTGCGCCAGAGGTGAGCCAGGTAGAACTTGTTCCCGTTTTCCCGCCCATCGTCGGATGGCCCCCGTTCTCATCTCCCTCGGCCGAACGTGACTACCGGGAACTGGCGTGAGTCTCTTCGGGCCACTACGTTCCTCCCCGTGAACCGTCCCGTGCTGCTCATGTGCCTGGCGCTGCTCACGGCCTGTACGGGCTACGAGCCCGGGTCGAGTAGCGGCCCACCTGCGCCGAGCAAGGAGACCGCGGCCGCCAGCACCTCGACCCGCGTTCCGTCCTTGGCATCTACCGCGGCGGCTCCTGGCGTCGAGGTGAACACGACATCCGTGGCCGGGGTGCGGATTGGGACGATGGCTGCGGAAGCGGAGCGGCGGCTACGAGCCGCGCTGGGGAAGCCCCACAAGACGCCGCTCCCCGGCTGCTACGGCGAAACGGGCCACCGTCTTTCTTGGGACACGCTGACCGTGTTCCTCAGCGATTCGGCGAGCGGCCCGGTTCTCCTGACCGGATGGGACGTTGAGGCAGGACCAAGCCGATGGCGCTGGCGGCTGCCGTACGGCGTGGCGCCTGGGGACAGCGTCCGGAAGGCCCTGACGAACGTGCCCGATGCCGAAGGAGGCGCGCCCGAGTGGAGCCCTGAGTCCTTCGGTGTGCATACGAGCCGCGCTCCGGGATTGTCGTGGACCTCTACGACGGCGGACGAGAACGGCCGCGTGGCGGATGTGAATTACAAGGGTGAGGGCTGCGACTAGGCCCACTGGCAGAGCTCCTACGCTGCGCCGTCGGACACCAGACGAGCGACACTGCGGCGGCGTGGCTGCCCTTGTCCCGCCGCAGCGGTGATGGCCCCACTGCCCAGCGTGGCTACCGGGAGCTGGCATGACTTATCCACAGGGGCCACGGTGATTCCCCCGGCACAGGCCCAGTAGCAGGACGAGAGCCGCGCAGCCGTGGAGCTCGCCGAGTCTCTGACTGCGCAACCAATGCCTGACCGTGTCGCGCCGGCACCGTGCCCAACATGAACCTGATCGCTCGCGCACCCAGACGAGGAAGGCGCGCTCTGTGAAACCGCATGTAGCAGGCGCTCTCCGCGGTTCCGAGCGGCCTAACTCTCCGTGGGCTTCACGGCAGGAGTACGTCGCGTGCCGTCGAAGTGATGTGCGAGTCGCTGACCCAACTCTGAGGATTCCTTCCCGTGATGCCCTGGTTTCGAGCGTTATGCCTCGTGGCCGCCTTCTGCGTGCTCGTCGCTGGCGGAGCCAGCGCAGCTCCTCCGGCGACGATGCCCCCCCTCGGCGCGAAGATCACTCTCACGGGTTCTCAGACAGCGAGCGTTGATGTGATCGCGCCGGTCGCCTTCGAGATCGACCCCGCACTGTTCGATCCGCCCGCCTCGACCTTCCGGGGCTCGACGCTGGCCGACAGG
>JANOTZ010000260.1:0-3648 GCA_031416735.1 Frankiales bacterium
CCACGGAGCAGCCACAAGAACCCGCAATTGCCGCTTGACATCAATAGGAGCGTCGGAAGCGTCGGCGAGCAGTAGATTTGCCGGTAATCCGCGCGCTTGAGGCGGCTCGTCGTCTGGACGGGCCACTTCCGCTGAAGGGAAGCTCGCCGCCACCGCATGTGGCGCTTCTACCCGGTCAGGGTGGGCTTGGCCTCAAGGGATTGTCGCAACGCCTGAGCTTGGGAGGGCGTTGTGCGCGGTCGAAGATTGCCGCCAGTGGTCGATCCCGAAACTGCAGGAGACAGATATGCCGGTGATCCTCCGGGCGCTGGCGCCGCACCCGCTCCCGAGTCTGGCCGGTCAACCCTGGCATCCCGTTCGAGCCGAGCCGGGCCCTCAGTAGCCGCCGTCAGCGGCAGTGGTGGTCCTCACGGGCCAGCCCGAAGCGTCCGCTCAGTCGAAGACGAGCTCGGTGGTCCGGCGGGGGATCAGCGCCAGGGCGGCGGCGATGAGGACCGCGGTCACCGCGATCGCGATGAAGACGTGGTGCGACGCGGCGTAGAGACTGTCGCGGGCGAAATCGCCTATGGCGCCGGGCTTCTCGAGCGCCAGCACGGTCTCGTCGACGCCGTGCGGCAGCGGCCCGTCGATGCTCGCCGGAGGGTTGGCGAACCGGTCGGCGAGGGTGGCGTTGGCGATCGCACCAAACAGGGCGGCGCCGACGGCTGACCCCATCGCGCGGCAGAACATGTTGGTGCCGGTCACGACCCCGCGCCGGTCCCAGCCGACCACCGACTGGATGGCCACGACCGTCGGGCTGGAGGACAGCCCCATGCCGAGCCCGACCACGAACATGCTCAGGGCCACCTGCCAGACCTGCCCGTCCTGCGGCAGCGTGGCGGCCATGGCGGCTCCGGCGATGGCGATCGCAATGCCGATGAACGCGGTGTCCCGGAAGCCGATCCGCAGGTAGACCCGACCGGACAGCGCGGCTGAGATCGGCCAGCCCATCGTCAGCGCGCCCAGGGCGAAACCGGCCTCGACCGCTCCGGTGCCGAGGACGCCTTGCACATACGTCGGGACGTAGGAGCTGAGGCCGATGAGCAGCGCGCCGACGCCCAGGCTGGCGAGGTTGCCGCCGACCAGGACCCGTCGTCGGAACACCCACAGAGGCAGCACCGGCTCAGCGGCCTGGCTTTCGACGTACAGGAAAAGAAGGAGGGTGACGGTGGCGCTGCCGAGCACCAGGGCGGAGGTGGGGGAGCCCCAGGCCCAGGCGGTGCCGCCCTGGAGCAGCCCGAGGATGAGCAGCGAGCACCCGATGGTGAGCAGTCCGGCGCCGCGGTAGTCGATGCGATGCGGACGGTGCGCGACATCCTCGGTGAAACGTCGCCGCAGCGCGATCAGCGCCAGGGCGCCGAGGGGGAGGTTGATGAAGAAGATCCAGCGCCAGCTGGCGTAGTCGCTGAACACGCCACCCATGGCCGGTCCGAGCACGGAAGACGCGGCCCAGACCGAGGCGAGGTAGCCCTGCACCCGGGAGCGCTCCTCGATGCTGTAAAGGTCGCCGATGATGGTCAGGCCGATGGGCAGGATCGCGCCGGCTCCGATCCCTTGCAGGGCGCGGGCCACGATGAGCGACGGCATCGACCAGGCGAGGCCGCAGAGCAGCGAGCTCGCCACGAAAACGACCACCCCGAAGGTGATCATCGGCTTGCGGCCGACGACATCCGCGAGCTTGCCGTAGATCGGGACGGTCACGGCCTGGGTCAGCAGGTAGATGCTGAACAGCCACGGGAACTGGCTGAACCCGCCCAGGTCGTTGACCACGCTCGGCACAGCGGTCGCGATGGCGGTGCTGTCCAAGGCGATCAGCGACGTGCTCAGCATGATCGCGCCGAGGACCGGACCCCGTTCCGAGCGGAGCCCTACCGCGGTCCTGGACGGCGGTACGGCGGTCACGTCGGCAGCTCCTCAGGTCGGGGTGGTGGTGCAACGGACAACGCCTCCGGGGCGAGGGCATTCCCCAAGGCCGACCTTCTGCACGTATCGGACCACCCCGTTGCCGGCCCCCCGGTGACTCGTTGAACGGGCTGAGACCGCCGAAGCCCTCCTCCCCCCAAGGACCACGATGACCAACGACCGCACCCCCGACGACGACCTGGTCCGCGACCTGACCGCCCTGCTCATGGCGGACGAGCGCCCCCGCACGATCGAGGACCTGCTCGCCGCCGTCAGCTGGTAATTACCGGCTCAGCCGGACCGTCCGCTCGACGTAAGCGTCGGCGCAAAACACCGACCCGCAGCTGAACGCGAACGTGAAGGTCGCCGCCCTGCCCCCGGCGAACTTGCCGTTGTACGGCACCACCACGGCCGACCAGCTGTAGGTGGCGGCGTCACACGCCCCGAACGCATAACCATCGCCCTGGACCGCAAACCGGCCGACCGGCTGCCTCAACGAGGTGAACAGGTCAAGGAAGTCGCCCCCGCTGCAGGTGTAGGTCCCGCTGATCAGCGCATTGCCGTAGCGGTCGACCTTGCCGCGGGGGTTGACCACGAGGCTGACCTCCGGCATCACCGACGCTTCGGCGTGCAGGACCAGCAGGCCGCCGGTGACGCCCGGGGAGTCGCTGAAAGCCAGGATGAGGTAGGTGACGCCCTCCAGGACGGCGGCGCCCGAGCCGCCCGGTCCGCAGGCGATGACGCCGTGCCCACCCAGCCCGTCCGGCGCCGCGATGATCACCCCGGCGCTGTACGACGATGCGCTGACGTCGACCACCACGCCGTCCACCCCGGCCGGTGCTGTGTAGGAGTACCAGACGCTGGCGTTCGTGGCGGGTGCTCCGCACTGGTCGTTGAGCGCGGTGTCGTCGGCGTCGGTCGTGGCCTGGCTGGTGTCCACGCTGTCGTTGAAGGGCAGCGCGCTGATCTCCTCCGCGTCTGTCTTGGTGTCGTTGGCCGGCGGGGCGGCGTGCGCCGGTGCCGCGCTGAGGCCCAGCGTCATCGCCGTTGTGGCGAGCACCAGCGAGAATTTCCTGCTGCGTCGTGCCATCACATGCCCCCAGGTGAACGTGCCCGCGGTCATCGGCGCGGGCCGACCCCGCGACGCTGAATCCGTCACTTGGGTGAGCAGTGAGCCCCTCATCCCGATACAGCCCGGGAGCAGGAAGGGGTGCCCCGTCAGCTGGTAGCGGGTTCCTCCGGGCCGTTGTCGAGACGGAAGGGCGGAATTTCGTCCCGCATCAGCGCGGCATAGGCAAGCACCCGCCAGCACCATCGCTGCATGCCCATGATGAAGGTGAAGATCGACCACGGCTAGCCACGTTTGAGGGCCACCATGACGCCCGCGATCACGGCGAGGACGCCGATCAACCCACCACCGAGATCGGTGCCCGCGGCAAGCTGAGCGCCTCCGGCGAAGAAGCCGACCACCAGGTAGTGGGGGATGGCCAGCAGCCACCACTTCACCCAGACCAGGCCCCGCGAGAGCTGCTCCGGGTAGTCCACCTCCAGCCCGGCGGGGTAGTCGGGGTCGGGCGGCAGCGAGAACGGCGGGTAACGGTCGGTCGCCAGGGTGAAGGCGTAGAACTCCACCCGCCAGGTCCAGCGCATGATGCCGACGTTGTAGTCGAAGATGCCGCGCGGATAGCGGCCGGTGAAGGCGATGCT
>JANOTZ010000261.1:0-6344 GCA_031416735.1 Frankiales bacterium
CCGCAGGGGTGCAGGGCGATGTGCCGCGGCAGCCCGTCGAGCCGCTCGACCAGCTGGAGCAGCAGGTCGAACCGTCCGTTCCGGCTGCTGGCCCGCAGCTCGGGCAGGTCACGCATGGCCGCACGGACCTGGTTGGCCCGGATGTGCGGGAACGCCTTGGCCAGCCCGTCGACCTCCCCCGGCGGCAGGCCGAGGGCGGCGCCGACGTCGCGGATGCCGTGCCGCGCCCGGTAGGTGTCCATCATCGACACGCAGGTGCAGCGCTCCCCGCCGTACTTCTGGAGGATCTGCTCGTAGACCTCCATCCTTCTCGCGGACTCGACGTCGACGTCGATGTCGGGCAGTTGCTGCCGCAGCGGCGACAGGAACCGCTCCATCAGCAGGCCGTAGCGGATCGGGTCGACGTCGCTGATGCCGAGCAGGTAGTTCACGAGCGACCCTGCGCCCGAGCCACGCGCCGCCGCCCGCACCCCCATCCCCTTGATCAGGTCGACGACATCTGCCACAGCAAGGAAGTACGACGGATAGCCCAGGCCCCGGATGACGTCGAGCTCTTCCTCCAACCGCTGCAGCGTCTTCGGGTCCCTCGCCATGGACCGGGTGCCGAAGCCGGCCTCGACCCGGGCCCGCAGGATCTGCTGGGCGTCACCGGCCACCTCCAGCTCCGGGAAGTGCACCTCGCCGAGACCCAGGTCGCGCCGCGGGTCGACAGCGCAACGGTCGGCCTCCTGTCTGGTCCGTGCGAGCAGCCCCTTGCCGTCGTCGTGGAGTCCGGCGTAGCGCGCGACTTCGCTTGCCACGTCGGCCATCTCCTTGCCCGACAACAGGGCGGCCTCGGCGTTGGACCGGTCGACGTGCCGGGCGTCGAGAGCCACCAGGCGACGGGCGGCGTCCAGGACGTCGGCGGTCGGGGCCCCGGCCCGGTCGGCGTAGCGGACCACGTTGGTGAGGACGGCACTGGCGTGGTTGTCGGTGGCGAAGCCGAGCATCCGGGCGGCCCGGCCCGCGTCGCCGGGGCCGCGGTGGTGGACCACCTCGACGACGGTGCTGTCTGCGCCGAGGACGTCGCGCCAACGGTCGAGGTGCTTACGGGCGAGGTCGGGGCGACGGGCGTCCATGTGCCGGCCGAGCTCGGAGGCCGGGCCGAGCAGGACGGCGAGCGCCCCGGCCTGGTCGGCCCGCCCGGCGTGCTCGGCGACCAGCTCGAGGCTGGTGACCGGGGTGCCCCGCTCCCCCGCCAGGTGGGTGGCGCTGATGAGCCGGCACAGCGCGGCCCAGCCGCGGCCGTCACGGGCGAGCAAGGTGATCCGCGGCAGACCGCGGTCACCGGCGTTGGGGTCGCCGTCGAGGAAGGCCCCTCCCCGGGCCGGGCTCGCCCGCCGACCGCTCTCCTTGATCGACGGGGAGTTTGAGGAGGTTCTCGGCCCGGAAACCACCTCGAAGTCCCCGTGGATCACCGGGTGGACGGCCGGGTGGGCGGCCGGGTGGGCGGCCGGGTGGACGGCCGGGTGGACGGCGAGGTCGACGCCGAGGATCGGCCGGAGGCCCGCCTTCGCGCAGGCCTGGGCGAACTTCACGACGCCGTAGGCACCGTCGCGGTCGGTGAGAGCCAGGGCGTCCATGCCGTGCTCGGCGGCCCGCTCCACGAGAGCAGCCGGGTGCGACGCGCCGTGCCGCAACGAATAGCCGCTGGCCACGTGCAGGTGCACGAACGGGTCCACGGACGGTCTCCTCCCAGGGTGCGCCCCAGGGGAAGGTGAGAACGTATGTTCGAGACTAGCTGAGGTCCCGCCTCAGGTCAAGGGTCAGGCTGCCTCGAGGTCCTCGGGGTAGACGATCTCGATCTCACCGATGCTCTTCGGGAAGTCGCGCTGGTTGTTGGTGACGAACCGGTCGGCGCCCGCGTTCACCGCGGTGGCGAGGTGCACGGCATCGGCGGCCCGCAGCGAGTAGACCGCCCCCAGTGCCGCAGCCAGATCCGCGGTGGCAGCGTCGAACGGTCGCAATTCGAGCCTGGCCAGCAGAACCTGCAACCTCTCGACCTCTCCCCCGCGACCGAGCCGCAAGGGCTTGCTCAGCAGCTCGGGCAACAGCAGCAACGACCCAACCCCGCCAGGCGGGTCCTCGGAGCCAGCCGGGAGGAGCAGCCGCAGAACGCGCTCCCCCAGCGGCACGGCCGGGCTCCTGGCGGCGTAGATGAGCACGTCGGCGTCGAAGGCGTTCACCCGCGCGCGTCCCGACCCTCGCGGATGTCACGGATCAGCTCCTCGGCGAACTCCGGCGAGAGGCCCACGGTGTCGTCGAAGGACCTCGAGCGCGCCTCCTCCAAGCCCTGACGGATCTGAGCAGCGAGCTCAAACACCCGGGACCGGCTGCGGGCCCGCAAGGCTTCGGGTGCGAGCAGCACGCCGACCGGCTTCCCGTGGCGGGTCAGGGTCACCTCCTCACCGTCGGCGACCCGGTCGAGCAGGGCGGGGAGGGTCGCGCGGGCTTCGCTGACCGTCACGGAGATCATCGCCATAATGTACGGCGACGTACAACGACGTACAACACGCTTCTCAGCCGGCCCGGGACACGGACTGCCGGCCGACCAGGGTGGTCTCGACGACGGCCAGGAAGGACCGGGCGTCGCGCAGCAGGTCATCGGCCTCGCGCGGGGTGACGACCCCGGCCAGACCCGCCTCCGCCGCGGCGCGCTTCTGGGCGCCGGCGGCGAAGAACTGCGCCCACTCGGCGAGCTCGGGGGCGACGGTGGCGAGCAGCACCCAGACGCTCTTGGGCCGGCCCCGCTGCGACCGGGCCGGGGTGGCCCGGCAGGACAGCACCGCGGCCGCGGCCCGGAGCGCGGCGAGGTGGGCCAGGGCGTAACGCTGCCCCGGGGCGGTCGTCCCCGAGGCCTCGGTGAGGCCTCGGTGCGACAGCGCCAGCAGGGTCGGGGCGGGGAGGGCGGCCATCAGTCCATCACCCGCTTCAGGGTCCAGGAGCAGGCTTTCTCGGCGAAGCACAGGTCGTAGGTGCCGGACGGCGGTGGCTCCCCACCGGACAGGGCAGCCAGGCGGCCGGAGTCGGCCTCGACCCGCCACCACTGCGTCTCCCGGTCGTCCACCTCGGTGCCCGCGTGGGGTCCGACCTCGGCTCCGGTCGTGAGGGCGCGGATCGCCGTACCGCTCCACCAGGAGCCGGACTCGGTCCAGCGGGCGAGGACCTCGCGCACCAGGTAGCGGCGCCCGCGCCAGAGGAACTGGTCGGGGACCGGGCCGGACTCCGCGGTGCGCAGTCGGACCTCGACCGGGTCGGCGTGCCGTCTGCTCATGGCGTGCTCCTTTCACTAGCGGGCTGCTGCCGCGGGAGCGGCGTGCGGGCGGCACCGACCCGGGCGAGGCGCTTCCCCACGCCGCACCTGGGCCGGCGGCCCCCGCCCGGTGAGGTGTGAGGGTCGAGACGCACATCACCGGGCGGAGGTACCGTCCACCGACGGGTCCGCGAGGCTCCGTCAGCGTGTCGAACGCTAGTTCGACGTACGGAACAGTAGACCTCCTCACCGACAGAATCGTCAAGGGGACCTGTGGACAGCGGATTGCGCAGCTGCACGGTGGTGTCGCCGCTCGGCGAGCTGCTGCTCGTCGCCTCCCCGGCGGGGCTGGTCCAGGTGTTCCTGCCGTCCAGCAAGGGCGTGCCGGCGACCACCGGGGAGCGCCACGAACCGTCGGCGCACTGCCTGCCCGAGGCGCGCACGCAGCTGCACGACTACTTCGCCGGGACGCTGCAGGACTTCGACCTGCCCCTCGACGCCCACGGCAGCGACTTCCAGCTCCGGGTGTGGGCAGCCCTGCGCGAGATCCCCTACGGGACCACCTGCTCGTACGGCGACATCGCGACCCGCATCGGGGCCGACCCGGCCGTCGCCTCCCGCGCGGTCGGCCTGGCGAACGGCAGCAACCCGCTCGCGATCGTCACCCCCTGCCACCGGGTGATCGGCGCCGACGGCAGCCTCGTCGGGTACGCCGGCGGGCTGCACGCCAAGCGCTGGCTGCTCGACCTCGAAGCCCGCGCCGTCGGCGCCGTCCTGTTCTGACCTCGCGGGGTTCTGCCGGCCACGGTGGCGGGTCCTAGCCTGCGGACATGGCTTCCCTGCTGCTGTCGCGCCGTGACCTCGACTTCCTGCTGCACGAGTGGCTGGACGTCTGCTCCCTCACGGCACGGGACCGGTACAAAGACCACTCGCGGGAGACCTTCGACGCGGTGCTGGACCTGGCGGAGCAGATCGCCACCCGCGACTTCGCGCCGCACAACCGGCGCTCCGACGAGCAGGAGCCGGTCTTCGACGGCGAGCGGGTCACCATGCACGACGAGATCGGGAAGGCGCTGGCGAAGTTCACCGCAGCCGGGCTGATCGGTGCCGGCATGGACCACGAGGTCGGAGGGATGCAGCTGCCTTCGACGGTGGCCCAGGCGGTGATGGCGTGGTTCCAGGCGGCCAACGTGGGGACCTCGTCGTACCCGTTCCTCACCATCGCCAACGCCAACCTGCTCCGGGCGCACGGCACCCCGGAACAACTCGAGGCCTACGTGAAACCGATGGTGGACGGGCGCTTCTTCGGGACCATGTGTCTGTCCGAGCCCCAGGCCGGCAGCTCTCTTGCCGACGTCACGACCCGCGCCGTCAAGCAGGACTACGGGACCTACCTGCTGTTCGGCAACAAGATGTGGATCAGCGCCGGTGACCACGACCTCAGCGAGAACATCATCCACCTCGTGCTTGCGAAAATCCCCGGCTCTCCCCCTGGAGCCAAAGGGATCTCGCTGTTCATCGTGCCCAAGTTCCTGATCGACTCGGGCGAGCGCAACGACGTCGTCCTGGCCGGTCTCAACCACAAGATGGGCTACCGCGGGACGGTCAACACGCTGCTCAACTTCGGCGAAGGGCGCTTCACCCCGCGCGGTGCTCCGGGTGCCGTCGGCTTCCTCGTCGGCGAGGAGCACCAGGGCCTGACCTACATGTTCCACATGATGAACGAGGCCCGGATCGGCGTTGGTCTCGGCGCCACCGCCCTCGGCTACACCGGCTACCTGCACGCCCTCGACTACGCCCGCACCCGACCGCAGGGGCGCACCGTCAAGGACCCCTCCACACCGCAGGTCCCGATCATCGAGCACGCCGATGTGCGAAGGATGCTGCTGGCCCAGAAGGCTTACGTAGAAGGCGCTCTGGCCCTCAACCTCTATTGCGGCCGGCTGGTCGACGAGGAGCGGACCGGCCCCGACCCTGCGCGAGCCCACCTGCTGCTGGAGATGCTCACCCCGATCGCCAAGAGCTGGCCGGCCCAGTGGTGCCTGGAGGCCAACAGCCTCGCGATCCAGGTCCTCGGCGGCTACGGCTACACCCGCGAATACCCCGTCGAGCAGCTCTACCGCGACAACCGTCTCAACCCGATCCACGAGGGCACGCACGGCATCCAGGCCCTCGACCTGCTCGGCCGCAAGGTCGTCATGCAGGGCGGCGCCGGCCTCGCGCTGCTGGTCGCAGCGATCGGCGACACCGTCGACCGCGCCCACGAACAAGGCGGTACGGCGAGCACCCACGCCTTCGCTCTGTCGGCCACCGTGGAACGCATCGTCGAGGTGACCCAGAAGGTCTGGGGTGCAGGCGATGTCAGCCTTTCCCTGGCCAACGCCAGCGTCTACCTCGAAGCCGTCGGCCACGCGGTCATCGCGTGGATGTGGTTGGAGCAACTGCTCGCCTGCACCGGGCACGACGGCGACTTCTATGACGGCAAGCGCCAGGCAGTCGCCTACTTCTTCCAGTGGGAGCTGCCCAGGACCGGGCCGCAACTGGACCTGCTCGCGTCCTTGGACCGGACCACCCTGGACATGCAGGACCGCTGGTTCTGACCTCTCGTGTCGCAGTCTTGCTGGTCCTTACACCCTCACGACGGCTACCGAGCTGGTTGCCAGCGCATTTCGCCGCGTCCCGTTGCCGGCTGATGCGTCAGCGGCTGTGGGCGGCCATAACCATGACGACGTAGCCGAGGTTGAAGCGGTCGTTCGCCCATTCGCTGAGGTAGGGGGCGGCGCTCGAGCTCAGCGCGGCGGCGGACTGCGGGGGGCGGACGGGGTGGTGCGGCACGGGGATGTCCTGGGCCGTGCGGATGGTCAGGGTGCGGTCCGGGCTCAGCACGAGCTGGTAGCCGTGCTCGTGGATGAGGGTGTGGTGCCGGGAACAGACCAGGACGAGGTTGGACAGATCGGTGGCGCCACCGTCGCGCCAGAAGATGACGTGGTGGGCGTGCAGGTTCTGCGTCCGGGTGCAGCTGGGGAAACGGCAGCGCTCACCGTCGACGTGG
>JANOTZ010000262.1:0-9645 GCA_031416735.1 Frankiales bacterium
GCCGCCGACAACATGCGCACCTACCTGCTGCTCAAGGAGCGGGCGCAGGCCTTCCGGGCCGACCCGGAGGTCCAGCAGGCCCTGTTGTCGAGCAAGGTCGCTGAGCTCGCCGTGCCCACGCTGTCGGCGGGGGAGACCTACGCCGACCTGCTTGCAGACCGGGGTGCCTTCGAGGACTTCGACGCCGACGCCGTGGGCCAACGCGGCTACGGCTTCGGGCATCTCGACCAGCTCGCGGTGGAGCATCTGCTCGGGGCCCGCTAGACGACCCTGCTCGCCCGGGCCGCGCCGACCGGTGACCACCCGCGACGGTCGGCCTGCCTGTGCCCCGTTTTGTAGCTCATTCGGGAGATCTGACGGGACACCGAGCGTCCCGCTGGACGCACACCGTTCAACCTTTTCACGCCTACCTCCGACAACCGACTGAGCCGCCGTTCTGGGTGGCACCGTCCCGCATCTGAGTTGGCGTTCCCGTGGCAGTGGGATCATGGGGTCGCGAGGGGGAAGGGGAGGCCCATGGGCAAGCGCGTCGTCGTCATCGGGTCCGGCTTCGGTGGCCTGTTCGCGGCCAAGGCGCTCAAGCGGGCCGACATCGAGGTCACCCTCATCGCCAAGACCACGCACCACCTGTTCCAGCCGCTGCTCTACCAGGTCGCGACCGGCATCTTGTCCGAGGGCGAGATCGCGCCGGCCACCCGGGAAATCCTGCGCCGGCACAAGAACACGACGGTGCTGCTCGGCGAGGTCACCGCCATCGACCTGACGGCCAGGACCGTCACCCACACCTTGCTCGGCAGGCAAACCCTTTCGCCGTACGACGAACTGGTCGTCGCCGCCGGAGCTGGCCAGTCGTATTTCGGCAACGCGCACTTCGCCCGCTACGCCCCCGGGATGAAGAGCATCGACGACGCGCTGGAGTTGCGCGGCCGCATCTTCGGGGCCTTCGAGCTGGCCGAGCTGTCAACCGACCCGGCCGAGATCGACCTGCTGCTGACGTTCGTCGTGGTCGGCGCCGGGCCGACCGGGGTGGAGATGGCCGGGCAGATCACCGAGCTCGCGCGGCGGGCGCTGCCGGGTGACTTCCGCAACATCGACCCGCGGACCGCCCGGGTGGTGCTGGTCGATGTCGCGCCGACGGTGCTGACGAGCTTCGGGGAGCGGCTGTCGGACAAGGCCGCCGAGCGGCTGCGGGAGATCAACGTCGAGGTGCAGCTGGGCACCAAGGTCGTCGGCATGGACGCCGCCGGCCTCGACGTCGAGGACGCCGACGGGACCCGGCGCAGGATCCCGTCCTTTTGCAAGATCTGGGCCGCGGGCGTCGCGGCGTCGCCGCTGGGGGCGCAGCTGGCCGAGCAGTCCGGGGCCGAGCTGGACCGGGCGGGTCGGATCAAGGTCAACGACGACCTGACCCTGCCGGGGCACCCGGAGGTCTACGTCGTCGGCGACATGATCAGCCTCAAGGACTACCCGGGGGTGGCGCAGGTCGCGATCCAGGGCGCCCGGCACGTCGCGAAGGCCATCAAGGGCGGGCCGTCGCGGCCCTTCGCCTACAAGGACAAGGGCTCGATGGCCACTGTCAGCCGCTTCCACGCGGTGGCGAGCATCAAGGGGCTGCGGTTCTCCGGCTTCTTCGCGTGGGTGCTGTGGCTGGCTATCCACCTCGTCTACATCGTGGGGTTCAAAAAGCGGGTCACCACGGTGCTGCACTGGGCGGTGAGCTTCGTCGGGCGCGGGCGCAGCGAGCGGGTCGCGACCGAGCAGCAGGTGCTGGCCCGGCTCGCGCTGGAGCAGGTCGACGTCACCCTCGGGTGAGCACGGCCGCAGGTCGGCTGAGCTCGGTTGAGCTCGGCTTCGGGAGGGTCCATGTGGTGGATCGACCCCACCCTGACCGGGTGGAAACACCACATCCGGCGGACGCGGGAGGGCGGACGCGGGAGGGCGGAGGGCGGGCGGGGCGGCGGCGGGGGTCAGGTGAAGGGGAGCGCGATGGCGAAGAGGGCGTAGAACCCGAAGGCGCCCGCGAGCACCCGTGGGGTGAGCCGCCCCCGGCGCAACGCCAGCAGGAGGTAGCCGATCGCGGCCGCGGTCACCAGACCGGACAGCAGCAGCGGACCGTGCAGGTCCCAGGGCGTGAACAGCAGGCCCAGCCCGCTCGGCACCGTCGCCTGCACCATCATCGAGCCGCTGATGTTGGACAGCGCCAGCTGCGTCTTGCCCTGCCGCACCCAGATGAGGGCGTTCATCACCTCTGGCAGCTCGGTGGCCACCGGTGCGAGCAGCAGCGCCACGACGGCGTCCGACACCCCCAACTCCGGGCCGGCCCACGTCAGCTGCGCGACGAAGATGTGCGAGGACACGAAGATGACGGTGAGGGTCGCCAAGGTCTGCAGGAGGACGGCGGCCAGGTGCGGTTGAGAAGACCCGCCGAGCCGCAGTGGCGCCAGCTCCTCGTCCTCGGCGTCGCCGTGCCGGCGCAGCTCGGTCACGACGTACACGCCGTAGAGGGCGAAGAACAGCAATCCGAGCCAGGGCTTCCAGGCGAACGCCACCAGACCGAGCCCGATCTTGAGGGCGAAGACGCCGAGGAACGCGGTCTGGTCGCGGGCCAGGCTGCGGGTGTCCACCTTCGGCGCCGGCTGCCGGCGCAGGAGCAGGACCGCGCCGACCACGCCGTACGCGATGGTGGCGAGGGCGAGCGGACCGCCCAGTGCCGCGCCGACTCCGACCTCCTTGCTGTCGCCGCCCAGGACCGCGACGCCGGTGACGACGCTCTCGGGCAGCGCGGTGCCGAGCGCGGCGAGGACCGTGCCGACCGCGAGTGTGCCGATGTTGAGGGCCTGGCCGAGGTGCTCGACGGCGTTCACGAACAGCTCGCAGGCCAAGAAGATGGCGCCCGCCGAGGCGAGGAGCAGGGCGATGTGCAGCACGGAAGTTCCGATCCGGCCGCGGGGAAGGGGGTCAGCCCTCGACCGCGGCCACGAGGGCCGACAGGTCGAAGGTCTCGCCGAGGTCCCTTGCGGAACCCCCAGCGGCCGGGACCTTTTTGTGGTCCAGCATGTCGACGCGCTGGCGTGCGGCTACTCCCCTTCGCGCCCCAGTGTACGCGACGTCCGATCAGGGAGATTTCCCGTATACACCACCCGATCGGCCCTGTTCCGACATGTCGGACCTGCCGATGCAGGGGGTGTTCGACTCCCCCCACAGCACGCCCTACAGAAGTCCGGAGGACGCACATGCCGTCCCACGAAACCCTTATGCCCCATACGTCCCATGCCTGGCGCCCGCTGCCGTTTCCCCGCGACCGCGATAGCGTCGCGGCCCTGCTGCGGGCCGGCATCCCGCTGTCGCTGCTCCTGGACCTCGCCGGGTCCGACCCGCACAGCGCGGAGCTCTACATGACCGAACCCGCCAGCTGACCCACCCCATCGGGTACGGCGAAAGGCTGGCCGCTCAGACCCGGCGGAGGCCGGTCTCGGTGACCACGGCCGTGACGGACTCCGCTCTGATCGCGGCCGTGACGGACTCGGCCCGGACCGCGGTGGTCACGGCCTCCGACGTGCCGGGCTCGGTGCTCGCGGAGCCGGCGAGCAGGACCAGGGCGGCGCCGGTCTGCAGGGTGCCGAGCAACGCCGCGAGGCCCGCCGGGGTTGCCGGGTCGAGGGCGGTCAGCACCCGGTCGGCAGGACCGACGTCCAACGGCTCCCAGGTGAACGGCCGCCCACCGAGCTCGATCCGCGCAGTGGTGGGACGGCCGCCGAAGTGGTCGCCGTACGACGGGATCTCGAGCGCCGCGTCCAGCACCATCGGAGGGACCGAGGCCAGCCGGGTGCCGAACGGCGTCAGCGAGCAGGCCAGCACGTCGTCGACGCCCGCATCCAGGGCCGCCTCGGCATCGGCCGCGGCGACGAAGGCCAGTGGGCAGCCGGCCAGGTCGGAGGCGGAGGTGGCGACCACGACGGTCGCCCCGGCGGCGACGCCACCGAGGAGGAAGCAGACCGCCTGCCAATGAAGGGGGAGGAGCAGGCCGAGACGGTCCGGACCGCCGTACCCGTCGGTGAGGAGGTTGGCGGTCTTGGCCACCCAGTTGGCGGTGGTGGCACCCGACAGCTCGACCCGCGCGGGGCCGTCGAGGTAGGTCAGCAGCGGCTGGGCGGGGTCGCGGGGTCCGACCAGGCCGGCGGTCAGGTGGTGCAGGGGTTGTCCTGCGCCGTCTTGACGGGGGCGGCCGCGGTGCCCGGGGTGGTGGACGGCTTGGCCGTGGTCACGGTGACCTTCTGTGCGCCGGTGTAGGAGGAACCGACGACCAGGTCGAGGGTGCGGCCGAGACTGCTGTCGGCCTGGAGCACCGAGCCGGGGATCGCGGCCTGCAGGGTGCGGGCGGAGTCGGCCTTGGTCGGGCCGAAGAAGATGGTGGTCTTGCTGGCGCCGGTGCCGCGGTTGGTCGGGATGCCGATGACCTGGAAGCCGACCTCGGTGATGTCGGCGGCGGCCTTACGACCGACCCCCTGGGTGCCGGAGCCGTTGAAGACCGCGACCCGGACGTTGCCGGGCGCGACGGTCACCGGCGCGCTCGGGGCCCCAGGCTTGGCGGTCGCAGGGGTGCCCGGTGCCTCGTCGCGGCGGAGTGCGTCGAACATCACTTCCGCCTTGTCGGTGTCGAGCACGACGACGGAGGCGCCGCCCCGGCGGCCGTTGATCTCGGCGATCGGGATGGTCGTGAAGATGACCCCGCCGGAGCTGAACTTGCGCATCCGGATCGCGAGGTTCTTCAGGTCGTTGCCCTTCAGGCCCTCGTCGGCCTTGAGCGAGGAGGTCGCGACGTTGAGGAAACCGTTGAGCTTGAAGGGATCGAGCAGTGTGCCGGCCGACAGCACCTTGTTGGCCAAGGAGCCGATGAACTGCTGTTGGCGGGCGATCCGGTCGATGTCGCCGTTGGCCAGGCCCTTGCGCTGCCGGACGAAGGCGAGGGCCACGTCACCGCTGATGTGGTGCTTGCCGGCCTCGAGGTCGATGCCGGAGAACCGGTCCTTGGCAGCCTTGGTGAGGCAGACGTCGACCCCGCCGAGCTTGTTGACCATGCCCTTGAAGCCGCTGAAGTCGATCTGCACGAAGTGGTCGATCCGGACGTTCGTGAGGTTCTCGATCGTCGCGACGAGCAGGGGTGCGCTGCCTTCGGAGTAGGCGCTGTTGAGCTTCCCGTAGTGGGCGCCGCGCGTCTTGCCCGTCTTGGGGTTGGTGAAGGCCGGGATCTCGACATAGGAGTCGCGCGGGAAGCTGACGAGCTGCACCTTCTCGCTCTTGCCGAACAGGTGCACCAGGATCACGGTGTCGGAGCGCTGGCCGGTGACGAACTCCGACCCGGTGCCCTGCGTACCCTCGCCGTTGGCGCCCTCCCGGCTGTCGGAGCCCACCAGCAGGAAGTTCTGCGCGTGCTTGGCGGCGGCCGGCCGGCTCTTGTCGTCGAGCCCGACGAACGCGTTGAACCGGTCGATCTGCCCGTTGTAGTGGTTGAACGCGAACCACAGCCCACCGGCGGACAGCAGCACCACGACAGCCATCGTGAGCGCCACCCAGGACAACACCCGTGCCAGGCGGGTACGGCGGACGCTGGGCTTGTTCGGCGGGCGGGCCGGCAGGACGGTGGGCGCGGGACCGCCCCGGGCAGCCTGCCGGTAGGCGTTGGTGACCCGCGGCGGCGGGCCCTTGCGGGCGCGCGGATCCAGGTGCGGGGGCAGCCCGGGCTCGTTCGGGTCCCTCGGGGTGGTCACGGTCGGCGCACGCCTCTCATGGTCCGTCGGCTGTCGGGCTGTCGTACCGGGGACGCCTCGCGAGCCCGGGGGGTTCCCTCCAGCCTACGAGATGAACCCGCAGAGTGATCACCGCAACCGGGGGAGTGACGCGCCAATCTGGGAACTCCAGGCAGGAGAAACGGTGGCCTTTGGCGAAGTCCTGGGCAACCACGCGCCCTCGGAGGCCCCGTGAAGCTCGTCCGCACTGCCGTTGCCGTTGTTGTCGGCTCCTCGCTCGTCCTCGCCGGGTCTGCCGGGGCCGCCCCCAAGCCCAAGAAGCCCAAGCCGGTCTGCAACCTCGTGGTCGACGAGCCGAAGGACACCTTCGCAGTGCGAGCCCAGGACGGGACGGCGTCCGGCCCGCAGGAGGACGTGCTCGACATCCTGGGCATGGACCTGGCGAGTGACGCCAAGACGCTGACCGGTGTGGTCCGGGTCGCCAAGCTCGCGACGGGGGCCCAGTCCGCTCCCGGCGGCACCGACTACCGGATCGCCTTCACCCTCCCCGGGCAGGACCCGGCCAAGGGCAACTTCTTCCTCAACGCGCGCACGACCTCCGCGGGGGTGCCGTCGTTCCTGCTCGGGTTCCGCACCGTCGTCGCCCAGGGCCAGTCCACCACCGCCAAGCTCGCGGACGGCACAGGCACCTTCGACCTCGCGAAGAACGAGGTACGGATCCACGTGCCCCTGTCGGCGGTGAAGACCGACGCGGTCGCGCTGGCCAAGGGCATGAAGATGTCCTTCTCCGGCCTGGACCTGACCTCGGCCCGGCAGGTCGCGGTCAACCCCGCGACCGACGTCGGGACCGCGCCGTTCGCGGACGTGGCGGCCAGCGACATGACCTACACGGCCGGCGCGCTGTCCTGCGTCAAGCCCGGCAAGTAGCCCGTACGACGAAGGCCCGGTCCGTAAGGGCCGGGCCTTTGTCGTGTGCTCCTACGGTCCAAGCGTTCCGAGAGCGATCACGTGCACACCGTCGGTGCGCTGGTACGACGGTCCCGTGGCCACCACGATCCCCAGGCCCGAGGGCGGCACCTTCATGTTGTCGCCGAACCGCAGGAGGGACTTCGCCGCGAGGTCGAGGACCACGTCGGTGCCGGAGAGCTTCACCTCCAGCGCCAACCACTGGTCCTGTGGCCCGACCACGATGGCATCAACTTCCACGTCGCGGTCGTCGCGGTAGGCCCGGACCTCGCCGCCGAGCGCGTGGGCGTAGACGCACAGGTCCCGGTACGCCAGGCTCTGGAGGAGTTCTCCTGAGCCGTCAGGGTTCGGTCGGGACAGGAAGAAATCTGACGACTAGACGCAGGCGCCCAGGCTGATCGGTCTGCCGTTGGACGCGGCGGTGTCGTAGGGCAGCCAGACGCCAACGCTTCCTTCAGCCGTTGCCTCCACTTCGGTGACCGTGCTCTTGGACGTGAGCCTGGTGCCCACGGCAGCGCCGAGGTCAGCGAGGGCCACCGCGACGTTCACCTTGCCGCCCGCGACGGTGGCGGTGACCTGCTCCTTGCTGCCGGCGACATAGGTGTTGTCCACGGTCATCCCGGCCAGGGTGAGCACCATCGACTCCTGCGACCTCGTCATGCTGTCGCCGTAGTAGATGTTGACCGCCTTGCCGTTGAGGGTCACCCGCAGTTGATAGGAGTTGCCCAGCGAGTAGGTGGGGCGGAGGGCATAGTCGGGCGCACCGATCGACGCCGTCAGGGTCTTGCCGTCGTTGAGCAACCTGACGCCGGTGATGTCGAGGGTCTTGTCCTGGAGCACCAGCCATGCGGAGTCACCGGCGGGATCCGTCCAGGACGCGCACGCCGGGAGTCGGGTCCGGACGGCCGCCGAGGCAGTCGTGGACAGGAGGGTGGTGGCGAGCAGGCCGCCGTACAGGCCGAGCTTGGACAGGCGCATGGCAACTCCCAGGGTCGCGCCAGGATTCGACGCCTGCCCGAGATGTCCTGCTTGTCGCGACGATGGCGTGGAGCTGGGCCGAATGGAGCAGCGTGGTGCGATCTTCAGGGTTCGGGCAGGAATGACGGCACCCTTGTCGAACTCTCGTGACAGTTGCCCCAGGAAGGGGCTGGGGAATTCTTGGAGAAACCCATGCGTCTCGTCCGCCCTGCTGTCGCCGTCGTTGTCGGCGTGTCCCTCGTCTTCGCTGGTGCGGCAGTGGCCGCGCCCAAGAAGAAGCCGCTTCCCTGCAACATGATCACCGACCCCAAGGGTGATGCAGAGCTCGAGAGCGGCGTCGGCAACGACTCGGCGCTCGACATCACGAGCATCGACCTCGCGTCTGACACCAAGACCCTAAGGGCTTGCCGATCAACAACACGCTCAGTTTCGTAGCGGCGTGAGGGTGTAGTTCCACTCGGGGTGCCATTCGTGGCGCTGGAGGGCACCGGTGTCTTGGAGCGCTTCCATCTGGGCGTCGGGGATCTTCACGCCGGTCGGGTACTCGGAGGTGTCGAGTTCGGCGTGCACGGTGAGGCCCGTCCTGGTGGTGACCGCCGCGATGCTCTGCACGATGACGTCGTGGGTGGTCAGGGGTCGGCCGCGCCAGTTCATCGAGATGTGAGAGAACAGCCGGTGTTCGATCTTGTTCCACTTGCTGGTGCCCGGCGGTAGGTGGCAGACCGTGATCGTCAATCCTGTCTCGGCGGCCAGCGCTGCCAGTTCGGTCTTCCACAACCGGGTGCGGTAGCCGTTGGAACCGCCGCCGTCGGCAGTGATCAACAGCTCAGAGGCGTTGGGGTAAGCGGTGGCGGTCGCGGGGCTCTTCCACCAGCGCCGGATGGTTTCCACCGCGAACGCTGCGGTGTCGTGGTCGGTCCCCACCGACACCCAACCGGTGTCGGCTCCGACGTCGTAGACGCCATAGGGGTTGGCCTTACCCAGCACAGGATCGATGAAGTCGTGGACCTTCACCTGCTCAGGGTCGCCGGCCGGCCGGTACTCCTTGCCGCCGTTCTTATAGGGGCCAACGAGTTCCTTCTTCTTGGTGTCGACGCTGATCACCGGCTGACCTGCTGCCAGGTGCCGTCCGGCCTGCTCGTTCAGGTAGGAGAACTGCGCGTCTCGGTCGACGTGCTGGCCACCCTCGATGGTCTTGGCGTTGCCCTGCAAGCTGAAGCCCTGCTCACGCAGCAACCGCGCCACCGTGTCCGACCCGACCTTGTGTCCCGCGCTGGTCAACTCGGCAGCCAGCCGACGGGTCGACAAGGTCGTCCAGCACAACGCCGACTCCGGATCGCCCCGTCGGGTCGGCTCCACCAGCTTGAGCAACGCTGCCAGCAGTTCCGGATCGGTCGACGTCGACGGCTTGCGACCAGCACCCTCGTGACGGACCCGTCCCAGCGGCGCCTGACCCGACTCCAACTCGGCGACACCCGCTGAGATCCGCGAACGCGACGCCCCCGTCGCACTGGCCACCGCAGCGATTCCGCCATGCCCCAGCGACCGGGCTTCACCAGCCATCACCAACCGCTGCTGACGCTCATCCAGATGCGGCAGCACCGCCTCGAACTTCGCCCGCAACGCCGACACCAGATCCGCCTCGACAGCCACTACCAGATCATGCCGCACCCCAGAGCAGATGGAGCGTTAATTTATCGGCGAGCCCTAACGGGAAGTTCCGGGCCGACTCGTTTGTGAGCAGTTCCCGCCGATCCTGGCGCGGACGAAGGTGGCAGCAGCCCGGCGCCGTTGCCGCGGTCTGGGCTGACTGACAGTCACCCAGACCGCGGCAATCCCGTTCCGCTAGCCCACCGGCAGCTGGCTGCGGTCGAGCCACCAGTCGTAGACCGCCACCTTGTTGCCGTCCTTGCGCACCGCGAGCATCTGCAGGCCGGTCTTCTCATAGGCATAG
>JANOTZ010000263.1:0-19435 GCA_031416735.1 Frankiales bacterium
CAGGCCAGATCACGCGCCCCGACACCCTGGCCGTCGAGGAGCCGCTTGAGCCCCGCGCTCCTCATGCTCGGTAGTGGTCTGCTCCTTGTCGCGTTGCTGCGCCTCCGCCGCACTGGACTGTCCCTGCGGTGACCGGAGCCCACGCCAGGTCGACCGGACGGCGACGCAGTGTTGTCGCCGTTCTGGTCGGCCTGGCCGGGACGGCCTGCATCGCGGTGGCCCCCGCCGACCAGGAGCAGCCACCCCAACCCGTCGCGTTGTCAGCCCCCATAGCTGCTGTACCTACGGCGGTCACGAAGCTGGAGCCCGCGCGCGTTGTCCCCCTCGCCGCATCACCGCCGCGAAGCGTCAGCATCCCAGCGATCGGGGTGAGCTCCCCCCTGCTCCGGCTGGGGCTGACCGCCAAGGGCGCCATGGAGGTGCCCGCTCCGGGACCTGACTACGACAAGGCCGGTTGGTACACGCACTCACCGACCCCCGGGTCCCTCGGTCCCGCGGTTATCGTCGGCCACGTCGACTCGGCCGCCGAGGGGCCTTCGGTCTTCTTCCGGCTCGGCGGCCTGCGTCCGAAGGACCTCATCTCGGTACGCCGCGAGGACGGCTCGACCGCTGTCTTCGCGGTGGACGAGGTCCGGCGCTTCCACAAGGCGGCCTTCCCCTCAGACCTGGTCTACGGGAACACCCGGCACGCAGCGCTCCGGCTCGTGACCTGCGGCGGCGAGTTCGACGCCACCACGGGCCACTACCTCGACAACATCGTCGTGCTGGCCTCGCTCGTCCGGTCGACCTGATCGCTCCCCTAGCCTTGCCCCACCTCGAGGACAGGAGCCAGCTGTGGTCCGGCACATCGTGCTGATCAGCTTCACCGACCGGGACGACGCCCCGGACGCCAAGCAGCGACTGGAGGCGCTTCCCGCCGAGGTGCCGGAGATCGCGTCCCTCGAGGTGGTCCTCGACGCACTCCGGGCGCCGGGCGCCTACGACCTGGCGCTCACCACCACCCACACGAGCCCCCAGACGCTCGCCGCCTATCAGGACCACCCGGTGCACCAGGCGTTTCTCCAGTGGCTGCGGCCACGGCTGGCAGCGCGCGCCGTCGTCGACGCCGAGGTCTGACTCCCTCAGTTGGTCGCGAAGAACCGCGCCACGTCCGACCGGGCCAGCGGGCAGGTCACGTTGAAGTCCGCGACGTCCTCGACCCAGTACTGACTGAGCGCGACCGGTCCGCCCGAGAACGAGGGCGCACCGCACTTGGCTTCCGCGACGGCCCGCGAGCGCGGCCCTGAGGTCACCCACGTCGGAGCGTTGTCCCGGAGCCCTCCGGTGATCGGGTTCCAGGCATACGGCGCCGAATAGAAACCGGTGCCGAAACCGGCTTGGTGGTAGGCCTTCTGCACGGCCCGGATCACCGCCCGGTTGACCGTGACGTCAGTCCCCCAGGGACCGAGGTAGTCCTGCGGTTCGACATCCATCCAGATGATCGGTGTTCTCAACCCGGTACGGCGAACGCTGGCCAGATTGATCTGGGCCTCCGCGAACGCGGCATTCTGCATGCGCCCCAGTGCGGTCCGGGAAGTCCACGGTCCCGTGCCGCCGTACCGGGAGACCTGGGAGGGGTTGGGCATCGTGGTGAACGCGTAGGCGGCGGTGAACAGATGTCGTCGCTTGGCCTCGGCGACCTGCTCCGCGAGGCAGGGATTGGGATAGAAGCCAGGGCCGTTGGTCAGCCCAATGACCACGAACTGGGCCGCGGGGCCGGGCATTCCGAGCCCCTTGGCGGGTCGTTTCGGGAGGTGACCTGGGGTCCCGAGGGGGCAGTTGGGCCAGGAGACGTCGCCCCCGAACGTCGGCACCACAGCGACAGTGGGCGACGGGAGGACGGGGGGCGCCGACGGCGGCAAGGTGGGCGAGGTGGTCGGCTCCGGGGGCCGCTGCACGTCGGCGATCTCGACCGTGGGCGTCCGCGGCGGGTGCCACACCACGACGTAGGCGACCCCGAGCAACGTCACTGCCGCGCAGGCCGCGACGACACGGAGGGGGATCACCGGTCGAGGTTACGCCCCCAAAATCGGCTGCGACATAAGGGATGTTGCGACAGAGTGCGCAGATGACCTGGCACGAGACCACCGACGTCGAGCAGTTCCTCGCGGCAGCCGGGGGCCTGCTGCTCGATGACCCGGGTCGGCACACGGTGGCCCTGACCGTGGCGGAGAACGTCCGGGCCCAACCGGACGGGACGAGGTTCGCCTGGTGGACCGACGAGGTGGGTGAGGTCACCGGTGTGGTGTCCCAGACACCGCCGTACCCGCTGTTGTTGTCGGTGGTGCCGGACGAGGCGGTCAGGCCTCTGGTCGAGCTCTTCGAGCCTCGGGCCGTCAATGGCCCGACGGCGCTGGCCGCGCAGGTCGCTGCCGTCAGCGCCGCCTACCGCGGCGGCCCTGTGACGTTGCGTCGCGCCGAGCGACTGCATCGGCTCGGCACCCTCACGCCCCCCGTTGCCCCCGGAGCACCAAGGGTCGCGGGGCCCGGGGACCAGTCGCTGCTGGTCCGGTGGTTCGACGCGTTCATCGACGAGACGGGCGTGCTCCCCCAGGACACCGAGGCCGCGGTGCGCGAGCGCCTCGCCTTCGGCGCCTTCGTCCTGTGGGAGGACGACGGCCCCGTGGCCCTGGCGGGTCGCACGCGGAAGGCGTTCGGTGCGGTGCGGATCGGGCCGGTCTACACGCCTCCGGAGAGCCGTGGCCGCGGATATGGCGGCGCCGTCACCGCCGCCGCGACACAGCGGGCCCTCGACGACGGGGCCAAGGACGTCGTGCTGTTCACCGACCTCACGAACCCGACGAGCAACGGGCTGTACCGACGGTTGGGGTTCGAGCCGGTGACCGACCGGGCGGTCTTGGAGATCTCCCCCGCCTGAGGTGTTCCGTGTTTCGTCCGCGTCACCTACGCTCCGCCGATGAGGACCCTGCCGGCGTTGCTCAAGGACCTGCCAGCCTGGTTCTGGGACGTCCCCTTCAGCTCGGATCGCTACCCCGGCGCCGTGCCGCGCGGCGAGCTGATGAAGGGCGCCAACAGCGCACTGTTCGCCTACGAGCTGCTGGCGCAGCTCGGCATCGCCATTCCGGACCTGCGTTCCGATGAGCTGTGGCGCGACACCGACGCGACGCAGGTCGTGCTCACCCCGCAGCCGCTCGACCTGGCGCTCTTCCACGACCGTGCCCAGGCCTGGGGCGCGCACGTCGGAGTCGTCTGCAGCGAGACCGAGGTGGTGCACCTGTCCCAGGAGGTCGGCCGTCCCGCGGTGTGGACCTTCACGAAGTTCGCGGCGACGCCGCACTTCGCCAACCTGATCGGGTTCAAGCGACCGCTGTCTTCCTAGGCCGCTGCCTTCCTAGCAGTGTCGCTTGGGAAGCAAGCTGCTGCCGAGGGTTACCGTGCCGGGCCCGGAGAAGCGCACCTGGACGTGGTCACCGTCGCGCTCGAGGCAGCCGGGGCCGTTCAGCGACAGCCAGCGTGACCACCGGACCTTGACCTGCACCGTCGCCGCCTGGTCACTGCGGAGCACCAGGGCGGTCCGGCCGGAAGACACGACCTCGGCGGGCAGGTCCGCGATGGGCTCGGCCTCGGTGACCTTGAAGACGACCCAGTCGCGGTCCGACCAGACCGCCACCAGCCCAGGCACCGGCTTCCTGAGCAGACGGCCCTCGCGGGTGCTGCCGAAGTCGAGCACGGTCCGCCGCGGCACCGCAACGTGATCGACGGCGTTGTCGTGCAGCCAGTCGAGATAGGCGTCAGCCTTGAGGGATCCCTTGTAGAACAAGGGGTTCTCGCGCAGGTCCAGCTGCCTCGACCATCCGCGGGCGAGCGGCACCTCCTCCGCGACGACGTAGGACTCGCGGTGGCTCCGGGCCGCGACGACCTCGACCCGGTCGGCGTCAAGTTGCACGAGCTGGCGAGTGAGGGCCGTCAGCGGGGGGCCGGTATCGGCCCGCAGGTCGTCCCTGGTCGGGTCGAGCTGCCAGGACAGGAACCCGACCGAAGCGAGCAGCACCACGAGCGCCCGGCGACGGGAGGTGGCGATCAGGAGGGGGGCGGCCAGCAGCACTCCGAGCCGCAGCACGTTGCTGCCGAACGGGTCGTCGTGGATGGCGAAGAACACCACGGCCACGGCATAGAGCAGCGCGCCGGTGCGGACCACCGGGCTGCTGGTGAGGACCGCGAGGGCCACCGCGATGATCACGGCCGGCACCGCCGAGTCACCGGAGAACGGCTGGATCCCACCGCCCGGGACCAGCAGCGCGAGGACGATGACCGGCACCGTGCAGGCGATGCCCACGGTCCACCCGCCTACCCGGCGGTGCAGCACGAGCACGGCCGCCGCGAAGCCGAGGAAGGCAGCCGCCACCGGGCTGAACAATCCGCTGAGGACCGCGAACACCACGGCCCACCGCCGGCGAGGGAGCACCACGAGCGCGGCCAGCGCGGCGACCGCGCCCAGGCCGAAGGTGGTGCGCCCACTGACGACGTTCGCCACGGCGAAGACCGCACCCAGGAGCGCGGCGAGCTGGGGCCGATCGCTGTCCCGCATCAGCCGTGCGAACAGCACGGCCATCGCCACGGCTGTCAGCACTCCTGTCACCCCGACGCCGAGCAGCGCGAGCACCCACGGTGCCAGCAGCGAGTAGCCGTAGGGGTGGATGCCGGAATACCACGACAGGTCGACCGGAGTGAACGGTGCCTCGCGGGCGAACGAGGACCGCGCCAACTGCGCCGCCAGGTCCGTGCCGGAGTCCGGGATCAGCAGCAGGTGCAGCAGCGCGAGGACCAGGGCGACGATCCCGGCGAGGCGTTCAGGACGCCTCAGGACCGTCGTCCTTGCTCTCGACCGGCGGCTGAGGGGCGGCCGGCTTCGTGGCGGGAGCTGCCTTGGCGGGGACTGTCTTGGCGGGGACAGCCTTGGCGGGGGCTGTCTTGGCGGGGGCGCGCTTGACCGGAGCCATCTTGGCCGGAGCCATCTTGGCCGGAGCCTTCTTGGCCGGAGCCTTCTTCGGCACGGCCTTCGCGGGCTTCGCCGTACCCGCTGGTGATTCAGCGAGGAAGTCCAGCAGCGTGTGCAGGACCAGCTCCGGGGCCTCCTCGATCACGTAGTGGCCGGCGCCGGGAATCGTCACCATCACGCAGTCGGGCCCGAGGTCCTTCACGACCGACTCACCGACGCTGATCGGCAGCACCGGGTCGGCCGCGCCCCACAGGACGAGCATTTTCTCGGCGTGTACCCGCGGCGGCCCGGCCGGCTGTTCGCCCCGTCCGACGGCGGCGGCCAGCTTGGGGCGAGCCGTCGCGCGGTAGTAGCCGAGCATGGCCGTGACCTTGTCCGGGTCGGTGTAGGCGGCGGTGTACTCGGCCCGCACCTCCGGGTCCAACGTGACGTCGCCGGCCCTCCAGGCGAGTGCGAACATCGCGTCGACGACCCGCTTGCCGCCGAGTCGGAACAGCAGCTCGGGCGCCAGGGGCAGCGCGAAGAACGGGATGTGCGCGGCGCGAAGCAGGTTGAGGCGCCGATAGGGCGCGTTGGCGACCACCAGGCGTCGTACCAGGTCGGGGCGCAGCCCGGCGAGACCGAGGGCCACCGAGCCACCCCAGTCGTGACCGACGACGTCGATGCGCCGGCCCGGGAACTCGGACTCGATCAGGGCGACGAGCTGCCCCACCACAGCCGGTACGTCGAAAGGACCGCTGTAGGACGAGCCGCCGAGGCCCGGAAGGTCGGGGGCGAGCACCCGACGGCCCTGCGCCAGCGCCGGGGCGACCTGCCGCCAGACCGAGGAGGTCTCGGGGACGCCGTGCAGCAGCAGCACCGGCGTCCCGTCGCCGGCGCCCTCCTCGCGGAGCAGGAAGCGCGTGTCAGCCACGGTCACGTTGCGCACGGTCATTGGTAGAAGGTCCTCTCGACGACGAGCCGAGCCCGTCGGGTCGCCCGTCGATAGTCGTCCAGGAACGCGCCCTGGGCTCCGGCAGCGTAACCAAGTGCCATCGCGACCCCGGCCAGCTCCCTGCCGCTGGAGGGGAGGATGGCTGTGGGCTTGCCGCGTACGAGCACCAGGACGTCGCGCACCTTGGAGGTGAGCGTCCAGGCGTGTTCCAGCACGGCCGCGTCGTCGGCGGCGATCAGATCAGCGGCGACCGCGGCCCGGAGCGCCGGCAGCGTCCGGGGCGTGCGCAGACCCTCGATCGCATGACCGTGCTGCAGCTGCAAGAGCTGCACGGTCCACTCGACGTCGGCGATGCCGCCCTGCCCCAGCTTCAGGGCCAGGGTCCGGTCGATGTTGCGTGGCATCCGCTCGGTCTCCACCCGGGCCTTGATCCGTCGGATCTCGGTGAGCTGCTCCTGGGTGAGCCCCCCCTCCGGATAGCGCACGGGATTGACCGCTCGCAGGAAGGCGTCGGCCACCTCCGGGTCGCCCGCGAGGGGGGCCGCGCGCAGCAGCGCCTGCGACTCCCAGACGTGCGCCCAGCGGGCGTAGTAGACGGCGTAGGAGTCCAGGCTCCGGGTCAGCGGGCCCTGCCGGCCCTCAGCTCGCAGGTCCGCGTCGACGAGCAGCGGCGGGTCGGGGGCGGGCAGCGACAGCAGGCGCCGCATCTCGTTCGCCACGTCGTGGGCGGCAGCAGCCGCCTCCGACTCGTTGACGAACGGTGCCGGCTGGTGCACGAACAGCACATCGGCGTCCGAGCCATAGCTCTGCTCCGCGCCCCCGAGCCGACCCATCGCGATGACGGCCAGCCGCACCGGGATGGGCCCGCGGCGTTCGGCCTCGACCTTGCGGGTGGCGATCTCGAGTGCCGCCGAGATGGTCGCCGCCGACACGTCGGACAGCGCCTGCCCCACGGAAGGGGTCAGGGCGAGCAGGTCGGCGCAGGCGATCCGGAGCAGCTCGTGCCGGCGCAGGCTGCGGACGGCGATGGCTGCCGGCTCCCACTCGTCGCGGCGCCCCGCCACCGCGAGGAAGGCCTGCTCCAGCGCCTCCCGCGACCGCGGTTGCAGGTCGGCGTCGTTGGCCAGCAACCGGACCGCGTCCGGCGCCCGGACGAACAGGTCGGCGGCATACCGCGAGGACGCGAGGAGCCGGGCGAGCCGCTCGGCCGCGGTGCCTTCGTCGCGCAACAGCCGGAGGTACCAGGGCGTCGTGCCGAGGGCGTCCGACACCTGCCGGAACGACAGCAGCCCGGCGTCGGGGTCGGCCGCGTCGGCAAACCAGCCCAGCATCGCCGGCAAGAGGGTCTGCTGGATCGCGGCCCGCCGCGACACCCCTTCGGTCAAGGCCTCCAGATGCCGCAGGGCCGTCGCCGGGTCGGCAAAACCCAGTGCTACCAAGCGTTCTCGGGCCTGAGCTGGGGTGAGCCGGGCATCGGATACGGGCAGCTTGGCGACCGCCGCGAGCAGCGGTCGGTAGAAGAGCTTCTCGTGCAGCCGGCGCACCTCCCGGAAGTGACCATTGCGCTCCCGACGAAACAGCGGCAGCACATCACCGCGGTAGCCGACCGCGCGGGCCAGCCGTCGCAGGCCGGCCTCGTCGTCGTCGGCGGGAAGCAGGTGGGTGCGCCGCAGGCGCTGCAACTGAAGCCGGTGCTCGACGGTCCGCAGCCACCGGTAGGCCTCGGCCAGGTGCCGGGCGTCCTCGCGGCCGACGTAGCCACCGGCGGCCAGCTGGTCGAGAGCGACCAGGGTGGTCCCGGAGCGGATCGTGTCGTCAGCCCTCCCGTGCACCATCTGCAGCAGCTGCACCGAGAACTCGACGTCCCGCAGCCCGCCGGGACCGAGCTTCACCTCGCGCCCGGCGCGATCGCTGCGCAAGGTGGCCTCGACCCGCCGGCGCATCGCCTGCACGTCCTCGACGAACCCGGGTCGCTCCCCCGCCGACCAGACCAGCGGTGCCAGTGCGTCGACGTAGGCGTGGCCCAGCACCAGGTCACCGGCGATGGGGCGGGCCTTCAGGAGCGCCTGGAACTCCCACGTCTTGGCCCACCGCTCGTAGTAGGCCAGGTGGCTGGCCAGCGTGCGGACCAGCGGGCCGGCCTTCCCCTCGGGGCGCAGCGCCGCATCGACCGGCCAGGCGACCTTGGCGCAGACCGCCATCATCTTGCTGGCCAGCGTGGTGGCGGTCTGCAGGGCGTCGGCCTCGTCGGCGCCGTCCATCGGCTCGGCGACGAAGATGACGTCCACGTCGCTGACGTAGTTGAGCTCGCGTCCCCCGCACTTGCCCATCCCGACGACGGCGAGGCTCACCGGCGCGGCGTCCTCGTCCAGTCCTGCCAGGGCGATCGCGAGGCCGGCGGACAGGGTGGCGCTCGCCAGGTCCGCCAGCTCGGCGGCCACGTCCTCGAGGGCCATCGTGCCGGACAGGTCGCGCGCGGCCAGGGCCAACAGACACCGGCGGTAGGCGCGCTGCAGCGACGCCAGCACCTCGGGCCCCGTCCCGCTCGCCTGGGCGCCCCCGCTCCCCCACGGCAAGGGGCTGCCCGGGGCTGCGCCGACCGCGTCGAGCAGCTGCCACTGCAGGCCGAGCACGGAAGGGCGGGTGCTGGTGACGTCGTCGTCATCCAGGGCCAACCAGTCCTCCGGGTGCGCCACCAGGTGGTCGCCCAGTGCCGAGCTGGCTCCGAGGACTGAGAACAGCCGACGGCGCAGCCCGTCGTGGTCACGAAGCCGGGACAGCAACTCCTCGGGTTGCGCGGACGCCTCGACGAGCCGGGCGAGGGCGGCCGCGGCCAGGTCCGGGTCGGCCGACTCGGTGAGGGCCAGGACCACCACCGCGGCGCCCTCGTCGACGGCGGCCCCGTCGGACCACAACCCCGCGCCGGTGAGTGAGCGGGCCGCCGCAGGCGGATCGTCGAAGCCGAGCCGGGCCAACCGCCCGACCTGCGTCGAGCCGCGTTCCGTCACGCCAGCCGCACGGCGAAGCAGCGCGACAGCGGCTCGTCCTTGTAGTGGCCGTAGGGGGCGATGGGAGTGAAGCCCTCGCTCTCATAGAGCCCGATCGCTTCCGGCTGCAGGGTGCCGGTCTCGAGCCACACCTCGCGCAGCCCGGCCGACCCGGCGTGACCCACCAGGGCGCGCAGCAACAGCCGCGCGACGCCCTTCCCCCTCGCCGCGGGAGCGGTGTACATCCGCTTGACCTCACCGATGCCGCCCTGGTGCAACCGGAGTCCACCGCAGGCGACCGCGACGCCGTCGACCGCAGCAACCAGGAAAACGCCGTACGGCGCAAGGAAATCGGTGCCGTCGACCGGCGACGCCCCGCCATCGCCGTACCGGGCAGTCAGCTCTGCTTCGAGGGCGTCGGTGAGCAGGTGCGCAGCCTCATAGCGCACCGCCGCGATCTCCACGCCCGCCAGCCTTTCACGTCGTCCGGGGGTCAGCGCGCAAGGACCAGGCGGGCGAAGCGCCGGAGCACCTCGCCCCAGACCTCGTCGATCTCCTCGAGCTCCGGCAGCGTCCGGGCCAGCACCTGCTCGGGGTCCATTCCGAGCACGGCGAGCTCGGCGGCGTTGTGCTCGGCCCAGCGGGTCACCATCGCGGCGTCGGCCTCAATGTGGAACTGGATGCCCCAGGCACAGGTGCCGACCCGGAAGGCCTGGTGCGGGTAGGCCGTCGAGGACATCAGCAACGTGCTGTCCGGGGGCAGCTCGGTCACCACGTCCCAGTGCCACTGCACCACCACGGGCGACAGCGGCAGGTCCCAGAACAGCGGGTCGGCACTGGCGAGGTCGCGCTTGGCGACCAGCTTCGCGCCGAGCTCGGGACCGTCGGCGCCCGGCTTGACCTGCCCGCCGGTGGCCTCGGCCAGCAGCTGTGCACCGAGGCAGACGCCGAAGACCGGGAGCTCGCCCGCGACCGCCGTACGCAGGAGGTCTTTGGTCTCCCGCAGCCACGGCGCCGAGGTGTCGTCCCAGGCCTGCTGCGGGCCGCCCATGACGATCAGCGCGTCGAAGCCGTCGAGCGTCGCCGGCAGCGCCTCTCCACGCCACGGCGCGACGATCTGCAGCTCGAGCCCCGCCGACGGCAGCCAGGTGGACAGGTGGCCCGGGTCCTCGGACTCGGTGTGGGTGATGACGAGGGCGGTCATCTAGAGCACGGGGAGATAGCGGCCGAGCTCGAACGGCGTGACCTGCTGGCGGTAGGCGTCCCACTCCTCGCGCTTGTTGCGAAGGAAGAAGTCGAAGACGTGCTCACCGAGGGTCTCGGCCACCAGCTCGCTGCGTTCCATCACGGCGATCGCGTCGGTCAGCGACCCCGGCAGCGGGAGGATCCCCATCGCGCGGCGCTCCGCATCGGACAGCGCCCACACGTCGTCCTCGGCACCTGGCGGCAGCTCGTAGCCCTCCTCGACGCCCTTGAGCCCGGCCGCGAGCAGCAGCGCGAAGCACAGGTAGGGGTTGGTGGCGCTGTCCGGGCTGCGCACCTCGATGCGGGTGCTGTTGCCCTTGGTCGGCTTGTACATCGGGACGCGAACCATCGCGGAACGGTTGTTGGAACCCCAGCAGATGTACGACGGAGCCTCGCCACCCCAGGTCAGCCGCTTGTAGGAGTTGACCCACTGGTTGGTGACCGCGGTGATCTCGGCGGCGTGCCGGAGCAGGCCGGCGATGAAGTGCCGCGCGACCTTGGACAGGTGCTGCGGGTCATTGCCGTCGTAGAAGGCGTTCTGGTCGCCCTCAAAGAGCGACAGGTGGGTGTGCATGCCCGACCCGGGCTGGTCGCTGAACGGCTTCGGCATGAAGGTGGCGTAGACGCCCTGAGACAGCGCCACCTCCTTGATGACGTGCCGGGTGGTGAGGATGTTGTCGGCGGTGCTCAGCGCGTCGGCGTACCGCAGGTCGATCTCCTGCTGGCCCGGGGCGACCTCATGGTGGCTGAACTCCACCGAGATCCCAAGCCGTTCCAACATCGTGATCGTGGTGCGACGGAAATCGTGGCTCACGTCGTGCGGGGTGAGGTCGAAGTACCCCCCGCGGTCGACCGGGACGGGCGGCTGCTCGTCGGACTTCAGGAGGAAGAACTCGATCTCGGGGTGGGTGTAGAAGGTGAAGCCGGCATCAGCCGCCTTGCCCAGCGCCCGTCGCAGGACGTGCCGCGGGTCGGCCCAGGACGGCGTGCCGTCGGGCATCGAGATGTCGCAGAACATCCTTGCTGTGCCGGGGTTCTCGCCGCGCCACGGCAGCACCTGGAAGGTCGCCGGGTCGGGCTTGGCGAGCATGTCGCTCTCCTGCACCCGGGCGAAGCCCTCGATCGCGGAGCCGTCGAACCCGATGCCCTCGGCGAAGGCCCCCTCGAGCTCGGCCGGCGCGATGGCCACCGACTTCAGCGTGCCGAGCACGTCCGTGAACCACAACCGCACGAAACGGATGTCGCGCTCTTCCAGGGTGCGGAGCACGAACTCCTGCTGCTTGTCCATCTGCCCATCCTTACAGGCCCGGGAGCGAGGCCGTTATTAGGCCAGCCGGGTGATCACTCAGCGTGTGCAGGTGATTTGCCCCACTTGGTGAATAATGCGGCTGCCGGCCCATCGGGCCGGTTCTGCGTACCCCGCTGCGACCCAGCCAGGAGTCTTTGTGATCCGCGTACCACGCCGTACCACCCTGTCCACCCTCGCGATGGCCACCGCCGTCGTGACGTTCTCCGCCAGCATGGCGGTCGGCACCGCCTACGCGAGCACCCCGCTCGTGACTGTGGCCTCCCTCGCCCCGCTCTCGCCGTCGATGGCCTCCGCCGTGGCGACCCTCCCGGCCGGCGCGCCCTTCGGCGCGTTCGTGCACTTCGACGGCGGGGACGCTGCCGCCCGCGCGGCGCTGCTCACCGACCACGGGCTGCAGCCGGCCCGGGACTTCGCGTCGGTGGACGTCACCTTCGCGACCGGCACCCTCGGCGCGCTCCTCGGCCTGCGTGGCGAGTCCTCGGTGACCTACCTCGAGGCCGACCGCAAGCTGCAGTACTTCGGCGAGAGCGGCACGTGGGCGACCCGGGCCCGGGTCGCCCGCACCGCCGTCGCGAACGGTCCCTACCGCGACACGACCGGTCGGGTCCTGGACGGCACCGGGGTCGGGGTCGCCGTCGTCGACAGCGGGGTCGACGGGCTCCACCCCGACCTCGCCAAGCGCATCGGCAAGGCCTACAAGGTGGTCTGCACGACGCCGGGTCTCATCAGCACCACGACCGGCCTGTGCTTCGGCCCCTCGCAGTTCGTGGATGTGACGGCCGCCCCCTTCACCGACAACACCGGCGGGCACGGCACCCACGTCAGCGGCATCGTGCTCGGTGACGGCACCGCCTCCAACGGCACCTACCAGGGTGTCGCGCCGGGCGCCACGCTCTACAGCTACGGCGTGGGTGAGGCCATCAACATCTTCACCAACGCCGAGGCCTTCGACCACATGATCACCAACTACAACACCTTCACCCCGCGGATCAAGGTCGTCAACAACTCCTACGGCGACGCCGCCGGTACGGCGTACGACCCCAACGACGTCTTCTCCAAGCTGACCCGCGCCCTGCTGGCGAAGGGCGTCACGATCGTCTTCGCGGCCGGCAACGGCGACTCCAACGGCGACGGCGGCACCGGCGCAGACGACCGGCTCTCCAGCACCGCCAAGGACCCGACCCCCGGGGTGATCACGGCGGCCAACTACGACGACCTCGGCACCGCAACCCGCAACGGCGTCCTCGACAGCTCCTCGAGCCGCGGACGCAAGGGCACTGCGGTGAACTACCCGGACCTGTCGGCCCCCGGCGCCAACATCACCTCGACCTGCAATGCGGCGCTCCCGGTCTGCCGGCTCGAGATCGTGCCGACCACCGCCTGGGCACCGCGCTACGCCACCATCAGCGGCACCTCGATGGCCAGCCCGCACATCGCCGGCGCGGTCGCCCTGCTCTACCAGGCCCGCCCGGGCCTGACCCCGACCCAGGTCGAGGACGTGCTGCAGGACACCGCATACCGCTTCGGTGACGCGACGAGCTACGAGGCCGACCCGCAGAACACCGGCGGCGCGACCTCGTTCGACAAGGGCGCCGGCCTGCTCGACATCCCGGCCGCGCTCGATGCCCTCGGGGTGGCCGCGGACGGTCGCGTGTCCACCCTCGCGCCGACAGTGGCGATCACCTCGCCGGGTGAGGGCACCGACAACGACGGCACGGCGCCGCTGCAGGTCACCGGTTCCGCCTACGACGGCGTGCCCGCCCCTGTCGCCGCGACGACCAAGGTGCTGGCCGCCGGTGACGACGACCTGCCCGCACAGACCCCGGGTGCCGCCGACCTGCGGTAGATCTCGGTGCTCGAGGAGGCAGCCGGCATGCGCGTCACGGTCGGCGTGCGCAACGTCGAGGACGTCGGCTCGCTGGTGCCCAGTTTCCGCGTCTACCAGAACATCGCGGGCCGAGCCCTGTTCACCTCGGTGAACATCAACACCGGAGCGCCGACCGCGTCGGCCTACAACGCCACCACCAACAACGCGGTCGCCACGGAGCTGGTGCGCAACATCGCCACCGACACCGTGTCGTTCCTGCTGCCCTTCGCCGACCCGGTCGCGGGAGCCCCGGACACCTCGCTGGGCAACCCGGCGGCCGGCTCGCTCGCCACGAACGTGCGTGTGCTGTCCTTCGTCGGTAGCGCAGTGGACCAGCTGCCCGGCGGCATCGGCCAGGCGGGCAGCTACGCCCCCGAGTTCGGTGCGCCGTACGTCGTCCGACGGCCCGGCAGCACGTCCACGCCCGTCGCCACCGGCACCCTTGCGGTGGACGGCGGCGCGGAGCAGGCCGTGGTCCTCAACGGCACCTCGCCGGACTTCGGGTTCACGGCGACCGTGCCCACCACGGGGATCGCCGACGGGGCCCACACGCTCACGGCCCGGCTCTACCTGAACGGCGTCATCGGCTCGAGCGACACCACGGCGTTCACGGTCACCCGGCCGCGCATCGTGACGAGCAGCGCGACGTTCACCTCCCCGGCCGACGGCGCCACGGTCCCGCGGGCCATGGTCGACGTCGCCGGTACGGCGACCACCGACGCGGACGCCGCGGTCAACCGCACCGTGACCCTGCAGGTGACCGGCGCCGGGTTCGACTCCGGCGAGATCACCGCGCTCGGCACGTCCGCCTGGTCGGTCCCGGTCGATTTCGGTGCCCTGCCGGCCGGCAGCTATCTGCTGACGGCACGGTTCCTGCTCGACGGCGTGGTGGCCGCGACGACCACCCGTCTGGTGGCCGTGCCGGTGCCGGTGCTGCTGGTGTCGTGCGCCCCGCAGGCCCTGCGCTTCTGGCAGGACCAGTACTCCGGTGGGACCAAGGCGACCCTGACGGCCGCGGAGCGGGACGCTCTCGCCACCAAGGCGGCGGAGCTCTCCTCCGGGTGGTTCGGCAACGCCAACGCCGTCGTGACGGCGTTGTACGTCAAGGGCAAGGTCCCCGCCCAGCAGGCAGCTGCCCAGCAGTACGCCGTCCTGCTGCTCGACCTGGCAGGCGGGCAGCTGTCGGCTGCCTTCACCCGTCAGGTGGGCCTGTCCGGAGCCGAGCGCCTCGACGCCGCGACCTACGACACCAGCCGCCTCGGCGACACGGTGTCCTCGGCCGCGGCCTGGGTCCGCACGCAGCTGCCGTCCGGGGACCACGCCGGCGCGGAACAGGTTGCCGGCTCCCTCGCCCGGGGCACCGGCCTGACCTGCTGACCTGAGCAGCTCCCACCGGCCGGCACCCCATGCGGGTGCCGGCCGGTGGCCTGTCTGGGGCCTTTCGGGGGCCTGTCTGGGGTAGGAAGGAGCTGACCCGGAGGAGCAGCCATGACCCAGCCCGTCCACGCCAGCGGCACGTTCAGCCTCGGGAAGGACCGCGAGATCCACCGGCTCGGTTTCGGTGCGATGCGCATCACCGGCGACGGCATCTGGGGTCCCCCGAAGGACCACGACGCGGCGATCCAGGTCCTGAGGAGATCCGTCGAGCTGGGCGTCGACTTCATCGACACCGCCGACAGTTATGGTCCGTTCGTCTCCGAGGACCTGATCCGCGAGGCGCTGCATCCCTACGGCGACGTCGTCATCGCCACCAAGGGCGGCCTGACCCGCTGCGGCCCGGGCGTCTGGGAACAGCTCGCCCGCCCCGAGTACCTCCGGCAGTGCGTGCACATGTCGCTGCGCCGGCTGGGCGTGGAGCGGCTCGACCTGTGGCAGCTGCACCGCATAGACGCGCAGGTGCCGCTCGAGGAGTCGCTCGGCGCCATCAAGACCTTGCAGGACGAGGGGAAGATCGAGCACATCGGGCTGTCCGAGGTGTCGGTCGCGGAGATCGAGCAGGCCAGGCAGGTGGTCGAGGTCGTCAGTGTCCAGAACCTCTACAACCTGGCGAACCGCCAGTCCGAGGACGTCCTCGACTACTGCGAGCGTGAGGGCATCGGCTTCATCCCCTGGTTCCCGGTGGCCGCCGGTGACCTGGCCCGGCCGGGCGGCATCCTCGACGAGATCGCCAAGAACCATCACGCGACGCACGCCCAGCTGGCCCTGGCCTGGTTGCTCAAGCGCTCCCCCGTGATGCTGCCGATCCCGGGCACCGGGTCGCTGGCCCACCTCGAGGAGAACTGCTCCGCCGGCACGGTCGAGCTCACCCAGGACGAGTACGACGCCCTGACCAAAACCGTCGCCTGATCCGCGCCCGCGAGCTCCCCGAAAGAAGCAGCAGATGGACAGCGACCTGTTCCGCACCATCAACGACTTCCAGGCCCGCACCGACTGGCTGCACGGGAGCGCCCTGTTCTACGCCAAGACGGGTGGGCCGGCGCTTCTCACCCTGCTGCTCCTCGGCGGCGTCCTCATCGCGCGGAGCCGCCGTGACGCAGCAGGCGTCGCCCGGGCCGGTTGGGCAGGGCTGTCGACCCTGATCGCGGTCGGCCTCAACCAGCCCATCGTCCACGCGGTGGACCGGGCCCGTCCCTACAACGCCCTGCCGGACGTGAGCCTGCTGGGCACGAAGTCGCTGGATGCGAGCTTCCCGAGCGACCACGCGACGCTGGCAGGCGCAGTGATCGCCGGGCTGTTCCTCGTCGACCGGCGGCTCGGGATCGCGGCCACCGTCGCCGGGCTGCTCCTCGCCGTCGACCGGGTCTACGTCGGCGCCCACTACCCCGGCGATGTGCTGGCCGGGCTGGCGGTCGGCGCGGTCGTGGCTCTCGGCGGCTGGGCTCTGCTGCGCCGGCCGCTCACCGCGATCGTGGCTGGGCTCCAGCGCAGCCGCCTGCGCCCCCTGCTCAGCGCCTAGATTCAAGGGATGCCACAGCTCCGCGTTGGTCTTGCCCAGGTCGACACGACCGTGGGTGACCTGCGCGGCAACAGCGCGGTGGTCAGCACCTACGTCGCCCACGCCCGCGAGGCCGGCTGCCACGTGGTCGTCTTCCCGGAGATGACGCTGACCGGCTACATGCCGGAGGACCTGGTGCTGCGGCGCTCCTTCGTGCAGGCGTCCCTGGATGCGCTCGAAGAACTCGCGACCACGTTGGCCGACGAGGGCGCCGGCGAGATCGCCGTCGTGGTCGGCTATTGCGCCCGGTCGCACCGGCCGGCTCCGGCCGTCGGCCGTCCCGCCGGCGAACCGCAGAACGCCGCGGCCGTCCTGCACCGGGGCAAGGTCGTGGCATCCTACGCCAAGCACCACCTCCCCAACTACGGCGTCTTCGACGAGTTCCGCTATTTCGTCCGCGGCGACCGGTTCCCCATCCTGAGAATTCACGGGGTGGATGTCGGCATCGTCATCTGCGAGGACCTGTGGCAGGAGGGCGGCCCCCTCACGGTGGCCCGCGAAGCCGAGGTCGGGCTGCTGCTGTGCCCGAACGCCAGCCCCTACGAACGCGGCAAGGACGAAGTACGCGCCGAGCTCGTCTCGAGGCGGGCCGCCGAGAACGGCACGGCCATCGCCTACGTCAACCTGGTCGGCGGGCAGGACGAGCTGGTCTACGACGGCGGCTCCCTCGTGGTGACCGCGGACGGCACGCTGGTCGCCCGCGCCCCGGTCTGGGAGCAGGGGCTGATGGCCGTCGACCTGGACCTGCCGCTCGCCACCGGCGACCTCACCGGCGACGTGGACGCCAAGGACGGCACCGTCATGCACGTCGACCACCATGTGCTCAGTGACGTGCCCCTTTCGCCGTACGAGCCGATCGTGCCGGGGATCGCGGGCCAACTGCAGGACGAGGCCGAGGTGTGGGGGGCGCTGGTGACGGCGACCCGTGACTACGTCGAGAAGAACGGCTTCCGGTCGGTCGTGCTGGGGCTGTCCGGCGGCATCGACTCCGCGGTCGTCGCGACCATCGCCGCCGATGCGCTGGGGCCTGATCGCGTGCACGTCGTCGGGATGCCAAGTGCGTGGAGCAGCGCCGGCTCGGTCACCGACGCCAAGGAGCTGGCCGACCTGCGCGGCCTGCACTGGCAGCAGATCTCGATCGCGCCGATGGTCGAGGCCTACTGCACCTCGACCCATCTGGACGGCCTGGCGCTGGAGAACCTGCAGGCCCGGGTGCGCGGCACGCTGCTCATGGCGCTGTCCAACCAGCACGGACATCTGGTCCTCACGGCCGGCAACAAGAGCGAGCTCGCCACCGGTTTCTCCACCCTGTACGGCGATTCGGCGGGCGGTTTCGCTCCCCTCAAGGATGTCCCCAAGACCCTCGTCTGGTCTCTCGCCCGTTGGCGCAACACGCAGTCACTCGCGATCCCGTGGGCGAGCATCGAGAAGCCCCCGTCGGCGGAGCTGTCACCGGGACAGCTCGACAGCGACCGGCTGCCGCCCTATGACGTGCTCGATGCGCTGCTCGATGCCTACATCGAGGACGACCTCGGCCGGGCCGAGCTGATCGCGCGCGGCTTCGACGGGGCGCTGGTGGACCGGGTCGTGCGGATGGTGGACCTGGCCGAATACAAACGGCGACAGAACCCACCGGGGCCGAAGATCACCTCGCGGGCGTTCGGCCGGGACCGCCGGCTGCCGATCACCAGCCGCTGGCGCGAGCAGCCGAGCTGATCAGGAACCCTTCTTTCCCTTGGCCGGCAGGGTTTTCTTGGCCGGCAGGGTCCGGATGTAGTCGTAGGACCGGCGCACCCAGTCGCTGACGTCCCCGTCGGGCAGGACGTAGAAGCCGCCCATGACCCGCCCCGGCATCGGCTCGAAGGGCCGGCCGCCGTCGGCGAGCAGCTCCTCCCCCACCTCTGGCGGCAGCTTCACGAAACACCCCGTGGCGGCGACGCCGAAGAACAGGTTGCCGCCGACCAGGCAGGACGGGCTGCCGAAGACGAGCTTGCGGTCAGCCTCCGGGACGACCTCGGTCAGCTCCTCGAAGCGGGCCACCAACTCGGCAGAAGGCTTGTCCATCAGCGGGAACGGAGCAGCTCGAGACCCGGTCCGGAGAGGTCGTCGAGGGCCGCCTTGCGGCCGGTCGCGGCGAGCACGAGGGACAGGGCAGGTCCCTCGACGAGCGGCCCGCTGCCGACCGAGAAGTCGGTGTCGGTGGCCTTCATCGTCAGGCCGGCGATGCGGCTCTTGCCGCCGATGATGGCGTTGCTGCCCGCATAGAACGTGAGCACCCGCGTGACCGCGGCGAGCGGGTAATCGCGGGCGATGCCGAGCGGACGACGGATGTCCTCCCCGTGCACGATCGCCTCCCCGAGCCAGGTGTCCTTGGGCCCGGGCGGCGCGGTGGTCGCGGTCTCGACGGCCCGGAAGGCCGCCAGGGTCGCGGCGGGTCCGCCGACGCTCTGGGCCGCCACCCCCTTCGCAGCGAACTTCGCGAAGTTGAAGCCCGACCCGGCGAACCTGGCGAGAAACTTCGGCGGCGTCATCAACGCGCCGGACACCTGATGGGCAAGCACCTGGTGCACCGTCCATCCCTCGCAGAGCGACGGGGTCTGCCACTGCTCAGGTGTGAGGCCGGCCAGGTCGTCGGCGAGCGCCTTGCGCTCGGCATGGATGGTGGGCCAGGGGCTCTCGGTCATCCGGGCATCCTGGCACGGAAGTGACGGGGGCCACAGCGACGCGGTGAGCGACAAGTGGCACGCTGGTGGGAGTCCCGGGACACCTGCCTGGAGACCCCCTCGCGGAGGAACGCATGACCGACCAGCTCAAGAGCCTGTACGGCGGGATCACCTCGCGTCGCATCACGACCCGGGACCTGCAGGACGCCAAGGACCGGGGCGAGAAGTGGGCGATGCTCACCAGCTACGACATGCTCACGGCGCAGCTCTTCGACGCTGCCGGGATTCCGGTGCTGCTCGTCGGGGACAGCGCGGGCAACAACGTGCTGGGCTACGACAGCACCGTCCCGGTCACCATGGAGGACATGCTCCCGCTGGTGCGCGCGGTGGCTCGCAGCACCCACCGTCCGCTGGTGGTCGCGGACATGCCGTTCGG
>JANOTZ010000264.1:0-2447 GCA_031416735.1 Frankiales bacterium
CGCGCTGGCCGCGCTGGCAGCGCTGGCGACCTGACGGCTCGACCGGTGCTTGGCAAGCTCGGGCTGCGCGACCGGGTCCAGGCCGTGGTGCTGGCGTACGAGACGGGGCTGGTCCGACCGGGCGGCTGAGGCTCCACTCTCAGGATCTTCGCGGAGCTGGTGGGGGCGGATTCTGGGGGTCGTCGCAACACCGGCTTATGCAGCGGTTGAAAGTAGCGCGCTGAGGACTTCGGCTGGTGTCTTCCAGTTCAGGGTTTTGCGTGGCCGGCCGTTGAGTCCGGAGGCGACGAGCGCGAGGTCCTCGGGGCTGTGCACTGAAAGGTCGCTGCCCTTGGGGAAGTACTGGCGTAGCAGTCCGTTGGTGTTCTCATTCGTGCCGCGCTGCCAGGGGCTGTGGGGGTCGCAGAAGTAGACCTCGAGGTTCGTGTCGAAGCTCAGCTGCAGGTGCTGAGCGAGTTCTTGTCCCTGGTCCCAGGTCAGGGTCCGCCGCAGCTGGGGCGGCAGGGTGGTGATGGTCGCGGCGATCGCTTCGCGGACCGCGATCGCCCCGTGATCGCCCGGGGGAAGGTGCAGAAGCATCGTGAACCGGGTGGTGCGCTCCACGAGCGTCCCGATCGCGGAGCCGCTGTTCTTGCCGACGATCAGGTCGCCTTCCCAGTGCCCGGGAACGGCGCGGTCGGCGACCTCAGCCGGACGTTCGCTGATCATGACCTTGTCTTTGATCCGCCCGTTGCGCTGGCTGGCTCGGGCAGTGGGTTTGCGCAAGGCCCGCCCGGTCCGCAAACAGGCGGTGAGCTCACGGCGCAGCGCTCCGCGTCCCTGGACGTAGAGCGCTTGGTAGATCGTCTCGTGAGCGATCCGCATCCGTTCATCGTCAGGGAAGTCCAGCCTGAGTCGGCGGGAGATCTGCTCAGGACTCCAACGCCCCGGGCCGGTGAGCTTGTCCTGCACATACGTGCGTAACGGCGGATGCAGGACGAGCTTGGCGGTTTTGGGCCGCCGGGCTCGCCGGTCAGCCTCGGACTGCGCCATCGTCGCCCGATACTGCTGCTGGCCGTAACCGCGGCCGTTGCGGCGCAGCTCACGGCTGATCGTGGACGGCGACCGGCCCAGTCGGCGGGCGATCTCACGCAGGCTCACTTGGCCCCGCAGGACCGCGATCTCCTCCCGTTCACGCATCGACAGATACCGCCCGGAGGGCTCAGCAAGATCCAACGGCGCCATCCCGCCAGCGTCACGGAACCACCGCCACCCGGTCCCGTTCGCCACGCCCACCGCGACGAGCGCCTCATCGGTCGAGGCCCCGCCAGCGATCAACCGCCAGAACTCCCGCTCGACCTGCCGCGGGATCCGCGGACCACCACGAGACGTCATCCCAACCACCCCAAACCATCAGGGTGTTGCAACGACTCCTTGAACCCGAGCCCCACGGATCCGCGAACATCGATCAGCTCTCGACGGGCGGGCCGGCCGGCTTGCTCGTCGCGCGGCGGCGACGCTTGGGGCCCGCCTCCGCCGGCTCGGCAGCCGGAGCCGGTGCTTCGGCCGGCGCGACGCTGGGCGTGGGGACCGCAGCTGGCGCGGCCGGTGCCGGATCGGATCCGGCGGTCACCGGCGAGTCGGCACTGGCACTGGCACTGGCACCGTCGGTCACCGGCGAGCCGGCCTCGGCGCTGGAAGCGTCCGCGGACGGGGCGCCCTCGGCGCGACCGCCACGGCCGCGACCGCCACGGCTGCGCCGCTTGGGGGCTTCGCCACCGTCGTCAGTCGCCGCCTGCTCGTCCTGGACCGGCTTCGTGCGGCCGTCCGCGGGCTTGGCCCGCTCCTCGCGCGGGGCTTCCCCTCGACTCCCGCTGTCTCGGCCACCCTCACGACCGCCAGCCTCGCGACCGCCACCCTCGCGGCCGCCACGGCCGCCACGCGGGCGGTCGTCGAAGCGCTCGGGCGCGGCCCGCTTGCTGTCGTCGACCGGCTCCTCGTGCACGATCACGCCCAGACCACGGCAGTGCTCGCACGGCTCGCTGAACGACTCGAGCAGCCCTTGGCCGACCCGCTTGCGGGTCATCTGCACCAACCCGAGCGAGGTGACCTCGGCCACCTGGTGCTTGGTCCGGTCGCGCCCGAGACACTCCACGAGACGTCGTACGACGAGGTCGCGGTTGCTCTCGAGCACCATGTCGATGAAGTCGATGACGATGATCCCGCCGAGGTCGCGCAGGCGCAGCTGGCGGGCGATCTCCTCCGCGGCCTCAAGGTTGTTGCGGGTGACGGTCTCCTCGAGGTTGCCGCCCTTGCCGACGTACTTTCCGGTGTTGACGTCGACCACGATCATCGCCTCGGTGCGGTCGATGACCAGCGAGCCGCCGCTGGGCAGCCAGACCTTGCGGTCCAGCGCCTTCGCCAGCTGCTCGTCGATGCGGTGCTCGGCGAACACGTCGCGCTCCCCC
>JANOTZ010000265.1:0-6735 GCA_031416735.1 Frankiales bacterium
TACGGCGGGGCCACCGAGGTGCAGCAGCTCGTCGATTTCGTCGCCGGCAAGGTCCTCGACGTGCTCGGGGTCGAGCACGACCTGTTGTTGCGCTGGACCGGGCAGCTCGGAGCGGGACGCTCCGGGACTGCCGCGGGACGCTCCGGGACTGCCGCGGGACGCTCCGGGACTGCCGCGGGACGCTCCGGGACTGCCGCGGGACGCCCCGGGAACGCGCGCCCCGGGACGTGAGCGGTTAGCGGGCCAACCGGCGGGCGGCCAGGTCGACGGTGTTGGTCGTCGGCTGCTGGGGCACGGCAGGCGGGTCGCTCGGCTCGCCGCGCAGGAGGGCGCGGACCTCGGACTCCCGGAAGCGGCGGTGGCCGCCGGGGGTGCGGATGCTGCCGATCCGGCCGGCCGAAGCCCACCGGGTCACGGTCTTGGGGTCTACGCGGAACAGCGTCGCGACCTCCCCCGGTGTGAGCAGTCGGTCGCGTTGCGGTGCACGGGTCACCAGTTCGTCAGCCATTGCAGTCCCTCCCCATTCGGCAGTCTTACGCTCCCGTCCTGCCCGGTCAACGACCCAGTGCGTCGAAGGTGACGGCGTGTCCGGTTCGTGATCTTGAACGGGTGCCGTCTGGGGGGTTGCTAGCGGGGAGTGGCTAGCGGCTACGGCGGGTCTGGCGCAGGATGCTGAGGAGCTGGACCCGCGGGGCCACGAGGCGCGCCTGGGCGTCGCGGCGGGCCTCGGCGCGCAGCTGCTGGACGTGGAAGGCAGCGGCCTGGCTCTCGATCATGAACATTGCTTGCTCCTGTGAATCTAAGTGTCGAAACGTGTTGTTCCTACGATCATCAGGCTACGCTTGCCGTTGACCTTGTGAAACATCTGAGGAGTGTGACGTGGACGACATCGACCGTCAGTTGTTGCGTGCCCTGCACGTGGACGCCCGGACGTCCTATGCCGATCTCGCGCGGCAGGTGGGCCTGTCCGCTCCGAGCGTGCACGACCGGGTCCGCAAGCTCGAGCGCGACGGTGTGCTCCGGGGCACCTACGCCGACGTCGACCCCACGCTGATCGGTCTGGGGGTGAGTGCGCTGGTCGGGCTGCAGCAGCGCGAGGGCGTCGAGTCCGACGACATCGTGGCGGCGCTCCGGGAGGTCGACGCCATCGAGGACTGCTGGTTCGTGGCCGGCGACGAGGCGTTCGTCGTCAAGGTCCGGGTGGCCGACCTCGATGCCCTCGACCGGACCCTGTCGGTGCTCCGGAAGGTGCCCGGCGTGGCGCGCACCCGGACCACCGTGGTGCTCTCGACCCGCTTCGAAGGCAGGCACCGTATCCCCTGATGTGCGCTGATCCGTGCATATGGACTAGTCGGAAATGACACGCATGTGCCATAGAAGCCGGACATCGGAATAGGGAGGCTGCATCTAGCCGCCCATCCGACCCGCATCTGGAGTTCCCTGTGACCACCCGAACCCGCGCACTGCTCGCACTCACCGCGGTAGGGCTGCTCGGCGCAGCCTCCGGCGCGCCGGCCCTGGCCGCCGCGACCGCCGCGACCGGCACCGGCACGTCCTCGGTGCAGATCCTCAAGGTGACCGCCGGCGGTCACACCCTCGCGCTCGGCGGGCTCTCGCTCGTCAGCGACACCGTGGGTGGCTCGCCGCTGGCCCAAGTAGCCGTGACGCCTGTCGTCGCCGACTCCACCGCGTACGGCGAGCAGGTGATCACCCCGGCCGACTCCCCGGTCACCGTCCCCGCGCAGACCTCCCCTGCGGCCCTGGCCGGCATCGTCTCCCTCACCAGCCCCTCCTTCGAGGCGTCGGCCAGCCGAGCGCCGGACAGCCACGTAGGCAGTGCCTCGCACGGCAGCGTGTCGCTGCTGGGCCTGGCCGTACCGCTCACCGGCGGCAGCTCGATCGGCACCGCGGTGAGCAGCACCCAGGCGCTGTCGCAGAAGACCGTGACGGTCAAGAACCTGGCGCTCCCGAGCATCGGGGCGATCCTGGCCCAGCTCGGACTCGACCTGAGCAAGCTCCCGGTCGGCACCCTCGGCTCGCTCGTCGACCAGCTGGACCTGGTCAACGACGCGATCACCACCGCGCAGGCCGCCGTCGACAGCGCCCAGACCCAGGTCAACACCGCGACAGCCACCGCGACCACCGCGGCCGCCGGTCTCGCGCAGTCCCTCAGCGCCCAGACCGCCGCCACCAGCGCGCTGACCGCGGCCACTGCGGCACTCCAGGCCAACCTCAACCAGGTCGTCGGCGCGACGCTCATCTCGTTCCCGACGGCCAACACCATCGCGGGCTACTCCACCCTCTCCGGCCCCGGTCTCGCCGCGGTCGAGCTGCTCGTCCCGGGCACCGCCGCGAGCTTCTCGGCCTACACCGCCGCGCAGACCGCCCTCACCACGGCTAACGCCGCGGTGGTCACGGCGCAGGCAGCCGTCGATGCGGCGCAGGCGGCGCTCGCCACCCTCACCGCCCTGCTCAACGTGGCCCTTGGCCTCGTCGACGACCTGGCCTCCGCCGTCCTGGACGGGACGCCGCTCGTCAGCCTCGACAGCCTGCAGGTCACCAGCCGCGCGGTCGCCTCGAGCGCGGTCGCCGGCGGACAGTCGGCGGACGTCACCGGTGGCTCGGTCGAGGGCCTGTCGGTCCTCGGCACCGACGTGCTGAACCTCGCCCTCGGATCCAGCCGCATCGACGCCATCGACCTGATCGGCGCCAACGCCGACCTCGTCAACGACGTGATCAGCGACCTGACCGGCACGTTGTCCTCGGTCCTGTCGACGCTCCCCGGCCTGGCGCTCGACATCCCGGCACCCACCGTCAACCTGCTCACCAAGAGCACCCGGACGTGGGTGTCGGGTGGCTACGGCCGCGCACTCGCCTCGGTCACGGGTCTGACGATCACCCTCCCGGCCGTGTCGATCCCGACGTCCCTCGCCCTTCCCGGGGCGATCGACCTGCCGGCCTTGACCGGGGTCACCCAGGTCGCCGGACTGCTCACCAGCGCCCCGATCTCGCTGGAGCTCGTCACGCTGTCCGACCAGGCGGCGTTCGCGCCCGGCGTCGTCCCGGGCACCACCCCGCCGGGTACGACCCCGCCGGGCACCACACCGCCGGGCGCCGTCCCGGACCTGGCCGCCACCGGCATGTCGGTCGGTGTGGCCTCGCTCGCCCTGCTCCTGCTGGGAGCCGGCCTGGTCCTGCGTCGCCGACACACGCACAGCTGACCACTCCGAAAGGCGCCAACCCTCCGCAGACGGGGGTTGGCGCCTTTCGCCGTACCCCATCGCCGTAGGCTGGAGCCTTCAAACCAGGAGGAGTGCAGCGGTGGACGCGGGTCGCAAGAAGGAGCTCGAGGACAAGGTCCTGTCCGGTGAGCGACTGAGTTATGACGACGGTGTCGCGCTCTATGCCAGCGACGACCTGGCCTGGCTCGGGGAGCTCGCGCACCACGTGCGGACGGCCAAGAACGGCGATCTGGTGCTGTTCAACGTCAACCGGCACCTCAACCTCACCAACGTCTGCACCGCCTCCTGCGCCTACTGCTCCTTCCAGCGCAAGCCGGGGGAGAAGGACGCCTACACGATGCGCGTCGAGGAGGCCGTCCGGCTCGCTCGCGCCATGGAGCCGGCTGGCATCACCGAGCTGCACATCGTCAACGGCCTGCACCCGACGCTGCCGTGGAAGTACTACCCGAAGGTGCTCCGAGAGCTGAAGGCCGCACTGCCTCATGTGAAGCTGAAGGCGTTCACCGCCACCGAGGTGCACTTCTTCGAGGAGATCAGTGGGCTCTCGGCGGACGAGATTCTCGATGAGCTCATCGACGCCGGGCTCGAGTCGCTCACCGGCGGCGGCGCGGAGATCTTCGACTGGGAGGTCCGCCAGCACATCGTCGACCACCGCACGCACTGGGAGGACTGGTCGCGGATCCACCGGCTCGCCCACTCCAAGGGCCTGCGCACTCCGGCGACCATGCTCTACGGCCACATCGAGGAGCCGCGGCACCGCGTCGACCACGTCCTGCGGCTGCGTGAGCTGCAGGACGAGACCGGTGGCTTCGCCGTCTTCATCCCGCTGCGCTACCAGCACGACGGGTCCGGGGATGCGTCGCGCAACAAGCTCATGACGCGTACGACGATGGCGTCGGGCAACGAGTCGCTGAAGACCTTCGCTGTGTCCCGGCTGCTGTTCGACAACGTCGACCACATCAAGAACTTCTGGGTCATGCACGGGCTGTCCAACGCGGCGCTGTCGATGTCGTTCGGCGCCGACGACCTCGACGGTTCGGTCGTGGAATACAAGATCACCCACGACGCCGACCACTACGGCACTCCCGACACGATGACCCGCGAGGACCTGCTCGAGATCATCCGGGACGCCGGCTTCACCCCGGCGGAGCGCGACACCCGCTACAACATCGTCAAGCGGTACGACGGGCCGCCGACGCTGGCCGAGCGCCGGGCCGAGCCGCAGCCCATGAAGGTCTGGGCATGACCCGGCAGGCGCTGGTCTACACCTTGGGGCGGGCCGGCCTCTTCGTCCTCATCGCCCTGCTGCTGTGGTCGGCTGCCGGTCTGCTCGGCTGGAACTTCAACGGCATCCCGCTGCTGCTCGGGTCGTTGCTCCTGTCCTCGGTGGCGAGCGTGTTCCTGCTCTCCGCACAGCGTCGGCAGCTGGCCGAAACCCTGGCCGCCAAGCGGGACGCGAAGACCGCGCAGATCGCCGCCCGGCGGGCCCGCCTCGAGGACTCCTAGCCCTCCTTGCTGGCCGTCGCGTTCGGATCCTCCACGGTCGGTTTCGCGACTGCCGACCGGCAGTGGACCGGGCTTCTGCCATCCGCCGTGGATAGTCGGGTCGTCGTCTGGTCCGCCTCGTCGACCCGGCTACTTCCCTTACGCCCCAGGCAGTTCTGGGACCTCGCCGCAGTGCACAAGCTGCTGTACGGCGGTCGACGCGACGATCCGGCCGCGGTGTGGGCCGCCGCCCACGGGCTGCCTGTGCCGGTGCTTCCCGGGGACGACCTGACGTTGCTCGACCGGGGGCTGTCGGTGGTCGAAGGGTTCGTCGACCCGGTCCGTGCCGATGGGTCGTTGCACCCCGACGCGCAGCGTTCCTGCTCCCCTACGCGCTGGGCTTCCTTGGCGCTGGAGGTGCAGGCTCTGCAGGAGGCTGCCCTGCGCGCCCTGCCCGACCCGCGCGCCCTCGCGTCGGGGCCGCCCCTGGCGCTGGTCACGGCGTGGGCCGAGTCGGCGGCTTCCTTGCTGTGCACGGAGCTGGAGGCGGACGGCCTGCCCTTCGACGAGCCGGCGGCCCTTTCCCTGATCGCCGCGGCCATCGGGGGCGCCGATGACCGGGCGGTGCGGGACGCCCCGGTGCTGGCCCTGTTCCGCGGTGACGACGTGGACCTGCGCAACCCCTTGTCGGTGCGAGATGCCCTGCTGCGACTGGGGATCGACGTGCCCGACACCCGTTCGTGGCGGCTCGAGGCCTACCGGGCGGCGCACCCGGTCGTGGACGCCCTGCTCACCTGGCGGAAGGCTGAGCGGGTCGCCACGACCTACGGCTACGGCTGGATCGCCCAACACGTCTCAGGGGGACGGCTGCGTGGGGAGTGGACCGCGGCCGACGGTGGGGCCGGCCGGATGACGGCCAGCGCCGGACTGCACTCCCTGCCTGCGGACCTGCGACCGGCGATCGCGGCCGAGCCGGGGCACGTGCTCGTGCGGGCCGACCTCGGGCAGGTCGAGCCGCGGGTGCTCGCCGCCGTCTCCGGGGATGCCGGCTTCGCCCGCGCGGCGGCCGCTGACGACCTCTACACACCTGTCGCGAGCCAGCTCGGCTGCGACCGGCCGACCGCCAAGATCGCCGTCCTGGCAGCGATGTACGGCCAGACCAGCGGAGCGGCCGGGCAGGCACTGAAGCAGATGGAGCTGGCTTATCCGACGGCGTTGGCCTACCTACGTGCTGCGGAGGAGGCCGGTCGGGTCGGGGTCTCGGTGCGGACCCATGGCGGTCGCCTCGTGCTCGTCGGCAACGGCGGGGTGGGTCGCTACGCCCGCAACGCCGTCGTGCAGGGAGCGGCGGCGGAGCTGTTCAAGGCGTGGGCCGCCGCCGTACGCAACGGGCTCTCCGGTGGGCGGGTGGTGCTGTGCCTGCACGACGAGCTGTTGCTGCACGTGCCCTCTGCGCAGGCCCCCGAGGCAGTCGCGTTGCTGCAGTCCGCGCTGCAGTCGGTGACCGACCATTGGGCCTCGGGGTCGGGTGTGCGTTTCGTGGCGGACGTCGCCGTGGTGCAGCGCTGGTCCGAGGCGAAGGGCTGAGCTACTTCAGCCCGGTGATGGTGACGGTGACGGTGCCCGTCGTCGCAAGACCGGGACATGTCGGTGAGAGGATCGTGTTGAAGGAGACCAGCGTTCCCTTGGAGACAGGGAAACTGCCGGAGCCACAGGCGTCCTGGACCGTTCCGGCGTAGTCGTCGTCGAAGGCGTACTGCAGCGCCACCTTCTGGCCGGTCTGATCCACGGCGCTGAAGCTGACCTTCGTCTCGTGCTTCTCGGTCGGGATGTCGACACAGTTTTCAGCGGGTCCCCCGCACAGAGTGCCTACTCCGCTGACCCCGAAGGTGCCGTTGTAGCTCCAGGTGACGACGCGCTTAGTCGGCTTCTTCACCGGCTTCGGGACCGGCTTCTTGGGGGCGGCGTCCGCGGCCATCGGGGAGGCCGCTACGGCGGCGGCGGCAAG
>JANOTZ010000266.1:0-9881 GCA_031416735.1 Frankiales bacterium
CCGACCCGGTACGTCAGGTCTACAAGAAGCTGGTGGTGCGCGACGGGGTGCTCGTCGGTGCCCTGCTCGTTGGCGACCTGTCGACCGTCGGTCCGGTGACGCAGGCCTTCGACCGGGGCACACCGCTCCCGGTCGACCGCACGACGTTGCTGTTCGCCCCGCGGCGCGCCGCTGCGGCAGGGGATCTGGCGGACGGCGACACGGTCTGCACCTGCAACGCGGTCACGGCGGGGGAGATCCGCGGTAGTGGGTGTCGCACTGTCGCCGAGGTCGCCCTGAAGACCCGCGCCACCACCGGATGTGGCACCTGCACCTCGCTGGTGCGGACGCTGCTGACGCCCCTCGAGGAACGGACCGTCGCATGAGCCGCAGGACCTTGGTCGTCGTCGGGCACGGCATGGTGGGACATCGGGTGGTGGAGGTCGCCGTCGCACGGGGGCTCACCGCCGAGTGGGATGTGGTGGTGCACGCCGAGGAAGGGGTACACGCCTACGACCGGGTGGCGCTGTCCAGCTGGTTCGCTGGGACAGCGCTGGGACTGCCCGCGGTGAATGACCCGGCCGTGGACCTGCGACTCGGCGATCCGGTGGTTTCGGTCGACACCGAGGTCCGCACCGTCACCAGTGCCAGCGGACTGGTGACGCCCTACGACGCGCTGGTCCTGGCGACCGGCTCCACGCCGTTCGTGCCGCCCATTCCGGGATCCACCGGTCCGGGACGCTTCGTCTACCGGACCGTGGAGGACCTCGAAGCCATCAAGGCGTTCTCCGTCGGAAAGACCACGGGCGCTGTCGTCGGCGGCGGCCTGCTCGGGCTCGAGGCGGCTCAGGCGCTGCAGACCCTGGGCCTCGCGACGACGGTGGTGGAGTTCGCCCCGCGGCTCATGCCGGTGCAGGTCGACCCGGGTGGCGGCGAGGCGCTGCGACGGCTCGTCGAGGCCCTGGGTGTGGAGGTACGGCTGGGCGCATCAACGCAGGAGATCGTCGACGGGCCAGGCGGTCTGCGCATGTCCTTCGCCGACGGCGCCGACCTCGACGTCGACCTGGTGGTCTTCTCCGCCGGCATCCGACCGGCCGACGCCCTGGCTCGCGCCGCCGGACTCGAGGTGCACGAACGTGGAGGCGTGACGGTTGACCCGGGCTGCCGGACCTCGGCGCCGGACGTCTACGCGGTGGGGGAGTGCGCCTCGGCGCTGGGTCGCTGTTGGGGGCTGGTGGCACCGGGCTACGCGATGGCCGAGGTCGTGGTGGACCGGCTGCTGGGGGGGGCCGGGACGTTCGAGGGCGCCGACCTGTCGACCAAGCTCAAGTGCCTGGGCATCGACGTGGCCAGCTTCGGAGACGCCTTCGCCACCGAGCCGGGTGCGCTGGAGCTGGTCTGGGCCGATCCGGTCGCGGGCGTCTACAAGAAGCTGGTCGTCTCCGACGACGCCCAGCGGCTCCTCGGCGGCATCCTCGTCGGGGATGCGAGTGCCTACGCCTCGCTGCGGCCGCTGGTCGGCAGCGGTCTCGGCGTGAACCCGGCCGAGCTCATCGCACCGTCGTCCTCAGGTGTGCAGCTCGAGCTTCCAGACGATGCCCAGGTCTGCTCCTGCCATGCGGTTACCAAGGCCGACCTCTGCGCGGCCGCCCGGGCCACACCGGATGTGTCGGCCGTGAAGGAGTGCACCAAGGCCGGCACCGGCTGCGGCTCGTGCCTCAACCTGGTGAAAGCCCTGGTGGGCAAGGAGATGGCAGCCCAGGGGCTCACCCTGAGCAAGGCGCTGTGCGAGCACTTCACCTACAGCCGATCGGAGCTCTTCGAGGTGGTCCGGGTCCGCGGCATCCGCAGTTGGTCGCAGCTGCTCGCCGAGCACGGGACCGGCAAAGGCTGCGACACCTGCAAGCCGACCGCGGCCTCGATCCTGGCCTCCCTGGGCGGGGGCTATGTCCTGGACGGGGAGCAGGGCACGCTGCAGGACACCAACGACCACATGCTGGCGAACCTGCAGAAGGACGGCTCCTACTCCGTCGTACCCCGCCTTCCCGGTGGTGAGGTGACCCCCGACCAGCTGCTCGTGATCGCCCAGGTGGCCAAGGACTTCGACCTCTACACCAAGATCACGGGGGGGCAGCGGATCGACCTGTTCGGGGCTCGCGTCGAGCAGCTGCCGCTGATCTGGCAGCGGCTGGTCGACGCGGGGCTGGAGAGCGGCCATGCCTACGGCAAGTCGCTGCGCACCGTGAAGTCGTGCGTCGGGCAGACCTGGTGCCGCTACGGCGTCCAGGACAGCACGTCTCTCGCCGTGCTGCTGGAGTTGCGGTACCGCGGTCTGCGGGCGCCCCACAAGCTGAAGCTGGCCGTCAGCGGCTGCGCCCGCGAGTGCGCCGAGGCGCGCAGCAAGGACGTCGGCGTCATCGCGACGGAGAACGGGTGGAACCTCTACGTCGGCGGCAACGGCGGATTCACCCCACGGCACGCCGACCTGTTCCTCACCGACGTGGACACCGAGACACTGGTCCGCACGATCGACCGGTTCCTGATGTTCTACGTGTTCACCGCCGAGCGGTTGCAGCGCACCGCACCGTGGGTGGAGGCCACCGGTCTCGAGCACATCCGAGACGTCGTCATCGCCGACAGCCTGGGGCTCTGCGGCGACCTCGACGCCGCGATGGAACGTCACGTCGAGACCTACAGCGACGAGTGGGCCGACACCCTCGCCGACCCCGAGCGGCTCGCCCGGTTCGTGCACTTCGTGAACGCGCCGGAGATCCCAGATCCCAGCATCCGCAGGGTTCCTGAGCGTGGTCAGTCCCGTCCGTTGCTGCCGCTGAGAGTGGTCCGCTGATGTCGCCCGTCGTCCCCCTCGCAAGCCTGCCGTTCGCGCGCGCCGTATGCGTCCTGGTCGACGGGGAGCAGGTCGCCCTGGTCCGCACCAGCGACGACACCTTGTATGCCGTCGACAACCTCGACCCGGTCAGCGGCGCCATGGTCATGTCCCGGGGCATCGTCGGCTCGCGGGGCGACCGCGATGTGCTGGTCAGCCCGATGCACAAGGAGGCCTACGACCTGGGCACCGGCGAGTGCCTCGACCTGCCCGACGTGTGGCTGCGGGTGCATCAGGTGCAGGTGCGCGACGGTCAGGTCGTCGTAGGGCTCGCGCAGGACGTACGCCGTCCCGCATGACAGCATTCAGGGCGTGTACGACGCTCTGATCCTCGCCGGCGGCGCCGCCCGTCGCCTCGGTGGATGTGACAAGGCGCTCCTGGAGGTCGGGGGCGTCCCGCTGCTGGACCGGGTGCTGTTGGCGACGGATGGGGCAGCGAACACCGTCGTCGTCGGACCACCGCGAGCGACCGTCCGCCCGGTGCGCTGGACCCGGGAAGAACCCGCTGGTGGCGGCCCGGTGGCCGCACTGGCCGCCGGACTGGTCCACATCACGAGCGACCTGGTCCTCCTGCTCGCAGCGGATTTGCCGTTCCTTGACCTGGTGACGACCGAGCTGCTGTGCGCCCCACTACCCGCCGGGCAGGTCGGGCGGCTACTCGTCGACGAGAGCCGGCCGCAGTGGCTCTGTGGTGCCTGGCGCACCGACGCTCTGCGCGAAGCCCTGGTGGGGATTGTGGTCGACGGAGCCCGACTGCGCGATGTGCTGTCCCCGCTGGCCGCACTCCGGGTGCAGAGTCCTGAGGGCGCAGGCCCGCCGCCCTGGACCGACGTCGACACCGAGGACGACCTGCGACGAGCGAGGGAAGGCGCATGACCGAGGAAACACGGCTGACCGAGGACGTCGCATGACTGAAGGAGAGCGGATGACCGAGCTGGTCGAGTGGCTGAGTGAGGCGTCCCTGGCCCTGGGTGTCAGCGACGCCATCGACACCACGCTCCTTCTGGACTTCGCCCGCGACGTGGCCCATGGCGTGGCCCGACCGGCGGCGCCCCTCACGTCGTACCTGATGGGGGTTGCGGTGGGACGTGGCGCTGATCCGGTCGAGGTGGTCGCGGTGCTCGCGGGGCTGCTTGACACCCGTCCTCCCGCGTGACCGCCTGGCCGGAGGCTCGCCGGATCGCCCATGCGGCGGCCTTCGAGCTCGCTCCCGAGCGGATCCCGGTCGGCGCTGCGGCGGGCCGCACCCTGGCGCAGGACCTGCTGGCGCTGTCGGACCTGCCGCCCTTCGACGCCGCCGCGATGGACGGGTGGGCGGTGTGCGGGCCGGGACCGTGGACGGTGATCGGTCGGGTGCTCGCGGGGGACCCGCCACCGCCGGTGCGGCTCGAGGACGGTGAGGCGCTGGAGGTCGCCACCGGAGCCGTCGTGCCCCTGGGCTGCGGTGGCGTCCTGCCGTATGAGGGCGGCTCCCCGTCGGGCCCGCTCGTCGGTGGCGCGCATCCCGTCGGCAGGCACATCCGCATGAGGGGCGAGGAGTGCGCGGCAGGTGACCTGCTGCTGGAGTCCGGCATGCTCCTGTCGGCCGCCGCGGTCGGACTCGCTGCCGCGTCCGGTCACGACCGGCTGCTGGTACGGCGGCGGCCGCGCGTCACGGTGCTGGTCACCGGTTCCGAGCTGTTGCAGTCAGGCCTTCCCCAAGCCGGAAGGATCAGGGACGCGGTCGGTCCGTTGCTCAGGCCCGCCCTTGAATCCATGGGTGCGCACGTGCTGGCCGCGGAGCACCTGGCCGACCATCGGGGCAGCCTGGCCCGGGCGCTGCTGGCCGACACCGATGTGGTGGTGACGACGGGCGCTTCCTCGGGCGGACCCGCCGACCACCTCTCGGGCGTTCTGGCTGAGCTCGGTGCGGATGTGCTCGTCGACGGCGTCAGGGTGGTGCCGGGGCATCCGCAGCTGCTGGCCCGACTGCCAGACGGGCCGCTGGTGGTGGGCCTGCCAGGTAACCCGCTGGCGGCGCTGGCCGGGATCGTGACCTTGCTCGCGCCGCTGATGCTGGGTCTGCGCGGGCTGCCCCTGGCCTCGCCGGCGACCGCCGAGGCTGGGCAGGGCTTCGACGCCCACCCTGCGTCGTACCGGCTGGTCCCGGTCCAGGTGCTGCACGGTCTCGCCACCCCGGTCGGGCATGCCGGATCGGGCATGCTGCGGGGTGCCGCAGCCGCAAACGCGTTCGCCGTGGTGGGCGCAGGGATGTCGGTCCTCGCAGGCGAGGAGCTGGCCTTCCTGCCGCTCCCGTGAGCCAGGATCAGCCGGGTGTGGTCACGGTGACAACACCCCAGGGGCCGTAGTTGCCGTCCCGGTCCCGGGCCCGCGCCTGGATCCGGTAAGTGTGACCGGCCTTCGTCGTCAGGCTGCGGGTGTGGGTCGCCGAGGTGCCGTTGCGACTGGTCGGCGCGGTGCCCGGGAGCCAGTGGTAGGGCGGTCCGCCGTTGTCCCGGTACCACGCGTCGAAGACCGCGACGCCACTGTCGGCGTCGGTCGCTGACATCGAGACCAGCACGGAGGTGCTGCTTCGCGGCGTCGCCGTCAGCTGGGTGACGCTCGGCCGAACGAGGTCGTCGAGATGGCTTGTGCCACGGGGGTTCTGCCGGAAGATCGGCCAGGGCGCCGGCCCCAAGGGAGCGCCGGAGTTGAAGCGGACGACCGTCCCCGTCACGTCGCCGTTGGACTGCCGGTGCAGGGTGCTGAGCAACACCGTGGCCCGGCCGTCGATCTCGGTCACGGTCGGCGCCGCGCTTGTGCCGGCGACTCCCAGCGGGGACTTGGCAGCGACCAGGATCTGCCCGGCCCGGTTGAAGGCCCGCACTGTCGTCTGGCCCGCGGCGACGACGTCGGCGACACCATCGCCGGTGATGTCGGCGATCACGCTGCTGGCATGGGCCACGCTGTTGCACTGCCCGTTGTTGGTCCCGCACACCGGCCACCCCGGGAGCAGGTGCCCCGCGCCGTCCCACAGGTAGAGGTAGTTCTTCTCGTCCATCACGCTGATCTCAGGTCGGCCGTCACCGTTGACGTCGCCGACGGCCGGCGAGGCGAAGACCCGCGCCCTCGTGCGCACCGGCCAACCGGGCAGCCGCTGACCCCGGGCGTCGAAGGCGTTCACCTGAGAGCCGGCCGGGCTCGGGTTGAACAGACCGGTGCCGACGACCACGTCGAGCTTGCCGTCACCGCTGATGTCGACAAGGGCCGGGCTGGACCAGATCGTCTGCCCTGCAACGAAACGAGGCCACCCCGGGAGCGCCCTCCCTGTCCCGCTGATGGCCGTGACAAAGCCGCCGCCCGTCGACGAGAGTCCCTCGCACCGGCTGCCCGACCCACCCGCACAGTCGTAGCCGAAGACGATGTCGCGCTTCCCGTCGGCGTTGAGGTCGGCGATGGCCGGCGAGGACCAGATGGTGTCCGCCATGAACAGCGGGAAGCCCGGCTTCACCCGGCCCGCCAGGTCCCACACGTAGAGCGAGTGGTTCCAGCTGGTGGCGATGATCTCGAGGATCCCGTCACCCGTCACATCGGCCGCGACCGGCGCGGAGAAGACCGCACTCAAGCCCTGGTACGCCGGAGTGCTGGCCAAGAAGAGCCGGCGACCGTGTCCGTCGTAGGCGTAGACGTAGCCACCCGCGTTGGAGCCCAGCACGTCCAGGACTCCGTCCCGGTTGAGGTCGACCAGCACCGGGGTGGTGCGGACCTGCCGGGCACCCGGCGTGGTGATGTCGAGGAACCGCGCACCTCCGGAACGCCACGCGTAGATGTGGCCGTTCTGGTAGCCCGCGACGACGTCGAGCTGCCCGTCGCCGTCGATGTCGCCGGTGGTCGCCGACGCGAAAAGCTCAGGCGCGGGAGCCGTGCGGTACTGCGCGAAGGCGGGGGTCGTGTACTCGCTCGCGAAGGTCAACGAGGCAGTGGCCGCCTGGACCGGAGGGATGGCGAGGGGGAGCAGTCCGGCGGTGAGCGCGACGATCGGGAGCAGGCGACGGAGACGGATCACCCATGGAGCATCGGCACGAAACGCCGACAGACTAAGGCCGAAGCAGGGCCGGATCGGTGAGTCGGCACTCCAATCGGGCCTTCGCCGACGGCCATTCCGCGGCGAGCAGGGAGAAGTACGCGGTGTCCCGAATCGTCCCGTCCGGTCGGCGACGGTGGTGACGCAGGGTTCCGTCGTACAGGCATCCCAGTTTGGTGATTGCCGCTTGGGAGCGGAGGTTGAGGCTGTCGGTCTTGAGGGTCACGCGACCTGCCCCCAGGTCTTCGAAGGCGTAGGTGAGCAGCAGCAGCTTGCAGGTCGGGTTGACCTCGGTGGCCCACAGGTTTTTGCGGTACCAGGTCGCGCCGATCTCGAGGCCACCCACGTCGGTGTCCACGTCCAGGTAGGACGTGCTTCCGGCCGCCCGGTCGTCGACGACCACCGCCCAGGCGAGTCCGGGGTGGGTCTGCCGAAGCGCCCCGACCTCGGCGACGCTGCGGGGCCGGAGGCTGGAGAGCCAGCGCCAGACGTCGTCGTCCTGGGCGGCGTCCAGGAGGTCCGCATCGTGCCTGGGCTGCCACGGCTCGAGGCGGACCCGGCCCTGCGAGAGGGTGACGGCCTGGGGGTTGCGCACGTCTGGCAGCCTAGAGGGGAGTTGCTGGATCAGTTGAGGGAGATATGGACGAGAAGCGGGCCATGCGGGTCGTCGACAGGCTGCGGGAACAGGGGATCGATGCGCACGTCGAGCGGCCCTCGACCTACCGGTTCGGCGTGCGGGTGGCGCTGCGGGACGGCCGGAACGCCATCTGGGACACCGACGGGACCTCGGGCCTGGAGGCGCAGGTGATGGCCAACGGGATGCTCGTCGGTTTCGTGCCCCAGATCCCCGGATCCGACCACTTCGACGAGGCGCAGGTCATCGAGGCCATCGCCCACACCGACTACGACAAGCCGATCGCCACCCGGCGGACGGAGCCGCGGCCCGTGGTGGCGCCGCTGCCCCGGCACGGTGGCGTGTTCCGACGCTTCCTCGGCGGCTTCCGGGAGTAGCCGAAGGCTCAGCCCTGGGCGTGCGACTCCAGCGCAGCGGCCGTGGCGAGCAGCTGTTCCTCGGAGCCGTGCCTGCCGATCAACTGGAGCGAGGCGGGTGGGCCCCCACGGCGCGGGACCGGCAGGGACACCGCGGGCAGCCCGGCCAGGTTCACCGGCAGGGTGAGCCGCAGGTCATACATCCGGTCCGCCTCCTCCAGGGTGGGAGGCACGTCCCGCAGGGTCGGCAGGGCGAGCACGTCGAAGCGGGTGAAGGCCTCCTCGAGCCGGGCCGCCCACGACCGGCGGACCGTCATCGCCGCGTCGACTTCCGAGCGGGTACGACGGCCGCCGGCAGCCAGTCGACCGGCGACGCCCGGCCCGACCCGTCCGGTGCCCAGGAGGTGGCCGACGGACTGGAAGGCCTCGTGGGACAGCAACAGGCCGCACGCCCGGGACGCCTCCTCCCAGCCGGTGAGCCGCAGGACCGGCAGCGGTCCGAGAATTCGGTCGAGCGACTCCTCGACCCAGGCAGCGGCTCCGAGGTGCAACCGGGCGATCCGGGTCGTCGCGGCTCCCGGTTGGAACCCCGGCTCGAGCAGCTGCATCCCCTGCACGAGGCCGGCCACGTCGCGCGCCAGCGGACCGATGGTGTCCATCGACGGGGCCAGTGGCCAGACGCCGTCGAGGGGGATCCGCCCCCAGGTCGTCTTGAGCCCGGCCACCCCGCAGCACGCGGCAGGGATGCGCACCGAGCCCCCGGTATCGGAGCCCAGGGCCACGTCGGTTTCGCCGTTGGCCACCACCACGGCAGCGCCACTGGAGGAACCACCGGGGACCAGGCGAGTGTCGATCGGGTTGATGGGGGTGCCCTGCCACGGGTTGACGCCCGTGACGCCGTACGCGAGTTCGTGCATGACGGTCCTGCCGACGATGACGGCAGCCGCGCGGACCCCAGCCAGGCAGGCCGCGTCGCGTGCGGCCGGCACGGCATCCACCGCGGGGGAGCCCGCGGTCGTTGCCAGGCCCTCCATATCGATGAGGTCCTTCACGGCCACGCGCAGCCCGGGTCCGTGGGGGAGCCGCAGCGCGAAGCCGTCCGTCACAGTGGGTCGATCCGGAGCAGGAACCCGCGGACGTCGAGGTATTCCCCGAGGGTCACCTGATGCGCGTCGCAGGCATGCCAGATCTTCTCGCGGTCAGGGGTGTGCAGCTTGGGGTTGTTCCACACCACCGCATGGGTCGCCGTCTCACGACACCCCTTCGCAGAGCACACGGGATCTTCCACGCCGCCCATCCAACCAGCCGCCTAGTCTTGGGCGTGTGGACGGGGAAGATCAGCTGACCAGGTGGCAGCGCAAGCGCATCGAGCTCAAGTGGCGCAGGGCGATCGTGCGCCAGGAGCTCAAGGCGAAGTGGTCGCTGCGCAAGGTAGACAAGGTCGGCAAGCGAGCCATCGTGCTCGGCAACCCCGTGGTCGACGGCTCCGACATGCAGGTCGGCGACGACTTCAAGGTCTGGTCGGGACATCGCACCACGCTGATCAGCGGCTGGGGGAAGCTCCGGTTCGGTGACCGCGTCTTCGTCAACGTCGGCACCACCATCATCTCGGTCGAGGAGATCATCGTCGGGGACGACGTGGCCTTCGCCAACGAGGTCTACGTCATCGACTCCGACAGTCACGGGGTCGAGGGACGCCCGCACCGGCAGGCCCCGATCCGGATCGGCGACGGTTGCTGGATCGGCGCGCGGGCCATGATCCTGCCCGGCGTCACCCTCGGGAACCGGGTGCTCGTCGCGGCAGGTGCCGTCGTGACCCGGGACGTCCCGGACGACTCGCTGGTGGCGGGCAACCCGGCGAGGGTGGTCCGCACCCTCACCTACCCCGCTGGCTGCCGGCGGGCGTGGCACGACCAGTGGTGCCCCTGTCCCAAGGTCGCCGCCGTCGAGGACACCGCGTAA
>JANOTZ010000267.1:0-2162 GCA_031416735.1 Frankiales bacterium
GGTGAAGCAGATCGAGAGCCAGCTCATGCTGCGCAACTACGAAGGCTTTCTGAGGTAGTGCGCCTCGTCCTGGTCGGGCCACCCGGAGCGGGCAAGGGGACGCAGGCCCAGTTCATCGCGGAGCACCTGCAGGTGCCCAAGATCTCGACGGGTGACATCTTCCGGGCGAACGTGAACCAGGGAACCCCGCTGGGGCTGCAGGCGAAGGCCTTCATGGACCGCGGCGATCTCGTGCCTGACGACGTGACCATCGACATGGTCCGGCTGCGGCTGGCCGAGAGTGACGCGCAGCAGGGATTCCTGCTCGACGGCTTCCCTCGCACGGTCCCGCAGGCCGAGGTGCTCGACGACCTGCTGCTCGAGCTCGCCGGCACCAAGCTCGACGTCGTCCTGGAGCTCGTCGTCGAAAAAGACGAGGTCGTACGGCGGTTGTCGGGGCGTCGGACCTGCCGCACGTGCAACCACATCTGGCACCTGGACTTCGACCCGGCAGCTGTTGACGGCATCTGCGACCTCGACGGTGGCGAGCTCTACCAGCGCGACGACGACCAGGCCGAGACGATCATCAACCGGCTCGAGGTCTACGACATCTCGACGGCGCCGCTGGTGAACTACTACGCCGAGCGGGGCGTGCTGATCGGCATCGACGCCACCGGCCCGGTCGACGACGTCACCGAGCGTGCCATCGACGCGCTGCGTCCGCTCCAACACGGCGGCTAGCGGTGGCCCTGCGCAACCGCCGGCCCCGCGGCGTGACGGTCAAGACCACTGAGCAGATCCTGGTGATGCGGCGCGCCGGTCTGGTCGTCGCCGAGGCTCTCGCCCGAATGACTGAGGCCGTGCGGCCCGGCGTCACGACCGGTCAGCTCGACCAGATCGCCCGTGGGGTGCTGGCCCAGCACGGCGCCACCTCCAGCTTCCTGGGATACGGCGACCCCGGCTTCCCGGGGGTCATCTGCGCCTCGGTCGGCGCCGAGGTCGTGCATGGGATCCCCGGCGACCGGGTGCTGCAGGAGGGCGAGCTCTGCTCGATCGACTTCGGCGCCATCATCGACGGCTGGCACGGCGACGCGGCCGTGACAGTCCCAGTGGGGGAGTGCGCCCCCGAGGTCCTCGAGCTCAACCGGGTGACCGAGGAGAGCCTGTGGGCCGCCGTGCGCGCCATGCGCGCGGGGGGTCGGCTGTCCGACATCGGCGTGGCGGTGGAGGGCGTGGTCCGCCCGCACGGCTACGGGCTGCTGGAGGACTACACCGGGCACGGGATCGGCCGCTCGATGCACGAGCCGCCATACGTCCCCAACGTGGCGCCGGACGGTCCCGGCCGGGGGATGGCGCTCGAGGTCGGCATCGTCTTGGCCCTCGAGCCGATGGCCACGCTGGGCAGCGCGGAGGTCGACCTGCTGGCCGACGACTGGACCGTGGTGACCGCCGACCGCAAGCAGGCCGCGCACTGGGAGCACACGGTCGCGATCACGCCCGACGGCCCCTGGGTCCTCACCGCGCTCGACGGGGGCGCGTCCCGGCTCTGAGCTCCGGACACGCCCGACCGCGGGGTGATGGGTCTCACGCGGGGCCACGTTGGACGGCCCGCCGGCGCATGACGTACGATGACACGTCGGCCTGTGACCGGCGCGTCTCAGCATGCCCGTCGTCTCTCACGAGCCGAAGGTGCCTGCAGGTCGCAGTCTTACTCATCAAAACGATCGTTAGCGGAGGACATGCCGAAGAAGGACGGGGCCATCGAGATCGAGGGCCGAGTCGTCGAGCCGCTCCCCAACGCGATGTTTCGCGTGGAGCTGCAGAACGGCCACAAGGTCCTGGCTCACATCAGCGGCAAGATGCGGCAGCACTACATCCGCATCCTCCCCGAGGACCGTGTGGTCGTGGAGCTGTCGCCCTACGACCTGACCCGCGGACGCATCGTCTACCGCTACAAGTAGAGAAGAAAGAGCAGCCGTGAAGGTCAAGCCGAGCGTCAAGCCGATCTGCGACAAGTGCCGCGTCATTCGTCGTCACGGCCGCGTCATGGTGATCTGCTCCTCGACCGCTCGCCACAAGCAGCGGCAGGGCTAGTCCCAGCTACATCGCACCAGCAGATCGCACCACAGCACAAGCGCGCCCAACCACCCCTAGAACGGGGTGTACCCCCGGTCGGAGGCCGG
>JANOTZ010000268.1:0-4177 GCA_031416735.1 Frankiales bacterium
CTTCTTGTTCTCGGCGATGCCGCCCGCGAGGGTCGCGGCCGTGCCGGGCATGTGCGCGGCGGCGGTGGCGAGGTCCTTGAAGGTGCTGGGCGAGCCGGCGACGACGCCGTCGATGGCCAGGAACAGCGAGGCGACGTGCGGGGTGAGCTCGGTGGCGACGGCGTCGGCCGGGAGCTCCGGGACGACCGAGTTGATGAGCTGCCCGAACGACGTGCGGTAGCCGTCGAGGTCGGCCTTGGACATGGCGACCTTGGCGTCGTCCTTCGTCGCGCGACCGAGGGTGTAGTCGACGAAGAAGCCGATGTGCTGGCGCCAGGACTTCAGGAACGGCGCCTCGGCGTCGGGGTAGGCGCTCCCGACGGCCTTGGACAGCGCGACCGAGTTGGCGTCGAGGGCAGCGACCGCCGCAGCGGAGGTCGGGGCCTTGAGGTCACCCTTGTTGGCCACTGCCGTGTTGATGGCGATACCGGCGTAGTAGACGTGCTCGGTGAGCAGGAAGGTCAGGCCGGAACGCAGCTCGGAGGAGGCGCTGTCCACGGTGCCGGTGAGCTTCTTGTTCATGGCGATGCCGCCGGCGAGGACCTTCGCGGTGGCCGGCATGTGGCTGGCCGCCGTCTCGAGCAGAGCGAACTGGGTCGGCTTGCCGGCGACCTGGGCGTCGATCGCCGCGAACAGCGTGGCGACGTGCGGCTTGAGCTCCTCGGCGACGGCGTCGGCCGGCAGCTCCGGGACGACGGAGTTGATGAGCTGCCCGAAGGAGGTGCGGTAGCCGTCGAGGTCGGTGACCGCCTTGGCCTTTTTGGCGGCGTCCTTGGTCGCGACACCGAGGGTGTAGTCGACGAAGAAGCCGATGTGCTGGCGCCAGGACTTCAGGAACGGAGCCTCGGCGTCGGGGTAGGCGCTACCGACAGCCTTGGAAAGGGCGACCGAGTTGGCGTCGAGCGTGGTGACCGCGCCGACGACGGCCGGGTCCTTGAGGTTGCCGCCCTTGGAGACCGCGGTCCCGGTGGCGATGCCCGCCAGGTAGACGTGCTCGGTGAGCAGGTAGGTGAGTCCGGCGCGCAGCTCGGCGGCCTGGGTCTGCGTCGCCTTCGCGCCGGTGACCGCGGTGCCCGCGGTGCTGACCGGAGCGCCGGCAAGGTCGGCCTTCTTGCTGTCGGTGCCGCAGGCCGCGGTGGTGATGGCCAGACCGGCCCTCACCGTTGCGAGCCGAAGGGAGGTCCGGTTCATCGTGCTCCTTGTGATGTGGGCGTGCTTGTCAGACCCCGGCACCGGACGGCGACGGGGGAGAGTGTGGGGAAGGGGCGGTCAGGTGACGGTGACGGTGCCGTTCATGCCCTTGTGGATCGTGCAGAAGAACTGGAAAGTCCCTGCCTGGGCGAAGGTGTGCTCGACCCGCTCGCCCTTCTTGGCGACCTCGAGCCGGAACGTGCCGTCGTCGGTCTCGGTGGTGCGCAGCTCGTCCGAGCCGGCCTTCCAGGGGCCCTGGACGATGACGTGCTCGATCGGGTTGGCGTTGACGAAGGTGAGCGTCTCGCCGGCCTTGATCGTGACGTCGGTCTGCTTGAACTCGGTGAAGACCATGTCCACGGTGGTCCCCGACGCGGGGGCGGCCGCCGACGGGGTGGCCTCGCTCCCGCCGCAGGCGGTGGTCAGGAGCACGGTGCCGATCGCGGCGGCGGCGAACGAGCGAAGCATCAGGGTTCCTCCAGGGTCAGCGGGCGGCTTGTAGACAGGTCTTCGCAGGCCGGCCCCGACCGGATGGGTCGGCACCGATGTGCTCTGGCTCACGTTCGGTTTGTGGACCGACCGCTAGGGTCTTGATCGCCGTACTCGACAACTCCACAGACCGACGGAAGGGGGCAGCGGTGTCCGCCCACGACGTTTCCCGTGCCCGATTGGTCCAGCTGCTCACCCCCGCGGTCGAGGCCACCGGCCACGACCTCGAGGACCTCACCGTCTCGCCGGCCGGCAAGCGTCGCGTCGTCCGTGTCCTGGTCGACAGCGACGGCGGCACCACCCTCGACGATGTCGCCGCGGTCTCCCGGGCCGTCTCCGACGTCCTCGACGCGGCGGAGGTCGACGAGCCCGACCTGCTCGGTGGCGCCTACGTCCTCGAGGTGTCCAGCCCCGGCATCGACCGGCCCCTCACCACGCCCCGCCACTGGCACCGCAACGTCAGCCGCCTCGTCAAGGTTGCCCTGGCCGACGGGAGCACCCTGACCGGTCGGGTCCTGGAGAGCGACGACGCGCAGGTGGTTCTCGACGTCGACGGCGTGCAGCGCACCCTGGTCATGGCCGAGATCACCTCCGGCAGCGTCCAAGTGGAGTTCAACAAGGCTGCGGAGGACGACGCGTGAAGATCGACATGACGGCGCTGCGGAGCCTCGAGCGCGAGAAGGACATCAGCCTCGACCTGGTCGTCGAGGCCCTCGAGTCGGCCCTGCTGACCGCCTACCGGCACACCGAGGGCGCGGCCGGGCATGCCCGCGTCGAGCTCGACCGCAAGACCGGCGAGATCCTGGTGCTGGCCCAGGAGATCGGTGAGGACGGCCAGGTCCTGCGGGAGTACGACGACACCCCCAAGGACTTCGGCCGGATCGCCACGATGACCGCGAAGCAGGTCATCATGCAGCGACTGCGGGACGCCGAGCACGACGTGACCTTCAGCGAGTACGTCGGCCGCGAAGGCGATCTGGTCAGCGGGATCGTCCAGCAGGCCCCGCAGCGCCCCGGCGCTCCGGTCAACCGCAACGTGATGGTCAAGCTCGGTGCCCGCGAGGACTCCCTCGAGGCCGTCCTGCCGCTGTCCGAGCAGGTCCCGGGTGAGGTCTATGACCACGGCAGCCGGCTGACCTGCCGCGTCATCGGGGTGACCCGCGGCCAGCGCGGCCCCCAGGTCACCGTGAGCCGCACCCACCCCGACCTGGTGCGCGGGCTGTTCGCGCGGGAGGTGCCCGAGGTCGCCGACGGCACCGTCGAGATCGTGGCGCTGGCTCGCGAAGCCGGTCACCGCACGAAGATCGCCGTCCGCACCGGCGTCGCCGGACTCAACGCCAAGGGTGCCTGCATCGGCCCGCAGGGGTCGCGGGTCCGCGCCGTCCAGAACGAGCTGCACGGCGAAAAGATCGACATCGTGGACTGGTACGACGATCCCGCCCGCTTTGTCGCGGAGGCGCTCTCCCCGGCGACCGTCCTGGGCGTGCAGGTCGTCGACCTGCTGAACCGGTCGGCGCGGGTCGTGGTCCCCGACTACAAGTTGTCCCTGGCGATCGGCAAGGAAGGGCAGAACGCCCGTCTCGCGGCCCGCCTCACCGGCTGGCGGATCGACATCCACTCCGACACCGAGACCGACGCCGTCGCTGGCACGGCTGGCGACACCGAGCCCGAGGCCTCAGGTGAGCCGCAGGCGTGAACGGCCTCCCCGTGCGCCGAGCGCGGTAGACTCACCAGTGGCCCGCCTTGAGGGTCCGGTGCGCACCTGCGTGGGTTGCCGGGTTCGAGAGGCGAAGCCCGCCCTGCTGCGTGTCGTCGTGGCCGACGGTGTTCTCACCGTTGACCTCGCCGGACGCCTGCCCGGCCGTGGAGCCTCCGTGCACCCCGACTTGGTTTGCGTCGACCTCGCTGACCGACGCCGAGCGTTCCCACGGGCCCTCCGGGTCCCGGGACCGCTTGAGGTCGCGCCCGTGAGGGAACACGTGCAGGGAGTCCAGTCGCCTACCGGAGAGCAGGTCGAGAAGGCATGAGCCCTCGATGAGCCAGTACCGATGAGCACCGCCATGCAGTAGTACCGACGGCCAGGGACGGACCCGGGCCACGAAGGAGCACAGTGCCCGGCAAAGCCCGCGTCCACGAGCTTGCGAAGGAGCTCGGACTCGAGAGCAAAGCTCTCCTGTCGTGGTTGAAGGAGAACGGCGAGTTCGTCAAGAGCGCCTCCTCAACCATCGAACCCCCCGTCGCCCGCAAGGTTCGGGAAGCCTTCCCGGCGCAGGCAGCAGCTGCTGCCGTAGCGCCGCCCGCCCCTGCACCCGCCAAGAAGGCGGCCCCCAAGCCCGCCGCCGCCTCGGCCCCCGCTGAGCTTGAAGCGCCCGCTGCTCCGGCCGCGCCCGACAGCGACGCGCCGATGCTCACGCGCCCTGCGGCGGCGCCCGGGCCGCGTCCGGGCCACAACCCCATC
>JANOTZ010000269.1:0-2005 GCA_031416735.1 Frankiales bacterium
CGCCGCCGGCGTGGCCGAGGACATCGTCGAGGCGACCACCCTGGCCGAGGCGCTCGCCGCGGTACGGGTCGGACGGGACCAGCGCTTCACCGACGTACTGGCCCGCTGCAGTCATGTGGTCGACGGGCATCCGGTCGGCACTCGCGACCACAGCACGGTGGCCGTCCGCGCTGACAGCGTCGCCGAGTGCCTGCCGCCGTTCGCGGGCGGATAGGTTTTCCGCGTGACACCTGGATGCCCGCGTGACGAAGCCTGACGCTGCCGTGGCGGCCACCGACGTGGTCTCCCGGCCGCCGCTGCTCGGACAGGGCCTCGCCTCCGGGGCGCTGGCCGCCCTGCTGTTCGGGCTCGCACTCGCCGGCGACGTGCCGTTGCTGGGCGGTGTTGTCGTCGTACAAGTGCTGATGGCTCTGGGTTTTCTGGCTCTTGTCGAGGCGCCGGCCGGCGGCGGGGTCTTCCTGCTCAGCGCGGGCGCGGCGGTCGCCGCCGACGTGGTCGTCTGGGTCGATGACGGGGCGGTCGGTGGGCTCGCCGGGGTGGTCGCGGTGGCGTTGGTCGCCGGTCTGCTCCACCAGCTCTGCCGCCGGGACCGGTCGCGGGTGACCGAGTCGCTGGCCGACACGTTCCTCGTCGTGGTCCTCGGATGCTCCACGGCCAGCCTGCTGGCAGCGCAGCTGCACCCCGAGGGCACCTGGCCGTTGCGGGCCGCGCTCGCCGCGGCGGGCGTCGCCCTGCTGGCGGGCCGGATCGGGGACGCCGTCATCCGCCGGCCGGCGTTGGCCGTCGGTGCGACCCGGGCCTGGCCCGGACTGCTGCTCTCGCTCGGTGCCGGCGTGGCCGCAGCGGTGCTCGTCGCCGACGGGCACCTGGAGAACGGCCAGGCGGCCCTGCTCGGCCTGGTGGTCGCGGCCGCCGTGGCGATCGCGGATCTGGCGATCGACCTGGCGGCCTCCGAGCTCACGGTCGCGCCCGAAGACGCCCGTCGGGTCGCCGCCCTGCGGCCCGTGGCGGTGCTGCTCCCCTTCACCTTGTTGGGCCCGGTGGTGCTTCTCGCCGTACGCCTGCTCGAGAGCTCGTGATGACGCGTCCCGCCTCGCGTCTGCTCGAGCGGACCTGAGGGTGCGCAAGCTGCTGGTCACGGTGACGGTGCTGGGTGCACTTCTCGTCGCCGCCGACCGGGTGGCCGTCGCCGTCGCCTCGGGCGTGGTGGCCTCCGAGCTCCGGACGTCCGGCTCCCTGGAGTCCGACCCGTCGGTGGCGATCAAGGGGTTCCCGTTCCTCACCCAGGCCCTGGGTGGGAAGTACGACCGGATCGAGCTGTCGGCAACGTCGCTGTCCCGCGGCGGGGTCCGGCTCGCGCGGCTGGACGCGACGATCGTCGGCACCCGGCTCCCCCTCGCCGACGCCCTCGGTGGGGCCGTTTCCTCGGTGCCGGTCGACGGGCTCTCAGCCACCGCGCTCGTGACGTATGCCGACCTCGCGGCGATGTCGAAGGTCCCCGAGATCGCGCTCGCGCCGGTCACCGGTGGGGTCCGGGTCTCCGGGCGGCTCGTCATCCTCGGCCGGACCGTGACCGCCTCGACGGTGTCCACAGTCCGCCTCGAGCGGGGTGACATCGTCTTCACCGCGCGGTCGATGGCGGTGGACGGCCGGCCGGTGTCCGGGGCGGCGGCGGGCCTGCTCGACCTGCGGGTGCCGGTCGGAAAACTCCCCTACGGGCTGGCGTTGACCGGCGTGCAGATCACCGGCCCCGGGCTGGTGCTCAGTGCGAGATCCGGACCCACCACCCTCGTCGCCCCCCGCTGACGCGCGTTGATTCCAGGCGGAGCCGGGGGGTGCTTCCGTGCATACGCAAAGTTTCTCGCGCAAGACTCTTTGTGTATGCACTCAACGGGCATGGGTGCCCCCTCATGGGAGCGCCTCGCAGCTGTGCGGGAAGGGATCGGCGGGCGGCGTCGTTGCGGAGAAGAACGCTGCCGGAACAACGCTGCCGGCAGGACGCTGC
>JANOTZ010000270.1:0-2415 GCA_031416735.1 Frankiales bacterium
GATGGTGCCCAACGCCCGGCAGCTGCCGACCCTCTCCGACGAGGAGATGCTCGAGATGGCCGCGTCGGGTGCCAAGATCCTGCACCTGCGCTGCGTCGAGTACGCCCGCCGTTACGGCGTACCCGTCGTGGTGCGCTCTTCGTTCTCGACCAAGCCCGGCACGACGATCACCGGAGACGTACCCGTGGAAGCAGCCATCATCAGCGGTGTCGCGCACGACCTCACGGAGGCGCGCATCACGGTCGTCGGCGTCCCCGACAAGCCAGGTGAGGCCGCCGCGATCTTCCGCGCGATCGCTGACGCCGAGGTCAACATCGACATGATCGTGCAGAACGTCTCCGGTGCCACCGGCCGCACGGACATCTCCTTCACGCTTCCCAAGGCGGACCTGTCGCGCGCCGTCGCCGCGCTGGTGAAGCAACAGGCCAAGGTCGGCTTCGAGCAGGTGCTGTCGGACGAGCACGTCGGCAAGGTGTCGCTGGTCGGCGCGGGCATGAGGTCGCACCCCGGGGTGTCCGCGACCTTCTTCGAAGCCCTGGCCGAAGCCTCGGTGAACATCGAGGCGATCAGCACCTCCGAGATCCGCATCTCCGTCGTGTGCCGCGACACCGACGTGCCGGCGGCCGTCAAGGCCGTGCACGACGCGTTCGACCTCGGCAGTGATGAGGCCGCCACCGTCTACGGAGGGACCGGCCGATGAGCACCCCACGACACCGCTCACGCTTCCGCGGGGACCCCGCATGAGCCGCGTCGCCGTGGTCGGCGCCACCGGCCAGGTCGGAGCCGTGATGCTCCGGCTGCTCGAGGAGCGGGCCTTCCCGCTGTCGGAGCTCCGGCTGTTCGCGAGTGCCCGGTCGGCCGGCTCGACGCTGCGTTTCGCAGGCCGGGACATCACCGTCGAGGACGCCGCAACCGCCTCCCTCGAGGGACTCGACATCGCGCTGTTCTCCGCCGGCGGCGGCACCTCCCGCGAGTTGGCCCCCCGCTTTGTCGAGGCCGGCGCGGTCGTCATCGACAACTCGAGCGCCTGGCGGATGGACCCGGACGTGCCGCTGGTCGTGAGTGAGGTCAACCCCTCGGCCCTGGGCGAGATGCGCAAGGGCATTGTCGCCAACCCCAACTGCACGACGATGGCCGCAATGCCGGTCCTCAAGCCGCTGCACGACGAGGCCGGGCTGGTCCGGATGATCGCCGCGACCTACCAGGCCGTGAGCGGCAGTGGCCTCGCCGGGGTGGAGGAGCTCGACTCCCAGATCCGCAAGGTCGCGGAGCACGCCACCTCGCTGGTGCACGACGGCTCGTCGGTCGCCTTCCCCGAACCGGTGAAGTCCGTCCGCCCCATCGCCTTCAACGTGCTCCCGATGGCCGGCTCGATCGTCGACGACGGGTCGTTCGAGACCGACGAGGAGCACAAGCTCCGCAACGAGTCGCGCAAGATCCTCGGGCTCCCCGACCTGCGGGTGAGCGGCACCTGCGTGCGGGTGCCGGTCTTCACCGGGCACTCCCTCGCCCTCAACCTCGAGTTCACCCAACCACTGTCGGTCGCCCGTGCTCTCGAGCTGCTCCACGCTGCCCCCGGTGTCGCGGTCGTCGAGGTGCCCACCCCTCTCGAAGCGGCCGGCAAGGACCCGTCGTACGTCGGAAGGGTTCGCCAGGACGGGCCACAGGGCCTGGCCCTGTTCGTGAGCAACGACAATCTCCGCAAGGGCGCCGCCCTCAACGCGGTCCAGATCGCCGAATTGGTGGCTGCGCGTTGACCGTTCCCGACGAGCCGACCCGCGCGGTCCCGGCCGCCGCCATGATCGCCGGGCGCTACCGGCTCGACACCATGGTCGGCCGCGGGGGCACGGCCGAGGTCTGGCGGGCGACCGACACCTCGCTCGACCGGGTCGTTGCCCTCAAGCTGGTGACCGTCGCGCACGACGAGTCGAGTGCCCGCGCCGCGGACGAAGCCCGCACCCTGGCCCGGCTCTCGCACCCGTCGTTGGTGCAGGTCTACGACGCAGGCACCGATGCGAGCGGCCGCCCGTGGGTCGTGATGGAGTTCGTGGACGGGGAGACCCTGGCCGATGCGATCCGCCGCGGACCGCTGCCGCTGCAGCGGGTTACCGAGATCGGGATGGCCGTCGCCGAGGCGCTCGACCACGTGCACGGCCAGGGGCTGGTGCACCGGGACATCAAGCCGGCCAACGTCCTCATGGGGGAGGGCGGCCGGACCAAGCTCACCGACTTCGGGATCGCCCGGCTGGTCGACGCGGCGAGGGTGACCTCCACCGGCATGATGGTCGGCACCGCGTCCTACCTCGCTCCCGAGCAGGTCACCGGCGAGCCTGTCGGTCCGCCCGCCGACGTCTACGCCCTCGCGCTGGTGCTGCTCGAGACGATGACCGGGGTCCGCGAATACGAAGGCCCGGC
>JANOTZ010000271.1:0-9441 GCA_031416735.1 Frankiales bacterium
GCGTCGTAGGCCTCGAGCAGCGCCCGTGGGGTCGCCGCCCCACCGATGCCGATGGTCTTCAATGACGTCAGCTCACCGGCCAACGGCAGCAGCCCGGTCCAGATGGTCGGCACGCCGGCCGCCCAGGACACCTGCTCCTCGCTGATGACCCGGGCCAGGTTGGCCGGCGAGGTGTCGCTGCCGACCAGCACCAGCTCCGCGCCCGTGAGTGGTGCGGCGTAGGGAAGTCCCCAGCCGCAGGCATGGAACAGCGGCACCACCGGCAGCACCCGGTCGTTCTCCGACAGGCCGAGCGCGTCCACCATGCAGGCAGCCATGGCATGCAGGTACGTCGAGCGGTGGCTGTAGACGACGGCCTTCGGCATCCCGGTGGTGCCACTGGTGTGGCACATGCCGCAGGCCATGTCCTCGGTGAGCTCGGGCAGGTCTGTTGCGGGTGCGGCGTCGGGCAGCAGGTCCTCCGCGGACACGATGCCCGGGAGCCCGGCGGTGTCGCCCTTGCCGAGCCGCACGAAGGTGCGCACCGACGGGAGAGTGAGTCCGGCGAGGCGGGGAATCAGGTCGTCGTCGACGAACATGACGCTGTCGCCGGCATCGGCGATGACGTGCTCGAGCTGGTCGTCGTGCAGCCGGATGTTGACCATGTGCAGGACCGCGCCGGCGAGCGGGATGGCGTAGTAGAGCTCGACGTGCCGGCTGGTGTTGTTGGCGAACGACCCGACCCGGTCGCCCGGCTTGACCCCGAGGTCCTGCAGCACCGTGACGAGCCGGAGCACCCGCTCTGCCAGTGCTGCGTAGGAGGTGCGGGTGGTGCCCTCCGGGAGGGCGTCGACGACGAGGTTCTCGCCGTACACGGTGCGCATCCGGTCGAAGATGGTGCGGACGGTGAGCGGCTGGGCGCCCATCAGGCCGTTCACTGGCTCTCCCAGGACGCGGAACCTTCGGCGGGGAGGCCGAGACCGAGGACGAGCAGGACGCAGTCCCGCGGGATGCGGGGGTCGAGGCCGGTGAGCTCACGGACCCTGCCCAGCCGGTAGCCGACGGTGTTGGCGTGCACGACCTCCCGACGGGCGGTCTCGGGCACCGAGCCGGTCTCGAGGTAGGTGCGCAGGGTCTGGACGACGACGCCACCCGGGTCGCGGGCGGCGAGCACCTCCACGACCCGGCGGCGCAGGGCACCAGCGACGCGTTCGTTGCCCAGCAGCAGCTGCTCGACGAGCAGGTCGTCCGGGCCGAGCTGCCCGACCTCGTGGCCCTCGGCCAGGGCGGTCAGCAGCAGCCGCTCGACCTGCTGCACCTCGTCCAGCAGCGCCCGACCGCAGGTCGCCGGACGACCCCAGCAGGTGAGGTGACCTTCGCGGCGGCGCAGGGCATCGACCCGGTGCGGCACCAGCAGCAGAACGCGGTCACCGCGGTGCCCGCCGAGCGTCCCTGGCGGGGCGTCGGCGAGCAGCACGTCTATCCCCGCTGCCGCCCCCTGACCGGCGACGAGCACCGGGACGTAGGCGGGGGCCAGGACGGTCGAGAACCGCAGCGAGACCGATGCGACCTCGGACGGGTCGGTGGCCGTGAGCAGCGCCTCGACGAGCTCGCGGCGCCGGGCGTCGACGTGCCGCAGCCGCTCGTGCGAGGCCGCGAGGTAGGCCTGGGCCAGCGCCGAGGACGTGCGGTCGACGATGTCCATCCACCGAGCGCCGAGGTCGCCGAGCAGCACCGCCTCAGCCGCTGAGACGTTGTCGCACAGCGCCGTCCAGGTCTCGCGCCCAGCGATCCGGTAGGCGTGCAACACCGACTCGAGCGGCATCCCCATCATCAGCCGCTGCCGGCCGGACAGCTCGAAGACCTCGAGCTCGCGGGGGGTGAGCGAGCGGCCCTCGACGACACAGGCCAGGAACGTCGTGACCAGCCGCCGGGACACCGGCAGCACCTCGACCTCCAGCTGGCCTGAGGAGAGCGCGGCGTATTCGGGGATCTCCTCGCGGTAGGCCTCGCCCATCCGGGCGACGACCGAGTCGAGCTCGGCGAGGACGCGCTCGGCGAGCGCCGCGACGCCGTCGCTGCGCACTGCCCGCAGCCGCGCGGGTCCGGCTCCCTGGGGGATCATGCCGCGAACCAGTCGAGCAGCAGCTGGTTGACCGTCTCGGGCTGGTCGCTGGTGAGGACATGGTTGGCCCCAGGAATGAGGATCAGCTTCGCGTCCGGGATCGCGACGGCGATCTTCTCCGCGTTGGCGGGGACGACGAGCCGGTCCTCCTGGCCGTTCACCACCACGGTACGGACGGTCATTTCCGCCAGCCGGTCGAACCCCGACCAGAGCGCGGTGCCGCCCTGGGCCGCGTAGCCGACCGGTCCGGCCGTGCCCGCAGCGCGCACCGCCCAGTCCTGCTCGATGACCGTGCGTGGCGTGGAAACCGCGTAGTTGTAAGGGATCGAGGCCTCACGGCTCTGCTCCGGTGTCATCGTCGCCCGACTCTGCAGGAAGGTGATGACATCCTCCGGCCACACGCCGTGGGCCATCCCCGAGTGGGTCGCCAGCAGGGCCAGGGAGAACACCCGCTCCGGGTGGGTCAGCGCGATCTCCTGGGCCATCAGCCCGCCCATCGAGATGCCGACGATGTGCGCCTGCTCCTCCCGCGCCGCGTCGAGCACCGCGAGGCAGTCCTGCGCCATCGTCTCCACGGTGTACGGCGCACCGGTCACGTCACCGGTGTCGCCGGCACCCCGGTTGTCGACGGTGAGGACCCGGTGGTGCCGGGCCAGGGCGGGCACCTGCCGGTGCCAGGCCGCCGCCGGGTAGGCGAGCCCCATGATGAGCAGCACCGCGGGACCGGATCCCGTTGACTGCCAGGCGATCTGCGCGCCGTCGGGGCGTTCGACGAACACCTAGGCCCCCTTGCGCTTGGACAATGCCGAGCCGGTAGCACCGGCCAGCACCCGGCCGATGCCGAGGTGCGTGGCAAGCGTCTCGTCGTCGAGCTCGGCGACCGGACCGCTGTGCACGACCGTGCCGGTCTGCAGCAGGTTGGCGGTGTCGACCAGCGACAGCCCGAAGGCGATGTTCTGCTCGACGAGCACCATCGTGACGCCGCTCTCCTTGACGACCTGCAGCACCTCGCGCAGCTCGAGCTGGGCCACCGGTGACAGCCCCGCGGACGGCTCGTCGACCAGGATGAGCCGCGGCTCGTTGATCAGCGCGCGGGCCACCGACAGCGAGGCCTGCTGCCCGCCGGACATGGTGCCGGCCAGCTGGCCCCGGCGGTCCTTCAGGACCGGGAAGCGGTCGAAGACGCTGTCCAGGGCAGGTCCGTAGCGCTTCTTGTCCTTGCGCCGCAGGGTGTAGGCCCCGAGGCGGAGGTTCTCCTCGACGGTGAGGAGGGGGAAGACCTGCCGCCCCTGGGGCACGTGCCCCATCCCCATCGCCACCCGCTTCTCGGGCGACAGGCGCTTGATGTCCTGACCCTCGAAGAGCACCTGGCCGGTGCGGGCCGCGACCGTCCCGGCGACCGTCTTCATGGTCACCGACTTGCCGGCGCCGTTGAGACCGAAGATGCCCGCGATCGAGCCTTCCTCGACCGACAGCGTGATGCCGTGCAGCACCGTCAGGGGACCGAAGCCCGCGGTCACGTCGACCAGCTCCAGCATCATCGGCTGACCGCCTGTCCCAGGTAGGCCGTGACCACCTCGGGGCGGGTGACCACCTCGATCGGCTCGCCGTCGGCAATGACCTGACCGGCGTCCATGACGTAGAGCTCGTCGGCGACGCCGAGGACCAGCGGCACGTTGTGCTCGATGAGGAGCACGGTGCGACCGAGCTGGTCACGGATGGCGATCAGCGTCGCCGCCAGGTCCTCGGCCGCAGCCGGGCTCATCCCGGCGCTGGGCTCGTCGAGCATCACCAGCTCCGGGCTGGTGATCAGGCAGCACCCGATCTCCACGATGCGCTGCTGGCCGTGGGACAGCCGGCCGACCGGGGTGTCGCGGTATCTGCCGAAGCCCAGGCCGTCGAGGGTCTGCCCGGCCCGTTCGCGTAGCTCCCGCTCGTAGTGCCGGCTGGCGCCGATCGCGGTCAACGCGCTGGCGACGGAGTACGGCGCACCGAGGTGCTGGGCCATCAGCAGGTTCTCGTAGACCGAGAGCTGCTTGGCCAGCCCGATGAGCTGGAAGGTGCGCCCCATCCCCCGCGCCGCCCTCAGGTGGGCGGGGAGCTCACTGATGTCCTCACCGAGGAACTGCACCCGCCCGGTGTCCGGGGTGAGCGCTCCTGTCACGGCGTTGAACAGCGTGGTCTTGCCCGCACCGTTGGGGCCCATCAGTCCGACGATGGTGCCCCGGTCCACCCGCAGCGCGGCGTTGTCGACGGCCTGCAGCCCACCGAAGCGCACACTGACACCGGAGACCTGCAGCACCGCCGTACCCCGCCTGGCTTTGCGAGGGATCGGAGCGGCCGACAGCCGACCGAGGGAGGGCAGGGAGGGACGCGTCGGGGGCAGCGGCGGCAGTCCGCCCTTGCGCTGCAGGCGCTTGTCGCGTGCCTCCCGCATCGCGCCCGCGAGGCCGGTGGGGTGGCGGCTGATCGTGTACATCAGCAGCAGGCCGTTGAGGACCAGGTCGAAGCCGCGGATGCCGGTGCCGAACACCGCGATGAGCGTGCTCGGCAGGAGGGTCGCGAAGAACGCGGCGCCGACGACTCCGGCGCGGCTGCCGAGCCCGCCGATGACGACCACGACCACGAGCAGCAGGGACTGCTCGTAGCGGAAGACGGTGCCGGTCACCGTGCCGTAGGCGGTGCCGAGGATGGAGCCGGCCACCCCGGCCATCGCCCCGGACAGCGTGAAGGCCAGCAGCTTGGTCCGCGCCACGTCGATGCCGAACGACGCCGCGACACCCTCGTCGGCCTTGACGGCCTGGAAGGCGCGGCCGACCCGGGAGCGGCTGAGGTTGACGTCGACCTGCCACACCAGGACGAGCACGACCAGGGCCACCGCCAGGAAGTCGGCGTTGGCAGCGATCGCCTGGGCGCCGAAGTAGGGCCGGGGCACGGTCTTGCCCGCGGACCCGCCGCCGATCGCGTCGATGCGGAACACCGACTGGTAGGCGGCGTAGGCCACCCCGATCGTCACGACCGCGAGGTAGAGACCGCGCAGCCGCAGTGCGGGCAGGCCGACCACGAAGGCGATGACGCCGCCCATCACCGCGGAGGCGGCCAGCCCAGCGAGCCAGGGCAACCGCAGGTCGTTGACGCCCGTGACGATGCCGGTCGTGAAGGCACCGACCCCGACGAAGGCGTACTGCCCGAGGGAGATCTGACCGGCGTAGCCGGTGAGCATGTTGAGGGACAGCCCAGCGATGGCGAAGGCTGAGGCCGAGCACAGCCGCAGGGCGTTCACGTCGGAGAGCAGGGCGGTGCGTCCGAGGATCGGCGGCAGGACCGCCACCAGAACGAGGGCGACCACCATGCCGGGCATGGGCAGCGAGACCCGGCGCGGCAGGGTCAGGGTGGAGGCGGTCACGCGGTCACCTCCTGGGGGACGGGCGCGAAGCGCTTCTTGAGCTCGGGGGCAAAAGCCCTGCCCAGCAAGGCGATGAGGACGACGGCGAGCAGCAACAGGTAGCGCTCGCCGGGCAGGTCGAGGGAGACGTAACGCTGCTCGGCCGCCTCGAGCAGGCCCAGGGCGAGGGCGCCGATGACCGCGCCGGGCAGCGACGTCAGCCCGCCGATCACCGCCGCCGCCAGGCCGAAGACGAAGAACTCGCTCGCGAAGCCGGGCGTGATGAGACCGACGGTGGGCTGCACGAGCAGCGCCGCGAGACCGGACAGCGCGCCACCGAGCCCCCACACCACGAGCGACACCCGCGACAGCGGGACGCCGACGAGCCGGACCGCGTCCGGGTCCTGCGCGGCGGCGAGGATGCCCAGTCCGAAGTCGGTACGGCGGAGCAGGCTCTGCAGCCCGAAGCCGACCGCGAGGGCCACGACCACCGCGAGCACCTGGTGCGGGTAGACGATCACGCCGGCGATCTCCGCGCCGCCGTTGAACGGGTTGGCCAGCTTCTCCCCGGTCTCACCGAAGAGCAGGAACTCCGCCGAGATGATGGTCAGCGTCAGGCCCACCGAGGCGACCGCCGTGGACACCGGGTCCGAGGACAGCATCCGGCGGACCACGAGGAACTCGAAACCGGCTCCCATGGCGATGGCGAAGACCAGGGCGGCGATCGCCCCGACGGCCCACGGCAGGCCGGCGTGCGTCACCACCATGGCGGCGACGAACAGGGCGGCCGTGCCGATCTCGCCCTGGGCGAAGTTGAGGACACCACTGCCCCGGTAGACCATCACGATGCCGACCGCGAACAGCGCGTAGATCCCTCCGGCGATCAGCCCGAGGACGATGACCTGGGCCATCAGGGACGCCCGACGCAGGCGGTGGTGTTGCGCCAGTTGACCTTGCCGGACGGCGCGTTGTAGGTCTGCATGAAGTTCAGTCGCTCCGCGCCGTGGTGCCCGTCGCCCTTGGTGAAGTCGATGACGCAGGCGCTGCTCGTCGGCTTGGCGTTGTAGCCCTGCAGGGTGTCGACGAAGCGGTTGCGGGTGCAGTTCTTCCCGCACGCGAGCAGCTGCGCGTAGAGCGCCTTCTGGGCCGTCCAGTTGAGGAACAGCAGGTCGCCGCCGGCCCCCTTCAGGTCGACCCCGGAGCGGTACTTGGCGTACTGCCGCTCGAACTCCTTCACATCGTCGGCGTAGCTCGCGAAGCTCCCGGTGTAGTCACCGTTGGAGTAGGCCGGATACATCGCGACGCCGTCGAGCTGCGGGCTCATGGCGTCGCCGGCGAGCGTCTGGCTGGTGAGGTTGAAGGGGAACATCAGGTAGTGCGGGCTGTAGTTCTGCCGCTTGGCCTGGGTGATGAACTCGGTGGAGTTGAGGGCGTTCTCCCACAGGAAGACCACCTCGGCGCCGGCGTTCTTCATGTCCAGGATGTCCTGGGTGTAGTTGTGCTTCTTGTCCGGGACCTTGTTGTCGGCCACCTCCTTGGTGCCCGCGGCCGCCAGCAGCGCCTTGAAGTTGTCGGCGCCAGGCTTCCAGTTGGCGCTGTCCCGCTCGACGATGCCGACCTTCTTGCCCTTGAACTTCGAGAGGTACAGCTGGCCGAAGCCCTCACCCATCCGCTCGACGCTGGGCAGCTCGGTGAAGGAGTACTTCAGCCCGGCGCTGCCCTTCACCGTCGCCGTGTGGTGCAGGTAGAGCATGTGGTTGGTCTCGGCCCAGTTGCGGACGGTCGGGATCTGGTCGAAGCCGATGCCGCCCAGGAGCATGAAGGGGTTGCGGCTCTTGCAGGTCGTCGCCGCCTCGACGGCGGTGTTCGGGTCGTAGTTGTCGTTCTCGTAGGTCACCTCGACCTTGCGCCCGAAGACCCCGCCCTTCTCCTCGCTCACCGACTGCCAGAAGACGTTGAAGTCCTCCTTGGTGGTGTTGAAGGCAGCGCCATAGGTGAGCGCCGCGTGCGCGCACATGGTGATGGTCGTGTCGGTGATCCCGATGGTGTCCTCGGCCGCGGTGAACAGGGTGCTGCGCGGCGCCTGGACGCTGCCGGTCGTCCCTCCCCCGGCGCTGCCCGTGGACCCGCCGGTGGCGCCGCCTGTCGTGCCGCTGCCGCCGCCGGGCACTCTCCCGCTGGTGCCGCCGGTCGTGCCGCCGCTCGTCCCCGCCGTACCCGTGCTGCCGGCCGCCGTGCGTGGTGCCGCGGAGGTGGGTGCGGCGCTGCCTGTCCCCGAGGTGGTGGAGCCGCCGGTGGTGAGGCCCCCCGTGGTGCCGTCGTTCTGGGTGAGGCTCGCCGGCGCGGGGGCCGACGAGCAGGCGGCGAGGATGCCTGCACAGAGCAGGCTCCCCACCAGCTGGGTGGAGGTACGACGTGCCATTCGGGGCTCCCCTGCGTCGCAGCGACGTTGCTCGCTGGCTGTTGCTGTGAAGTACGCCACAGCAAGGCTGGTCACCTGCACAGGGACTCGGTAAATCTCACAACACTTTCTTGTGAGATCCCCAAACGGGGGTAAGGCTCAGCTCAGCGCCGGCACGACATCGATGTGCCGTCAGCCCAGCCAGGTCACGATCTGCGCCGACTCGGTGCTCCCCCAGCCCAGCTGCAGGTGGTTGTGCGTCGTCACGGTGGTGACGCCGCCCACCGCACCGATCCCGCCGGTGTCCTCGCACGAGGCCCGGAACACCAGCCCGTCCGACGGCCCGGTGTTCTCGTTGTAGACGAACGGCAGGTTCGCCGCGCCACCACACAGCAGGTACGTCGACACCCCCGCCGGCACCCCCGCGGTCCGGATCGTGTCGACGATCGAGCCCTGCGTGATCGCGGCCGCGATGCCTGGGCTGTAGGAGGTCACGCCCCAGCCACCGTGGTAGACGGTGTACCAGTCCTGGGCTGCGCTATCGAGGGCGTAGGTCGCGTCCCACCGCTTCAGCATCTGGCGCTGCCCGGGGAAGGTGTTGCTGGTCCCTGTGCCCGTGTAGGACAGCTCCGGGTGGCTGTAGGTGACGCCGTAACAGACGTAGCTCGTCACCGACGCCGGCCCGTTCAGCGCACCACCGCACTCGGGGTAGATGAGGATCGCGCCCGGGGCGCCGTGCCGCCAGGCGTAGTCCAGGCCCTTGTTGGCGTTGCCGATGAGGACCAGCTTGCGGACGTCACCCTGGTAGATCCGACCCCAGGTCGGCTTCACCGACGACACATAGGCCCGGGCCGGGAAGCCGCCCTTGCTCCACCCGACCAGGTCGACCTTGGCGACGCCAAGCTTGGCCTTGATGACGCTTATCGCGTCGCTGACGAGCTGCGCCTGCACCAGGTTGTCGCCCTGCTTGTGCGGAAACCCGATCGCGAAGACCTTGTAGCCGGCGCTGTTGAGGTACTGCATCAGACCCGTTGTGGGGCAGGAGGTCTGCCCGCATCCGCTGGGGGTCTCGTTCGGATTGGCCCACTCACGGTCGGCGTTGTCGTTGGCCCCGTGCACCAGCAGCACCGGGGTCTCCTTGGCCCCGGTCTGCCAGCCCGGTGCGTGGTAGAGCAGGAACGTGTCGGACTTCGGCTGCAGCACGTTGTTGAAGAACGTCAGCCGCTGGCCCTCCTGGTTGCCGCGCCCGTCCGGCGGATACGCCTCCTGCGGGAAGCTCGCGTCGGTGTCGCGGTAGCGCTCGACCTTGGCCCAGCCGTTGAGGACCGAGGTGTAGGTCGCCTCGAGGACCGTGGTTCCGGCCGCTGTAGCGCTCGGCACCGGTGCGACGAGGAAGGTGCCGGCGAGCAGCAGGGGGACGAGCAGGCTGATACGACGCATGCGGTGCTCCGCTGAGACGTCGAGCGGATCGACCGCAGGCCGCGGACGCGCCGCATCGAGCTCCCGCAGCAACGAACAGGTAACAGACGATCCGCTGTAGTCGACCGCCGC
>JANOTZ010000272.1:0-2848 GCA_031416735.1 Frankiales bacterium
TGCGGCGATTGCCTTGCCATCTACGCCTGCGTACCGGACTGTTCGCCCGTACGCGTCAACCGCTGCCCCTCCTGGTTGCCCCGCCCGTCAGGCGGATAGGCCTCCTGGGGGAACGCGGCATCGGTGTCGCGGTAGCGCTCGACCTTCGCCCAGCCGTTGAGGACGGACGTGTACGTCGCCTCGAGCACCGTGGTCCCGGCAGCGCCGGCAGGAGCAGTGGGTACGGCGAGCAGGCTGGCGAGCAGGAGCAGCGGGAGCGCAAGACGGCGCATGTGGACCTCGATCGCTGATCGGTGGGCAGACGGCTGACCGTGCGCACGCTGCTCCTGCTGCAACGCGGACGGAACAGTGCGGCTACCCGAGTTCCCGCCGTACCCCTGTGGGTGTCACAACCGCCTCTGCCCTTACCTGACCGCCAGACCTTGCGTCGTCACCCGGCAAACGGTTTCTGGCAGGCAGATCTTCTTGCACCCTTGAACCCACACCTTCCCCCCACACGCCTGGACTCTGATGCGCCGCGCCCTGCCCCTGCTCGCTCTGCTCCTTCTCCCCCTGCTCCCGGCCCCGGCTCAGGCCGCCGACGGGCAGCCGCGCGGCATCGACGTCGCGCGCTACCAGCACCCGAACGGCGCCAAGATCGACTGGCGCCAGGTCCGCAACGCGGGCGCGTCGTTCGCCTACGTGAAGGCCACGGAGGGCACCACCTACACCAACCCGTACTACGCCGACGATGTCGCGCGGGCCCGCTCGGCGGGCCTCGCCGCCGGTGCCTACGCCTTCGCCCGCCCGGCGCTGCCGCTGTCGACCGCGATCGACCAGGCCAACTTCTTCCTGCGCCGGATCGGCGACCAGCGCCGCACCCTCTCCCTCCCGCCGGCCCTCGATCTGGAGGCCAGCGGCGGCCTGTCCCGCGGCGACCTCACGGCCTGGGCCCAGCTCTGGCTCGACGAGGTACGCGCCCGCACCGGCCGGACCCCGGTGCTCTACAGCGGCCCCTACTTCCTCGACCACGTCGTCTACGGCCCGGCGCTGCACAACGCCCGGCTCTGGATCGCCACCTACCGAGGCCCGGTCGCGCAGCCGGTCAACGGCGGCTGGCACGACTACACGATCTGGCAGGACAGCCCCAGCGGCAGCTATCCCGGCATCGCCGCGGCCGTGGACACCAACCTGTTCCAGGGCACCCCCACCGAGCTCGCCACCTTCGTCGACGGCCGACTGCCGACGCCGTGGCCGTCCGAGCCCGCGGCCGCCCCCTACGGGTTCTCCCTCACCGCCCGCAGCCGCGGCACCCTCACCCTGCGCTGGCTCCCCGGCAACGATGGTGGCTCGAGGACGACCAGCTGGCGGGCGACCTTCAGCGACGGGCGGGTCGTGAACTTCCCGGCGACCGGCACCATGGCGGTGGTCACGGGCCTGGACCCGATGCGGGTCTACACCGCGACGCTTCAGGCGATCACGGCCAAGGGCGTCGGCGCGGAGGCCAACAGCAACGCCGTCCGGCCGCTCGGTCCCACCACGCTGTCGATCTCTCCCGGCACGGGTACGGCGTTCGGGCCGCCGATCACGGCCACCGGCCGACTGCTGACCAACGGCACGGCCCTGCCCGGGATGCGGGTGCAGGTGCAGCAGCGCGTCAACGCCGTCTGGAACACCCTCGTCACGGTCACCACCGGCTCGGACGGCCGGTGGAGCTGGAGCTCCTCGGCCACCGGCAACCAGGTGCTGCGGGCCGTCTACCCCGGCAGCAACGGGTACGCCGCTCGCAACACCCCGGAGGTCCTGCGGGCGGTCCGTCCGGCACTCACGACGTCGGCCGTGGGCGAGGTGGCGACCGGCGGGACGTGGAACGTGGCGGCCGCGGTGCGGCCGACCGAGCCGCGCGTCATCCGGCTCCTCGTGCTGCTCGGCGACCGGTGGACCGTCGTGGACAGCGGCACCACCGACAGCCATGGCGGCATCCACCTGGCGTGGCGGGGCGCCCAGTCCGGCAACCGCACCGCCCGCCTGCAGGTCGGCGGCGCACCCAGCACGGTCGGGATGGTCAAGCGCCTCGACGTCCGCGTCCGCCCCTAGCTGGGTCAGACGGATGAGAGCAGGAGCCCGTCGACGGAGACGAGCCGGCCCGAGCTCAGGACCCGGACCGTCACGGCACCGGTGCGACGCGCGAAGGGCGGGAGCGCGAGCACCCGGCGATGTCCCGTGGTCGGCGAGGCGAGGCTCAGCTTGCCGATGAGCTGGCTTCCGACGTACAGACCGAGGGTGCCGCAGGTGGGGCAGGTGGTCGCGACGACACCGACCCGGCGCACCTGCGCCGACGACAGGGTCGCAGTCGCGCCGAGTGAGGTGCTCCGAAGGGAGCTGCCGCCGTAGAGCGCGCTGCCGCTGACGCGCGACCAGCGGCCCGCGGCGGTGAGCGCCGGGTCGTCGAGGGGCCGGGCGACGCAACGCGAGACCGACCAGGACGAGGTGTTGCCGGCTCCATCGCGGGCGCGCACCTGGAAGCAGGTGGTGCGTCCCGGCAACAGGGTCGGGCTGGTGGCTGCGGTCCGGGTCGTCTGCTGCCACGTCGACGGCTGGACCCACGCACCGACCTGGCCCTGCGCGCCGGTGACCTGGTAGCGCACGTCATAGGAAGCGACGCCGGTGCCGGCATCGGCGCCGGACCACCGCACGACGGTCGTGGGCGCGAGGACGAACGCGGGGCCGAACGGGGTGATGCCCGCGGTGGGGGGGCTGGTCGGCGCCGGCGTGGGCGTCGGGGGGGGGGTGGGCGTGGGGGTCGTGGGGGGCGTGGGCGGCGTGGAGGGCGGGTGCGAGGAGGAGGAGGTGGGGAAGTCGGAGGTCT
>JANOTZ010000273.1:0-10965 GCA_031416735.1 Frankiales bacterium
TCATGGAGCTCTGTCCTTGCTTGGTGGGTCCCCATATCGACATTAGACGGCTGGGACTGGTGTGGCAAGAGTGACTGGTGGGACTCACCCCCCGAGGCCGGGTACGGCGCAAGGCTGGCCGCGCACTACAGTCGAGGCGTCAGACCGGGGAGCTCGCGGAGGCGAGCTGAGAGGTCGGCCACGTCGCCTGCGAGGGCGTCACCGCCGCGACCCGCACCACCCGATCGGGGTCATGCCCGCGTGGGGAGTCGCAGATGGAGCCCATCGTCAGTCCGTTGCCAAGTCCGCTGCCAAGTCCGCTGGCCGGTCCGCTGGCCGGTCCGTTGCTGATCGCGGGTCGCTCGTTCACCAGCCGACTGCTCGTCGGCACCGGCAAGTTCCGGTCGCATGCGGTGATGCGTGAGGCGCTGCTCGCCTCCGGCGCCGAGATCGTCACCGTGGCGCTGCGCCGGGTCGACCTCTCGCGGATCGGCGACGGGGACGTGCTCGACTTCGTCCCGCCGGCCATGACCCTGCTGCCCAACACCTCCGGGGCGGTCGACGCCGACGAGGCCGTGCGGCTGGCCCGGCTCGGTCGGGCCGCGACCGGCGCCGAGCTGGTCAAGCTCGAGGTCACCCCCGACCCGCGCACCCTCGCCCCCGACCCGATCGGGACGTTGCGGGCCGCCGAACGGCTGGTCGCCGAAGGCTTCGCGGTGCTGCCCTACTGCTCCGCCGACCCGGTGCTGTGCCGCTATCTCGAAGAGGCCGGCTGCGCGACCGTGATGCCCCTCGGCGCCTGGATCGGCAGCAACCGGGGGCTCCGGACCCGGGACGCCATCGAGGTGATCGTCGCGCAGGCCGGCGTGCCGGTCGTGGTCGATGCCGGGTTGGGGGTGCCGTCCGATGCCGCCGAGGCGATGGAGATCGGCGCCGACGCGGTGCTGGTGAACACCGCGATCGCGGTGGCCCACGACCCGGTGCTGATGGCCCGGGCCTTCGCGCTCGCCACCGAGGCCGGTCGCTTGGGCTTCCTGGCCGGCCGCGGCGCCGTCCTCGACACCGCCGAAGCCAGCAGCCCCCTCACCGGGTTCCTGGCATGAGCTCTTTCACCGGGTTCCTGGAATGAGCCCGCTCACCGGGTTCCTCCGATGAGCCAGCCTCCCGGCCGGTTCGCCGCCCACCTCGCGCAGCTCCCGCCACCTGCCACCGGCGGGTCCGCTGCCGACGTCGAGGCCGCCCTGGCCCGCCCCTCCCTGGCCGGCCTGCCGGCCCTGCTCAGCCCGGCGGCTGCGCCGTACCTCGAAGCGATGGCGCAACAGGCTCGGGACGTGACGCTGCAGCGCTTCGGGCGCGCGGTGCGGCTGTTCGCGCCGCTCTATGTCAGCAACGCGTGCCTGTCGTCCTGCACCTACTGCGGCTTCTCCAAGCACCTGGACGTCGTCCGGCGCACGCTGACGGTCGAGCAGGTCGTGGACGAGGCGCAATCCCTTGTGCAGCAAGGATTTCGGCACCTGCTGCTGGTCAGCGGCGAGCACCGCCTCGAGGTCAGCAGCGACTATCTCGTGCAGTGCATCGAGGCGTTGCGACCGGTCGTTCCCTCGCTCAGCATCGAGACGCAGACCTGGTCGGACGACACCTACGCCCGGCTTGTCGAGGCGGGGCTCGAGGGGGTCGTGCACTACCAGGAGACCTACGACCGCGCCCGCTACGCCGAGGTGCACACCGCCGGGTGGAAGCGCGACTACGACCGGCGGCTCGCCTCCACCGAGCGGGCCGCCGAGGCGGGCGTCCGGCGGCTCGGCATCGGGGCGCTGCTCGGCCTGTCGCAGGACTGGCGTGCCGACGTACAGGCTGTTGCGGAGCACGCACTGTGGCTGCAGCGCAACTACTGGCGGACCGAGGTGACGGTCTCGTTGCCGCGCATCAAGCCGTCGGCCTCGGGCTTCCAACCGCTCGTGCCGGTCACCGACGCGGAGTACGTCCAGGCGATGTCGGCGCTCCGGCTCGTCGCACCTGAGGTCGGCATCGTGCTGTCGACCCGCGAGCCGGCCGTGCTGCGGGACGGCCTCGTCCGCATCGCGGTGACCACGATGAGCGCCGGCAGCTCGACCGAGCCCGGCGGCTACCTGCACCCGGGGGAGGCGCAGGAGCAGTTCGCGATCAGCGACGAGCGCTCCCCGGCCGAGGTGGCCGCCATGCTCGAGGCCGCTGGCTACGAGCCGGTCTGGAAAGACGCCTTCGCCCTCAAGACCTGACCAACCAGGCACGTGAACGGAACCGGAAGGGGTCTCCCACTGGGGCGAGACGCCCCTTCCGCGTCCGTTCATTGAGAGGCATGCAGTCGCTCACGCGACGGTCACATGCAGTCGCTCACGCGACGGTGAACGAGCCCTTCATGCCCTTCGCCTCGTGGTCGCCGATGCCGCACACGTAGGTGTAGGTGCCGGCGACGGCCAGCTCGAGGATGACCTCACCCTCGGCGCCGGGAGCGGTCGGGCCGACCTCGCCGATCACCTTGCCGTCGGGACCGAACACCTCGAACTCGTGCTCGTGGTCGGTGCTGAGGTTCTTCATCTTGAACTCGATCTTCTCGCCGGCCTTGGCGGTGAAGCCCGACAGCCCGGTGAAGGAGAAGCTGGTGGCGCTGAACTCGACCTCACGGTCGTACTTCGCCTCGCTCGTCGCGGTCGCCCCGGAGACCGAGATCTTGGTGCGGATGCCGGCGCCCTTCTGCCCGGGCTTGCAGGCGACCTCGTAGTCGCCGCCGGCCACGGTGACCACGAAGTCACGTGCGGCACCGGGAGCGATGTTCTCGACCTCGCCGACGACCTTGTCGAAGGCACCGCGGGAGGACGCCGCGTAGACGTACACCTCGGTCACGTCCTTGCCGACGTTCTCGACGGCGAAGTTGATCTTGCCAGGTGCGAAGGAGGTGGTGGCCACCTCACAGGTGGAGTCACCCGCCTTGACGGCAATGGCGTCGGAGGAGTCCGAGGAGCCGCAGGCGGTCAGCGACAGGGCCAGGGCGGTGAGGACGAGTGCGGGGCGTGCGGGCATGGCGGAAGAACCCTTCAGAGGTGAGGCGGGGGGTCAGACGGAGACGGTCTGCTTCGGCGCAGTCGCCGGAGCAGGGGCCTTGGAGGGCCGAAGGAACAGATAGAGCACCGGCACGGCGTACAGCACCCAGCCGGCGGTCTGCAGCACGGTGCTCGCGGGCTGGAAGTTGAAGATGCCCTTGAGCAGCGTGCCGTACCAGGACGACGGGGGGATCGTGCCGCTGACGTCGAAGGCGAGGGAGGTGAGCCCCGGCAGGGTGCCGGCCTCCTGCAGGTCGTGGATGCCGTAGGAGAACACCCCGGCGGCGACGATGACGAGGGCCGCACCGGTCCAGGTGAAGAAGGTCTTGAGGTTGAGGTTGAGCGCCCCCTTGTAGAAGGCGTAGCCCAGCCCGACCGCGACGAGCAGGCCGCCGAAGGCGCTGGTGGAGGACACGACCGGCTGCTGGGTGGACTGGATCGCCGACCAGAGGAACAGGGCGGTCTCCAGGCCTTCCCGGCCGACCGCCACGAACCCGGTGACGGCGAGGGCCAGCGGGCCGATGGCCAGGGCGGTGTCCAACCGGCCGTGCAGCTCGGTCTTGAGGAAGCGCGCGGTGCGCCGCATCCAGAAGACCATCCAGGTCACGAACCCGACGGCGACGAGCGAGGCGAAGCCACCGAAGCGCTCCTGTGCCTTGAACGACATGGTGGCGCTGGTGAACTGCAGCACCGCGCCGAAGGCGAGGCTCATGACGATCGCCACCGCGACGCCGGTCCACAGCGCACGGAGCGCGTCCCGACGGCCCGCGCGCACCAGGTAGGCGACGAGGATCCCCACGATGAGGGAGGCCTCGAGGCCCTCGCGCAGGCCGATGAGGAAGGTGGGGAGGGAGAACACAGGGAGCCCTTCGGTCGCCAACAACTTAAGGCAACCTCACCACACCTGGCGGGGAGGGGTCAACGGTTGTGGCGCACCTCACGCTCGAGCACCCGGTGCCCAGCGTGCTCACCGACGTCGGTGAATCCCAGCCGGGCCAGCAGGCGCAAACTGGCTGCGTTTCCGGGCAGGACTTCAGCCCTGGCCTGTACGGCGCCTCGGTCGGCCACCCAGTCGAGGAGCAGTGAGACGGCGGCGGTCCCGAGACCTCGTCCGCGCGCCGACGGGGCGAGTCCGTAGCCGAGGTCGACCACCCCGTCGGTGGGCGGACCGAACCAGCCGCAGTCCCCGACCACCACGCCGTCCTCGGTGATGAGGAAGGTCCCGTCGGGGGTGTCGTCCGGGTGCTCGGCAAGCGGACGGAGGGCGTCCGCGGTGTCCGCGTGGGGCCAGTCCGGCACGTGGGGCACCGGGATCTCGCCGTACCCGATCACGGCGAGCGCCACAGCCCGGGAGGCCGGGACGAGCGCGATCACACCGGCCTGGTCAGGCACCCGGAGCGAGCGGCCCGGCGGCGGGCGGAGCAGGCAGCTCCGAGGCAGGAGCGGCCGGCGAATCGGATCGGGCGGGCGGATCGGGCAGGGCGGCGGCGAGCGCCTCGCTCACCAGGGCGATCTGCCAGGCCCGGGCGCCGTGGGCGCGGAGCGCGTCACGGACGGTCGAGGTGTCGATGGTCGCCGGGGGGGTCCAGGCGAGCCGGCGGATTGCGTCGGGGGCGACCAGGTTCTCCGCGGGCATCGCGTTGGCCTCGGCGAGCGCGGCGATGGCGGCGCGCACCCGGATCAGGCGCTTGGCGGCTATCGGGTCGCGCTCGGCCCAGCGGTTGGGCAGCGGCGGGCCGTCGCCGGCCGGCAGCGGCTGCGGCAGCTGGTCGTCGCTGAGCTGAGAGGCCCGCTGCAGCGCCCCCCACCAGGTGTCGGCGTGCCGGCGGGTGCTGCGCCCCCCGAACACCGGCAGCGCCATGAGCTCCTGCGGCGTCGCCGGGGCGCTGGTGACGGCACTGATGATCGCGGCGTCGGGCAGGATCCGGCCGGGAGCGGTGTCCCGTCGCCGGGCCATCTGGTCGCGGACCTCCCACATCGCGCGGACGCCCGCCAACTGGCGACGGGTGCGCAGGCGGTGAATCCCGCTGGTACGGCGCCAGGGATCGGTGCGGGGGAGCGGGGCGGGGGCGGTGCGAACCGCCTCGAACTCCTCGTGCGCCCAGTCCAACTTCCCCTGGGTGTGCAGCTCCTCCTCGAGCGCGTCGCGCAGCTCGAGCAGCACCTCCACGTCGAGGGCGGCGTAGACCAGCCAGTCGCGGGGGAGTGGGCGGGTGGACCAGTCGGCGGCGCTGTGGCCCTTCTCGAGCCGGTAGCCCAGGACGTTCTCGACCATCGCGCCCAGGCCGACGCGCTCGAAGCCGGCGAGCCGGCCGGCGAGCTCGGTGTCGAACACCGCAGGGGGCTCCATGCCGACCTCGGCCAGGCACGGAATGTCCTGGCTGGCCGCGTGCAGCACCCATTCGTCGCCCTGCAGCACCTTGCTGAGCAGCGACAGGTCGGGGCACCCGATCGGGTCGATGAGTGCGCTGCCGGACCCTTCCCGGCGGAGCTGGATGAGGTAGGCCCGCTGGGAGTAGCGGTAGCCCGAAGCTCGTTCGGCGTCCACGGCCACCGGACCGTTGCCGGCCGCGAAGCGCGCGATGACCTCGGCCAATCCTGCGGCGGTCTCGGTGACGGGAGGGACGCCCTCGCGGGGCGTCAGCAGCGCGATGATCGGCTCGGGGGTCTCGGCGCCGGCCACCTCCCCATCAGGACCCGGCAGGGTCTCGGTCACGGGGATGAGGATACGTCCGGACGAGCCTGTGCGGAGGCTCCGCCTCGCGGTGGCGCGGCGCGGCCACCAGCCCGCCGTACAGGAATCAATTAACGGATGACGCCGGCGCGCATCGCGAGGGCGACCATCTCGGCCCGGTCGCCGGTGCCCAGCTTGCGGGCGATCCGGGCAAGGTGGGACTTCACGGTCAGGGCGGACAGCCCCAGATCGTCGCCGATCTGCTTGTTGGACTGGCCGTCAGCGACCAGGCGGAGCACCTCGACCTCGCGGCCGGAGAGCTCGGAGACGCCGGTTTCGACCGGACCGCCGCGCAGCCCGGCGGCGAGCAGGGAGGCGACCGAGGGGTCGGCGTAGACGCCGCCGTCGAGCACCCGGCGGACGCCGTCGGCGACCACCACGGGGGAGGCGGACTTCAGCAGGTAGCCCTGCGCGCCGGCTACGAAGGCGGCCCGGACGCTGTAGGGGTCGTCGGCGGCGGACAGCACGACCAGGCGCTTCCAGCCGGCGGTACGCAGGTCGGCGAGCAGGTCGAGGCCGGAGCCGTCGGGCAGGCCGAGGTCGAGCACGCAGAGGTCGCGGGGACCGGACAGGTTGGCCCGGGCGCGGGCCTCACCGATGGTCGCGGCCTCGACGACCTCGCGGGCGCCCATCATCTTGAGGCGGTTGACCATCGACTCACGGACGAGCGGGTGGTCGTCGACGACCATGGCTGTGAAGCCGGGGTTTTCCCCAGCAAGCTGTGCGGGGATGCTGTCCAGCGCACTTTCCAGACCGGCTGCCACGGCTTCCTCCACGCTTCGCCTCCAGAACGAAGGATCCTCGGACGAGGTGTCCTCCATGACGGTGATGTACCCGCCGTTCGTGGTCTGCTTCGGCGCAACCGACCCTCGGCTGTAGGACGGAGTTGCTCCGAGTGGCTTAATGGCAGGCGTTAGGCCGTTCGGCTGACAAGTGGCCGCTTCGCTGCAGTTGGCCCTCTCGGCTGCCGAGGTGAGGACGTACGCCACATACAGGAGGCAAGTCTTGTCCCGTCCAGCTCTCGCCCGCCGCTCCGCCGTCAGCGGTCTGTGCGGTGCGTTGTTGGCGACGAGCGCCCTGGTGGTCTCGGGCTCTCCTGTCCTTCAGGCAGTTGTCTCGTACGACGGAACGCTGGCGTCTGCGCCCGGCGTGCGGGTGCTCACCTCCCTGCCGTCGCTGCAGATGGCGGTCGTCCGCGGTGACGCGAACGCACTGGCCCGCCTCGCCGCCGTACCCGGGGTGCGGGGGGTGGCCCCCGACCGGGCCGTGCGTGTCTCCGGCACCGACACGAACAAGCACGACAGCGACGGCGTCTTCGCGTCGCAGGGCCTCGGCGGCACGGCAGGCGCTCCGGCGGCGGGTGCGGGCGTGCGGGTCGCGGTCGTGGACACCGGGGTGTCCGACACGGCGGCGCTCAACCGGGCCTCCGGTCGACTGCGGGACGCGGTCGACTCCTCCCGGGTCGTCGACGGCAAGCCGGTCAAGACCGACGGCACCTTCCTCGACGGCTACGGCCACGGGACCTTCATGGCCGGCATCATCGCCGGCGGTCCGGTGCCCGGCACCAACGGCAGAGCCCTCGGTGTCGCGCCCGGCGCGACCGTCCTGGTGGTGCGGGTCGCCAGGCAGGACGGCACCAGCAGCCTGTCGAACGTCCTCGGCGGGCTGGACTGGGTGGTGGGCCACGCCGCTGAGGTGGACGTCGTCAACCTGTCACTCTCGCAGGACCGGCCCGGCAAGAACTACGGCGCCGACCCCCTCACCGACGCGGTGGACCAGGTCCGTGAGGCCGGAGTCGCCGTGGTCGTCAGCGCCGGCAACGACAAGAACAAGGTCAGCGACCCCGGCTTCGACCCCCGGGCGCTGACCGTGGGCGCCTTCGACACCGGCAGCGGCAAGGTCGCCCCGTTCAGCGGCAGCGACACGGTGGCGGGCGTCGTCAAGCCGGACGTGGTCGCGAGCGGCGTCGACGTCCTCGGGATGCTTCCCCCCGGATCGGTGCTCGCCCAGGCCAAGAACACCACGCACCTCGGACACGGGCTGTTCCGCGGGTCCGGCACCAGCCAGGCCGCCGCCATCACCTCCGGCCTTGCGGCCCTCCTGGTCGCAGCCCACCCTGACGCGACCCCGATCCAGGTCAAGGCCTCGCTGCGCTGCGCTGCCACCGACGTCAAGGGCCGACGCGGCGGGCAGGGCCTCGTCCAGGCCACGACCACCCTCTGCGCCGGGGAGAACGGCGAACCGCTCGACGGGTCCGGCGACCCGACCGGGGAGACCAGCTTCGACGCCTCCGCCTGGGGAGCCTCCGCCTGGGGAGCGTCGGCGTGGGCCGCCTCCGCCTGGGGGGCTTCCGCGTGGGCCGCCTCGGCCTGGGCCGGACAGGGCTGGGGAGGCGCCGAATGACGCCGACCCGGCAGGTCCGCGGTCTCGCCGCGGGGGCCGCTCTCGTCGCGCTCGTCGCTGCGCTGCTCCCCGGCTGGGGCGCGCCGGTCTGGTGGGCACTTCCCCTGCTGGCCCTGGCAGTAGGGGCGTCGGAGTTCGCTGTCGTGAGCCTGCAGTTCGGCCGACAGACGTGGACCTTCTCGCTCACGGAGAGCGCGCTGGGCGCCGCCTGGGTGGCCGGCACCGGAAGTTGGACGGTCGCGGCCGTTGTCCTCGGCGTCTTCGGGGCCCAGACCGCACTGCACCGGCCCTCGCTCAAGAAGCAGTTCAACCTGGCGATGTTCGCCGCCGCGACCGCCCTGGGCTCGCTGGTGGCCGGGCTCGCCGGTGGCGGCATTCCGGGTGCCATCGCGGGCATCGGCGTCTTCTTCGTGGTCAACCACACCCTGGTCGCCATGGCGGTCGCCATCACCAGCCGTCGTCGGCTGGTGCCGCTGCTCCTCACCTCGGCGCCGCTGTCCGCGGTGCACATGGCCGGCAACAGCTCGATCGGTCTGCTCGCGGCGTTCCTCGCGGTCACCGCACCGCTCGGCCTGCTCGGCCTGCTGGTCCCGCTCGCGCTGCTGTGGACCTCCTACGACCAGCAGACGCGGCGCACCCAGGAGGCCCGCCTGTTCGCTGAGCTCGCGGCCGGCCAGGAGCGCGCCACCGGACGTTCGAGTCACACCTCGGCGCAGGTCGTCGTGACCGCGGCCGCCCGCCTGTTCGGTGGCGCGGACGTCGAGATGCTCCTGCTCGCCGCGGACGGCCCGGTTCGGTACGCCGGCGACGAGACCTGCATCCCGCAGCGGCTGCGGGTGGACGCGGACGTCTTCGACGAGCCGTGGGTGCTCCGTGCCCTCGGCGCGCGCGGCGCAGCGGCCGGGATCGAGCACGGTCGCCCCTGGTGCTCGGCCGTCCTCGGCGACCCGGAGAACCCGCAGGCCATCCTCATCGCCCGCCGGCCCGCCGGCTCCGCCGGGTTCGGGCGAGGCGAGATCCGCCTCGCTGAGGTGCTCGTCGGTCAGGCCGACTCCTGGCTGTCGGTCGCTGACCTGTCCGCCAAGGCCCGATCGGCGACCGAGCGGGTTGAGGTCGTCGGCCAGGCTGCCAAGGCGCTCGGCGATCTCGGGGCGGCCACCGCCCCGGCCCTGACGGTCCTGCGCGAGTCGGCTGACCGGTTGGCCCGCCTCGCGGAGTCCTCCGGTGGCGTGGATGACATCGTCGACGAGCTGCACCTCGTCGAGCGGGCCGTCGCCTCCCTGCTCGGGGCCATCGCCCTCGCGGCCGACCCCGACCTGATCGTCAGCAACGGTCACGGCCGTCGTGCTCCTGCCCGCCCCGCCGCGGACTGGACCACTACCGGCGTCCTGCGATGAGATCCCAGGCCAGGGCGGGGCTCCCGCTCGCGGTCTGGGCCGGCCTGCTCGTCGGCGGTGGCGTCCTGACGGTCGTCCTCGTCGTCGGGGTGCTCCTCAGCGCTGAGGGCGGCCTCGACGCGGGAGAGACGCAGGCTCTCGCAGCCGGTGCCTGTGCCGGTCTGGTCGTCGCGCTCTCGGCGGTCGTCGCGGCGATCCGCCTCGCGGATGCGCTGCGGGCCCTGCACGGGGACGCCGTACGTCGGCTCGCTCAGCCGGGGATGCCGGTCCAGTCCCGGCGCCTGGTGACCCGCGCGTCGCTCGAGGTTGCCGAGCTGGCCCGCACCCTGGACGCCCTGCACCTGCGGGTGCGGGTCGCCGACGAGCTGGGGGAGCGGCACCGGCGCGACGCCGAGACCGCCGGCGCCGGCGTCTTCGAGCTGCTGTCCGGTCTGGTGGCTGCCGAGGAAGGCGCCCGCGGCCAGCTCGCCGCCGAGCTGCACGACACGGTCGCGCAGTCCCTCATGATTGCCCGGGCACTGCTCGCCACGTCACCCTCGACGCCGGCCGAGATCGCCAAGCTCACCGACTACGTCGAGGACGCCGAGGAGCAGGTCCGGGCCGTCATGGCCCGCACCCGCCCGCCCGCTCTGCACGACGGGGACCTGGCCTCCGCGGTCGGCGGTCTCCGGTTGGACATGAACGCCCGCTACGGGCTGCACGTCACCGTCGAATGGCCCGACTCGGCGTATCCCTTGCCGCTGGCCTCGGCCGTGACCGTCTACCGCTTCTTCCAGGAGGCCCTGCTCAACGTCGTCAAGCACGCCGACGTCGACGACGCCGTGGTGACGCTGCGGGTCGACGAGGACTCCGTGCACGCCGAGGTCCGTGACGAAGGCCCCGGGTTCGACCCGACCGCCGTCCGGCCGGACCGCGGACGGCACGTCGGCCTGGGTCTGCTGCGTGAACGCGCCCGGCTCTCCGGAGGCTCGCTCGACATCGACAGCCGCCGGGGCGAGGGCACCACCCTCACACTGCGGATGCCCCGGCCCGTGACGGCGCTCCTCCCCGCCCCGGAACTGTTCGCGGCGCTGCCGCAGCAGATGACCGACGATCGGGAGTCGCTGCGCCGGCTGTCGGACCGCGCCGACCGCTAGTTGGTCCCGGTTGGTCCCGGGTTGCTCAGTCCCGGGTTGCTCAGTCCCGGGTACGGAGCGGCGGTGATCACACCCCCGGCTGACGGGCAGAACCACGAGTCCCTGCTCAGACCCCATCCACCGCCCGACTCGACGGTAGTAGGGCCAGACTCAGGTTGTTTCCACAGATGTCAGCGGAGCCTCCATTTTGTCGGTGTTGGAATATAGGTTTGAGTGATGGATCTCTTCACCTCGGT
>JANOTZ010000274.1:0-1760 GCA_031416735.1 Frankiales bacterium
TGGGTGGCGTAGGCCGTGCCGGCGGCGATCGTGGAGGCCATCGACCCGGCCTCGGTGATGCCCTCGTGCAGGATCTGGCCCTTCACCGACTCCTGGTAGGACAGCAGCAGGGCGCGGTCGACCGCCTCGTAGCGCTGCCCGAACGGCGAGTAGATCTTCGCCGTCGGGAACATCGCGTCCATGCCGAAGGTCCGGGCCTCATCGGGGACGACGGGCACGAAGCGGGCCCCGATGCCCTTGTCCTTCATGAGGTCCTTGAGCAGCCTCACGAAAGCCATCGTGGTCGCAACCGGCTGCTTGCCCGAGCCGGCCTTCAGCTCGTCGTAGACCGCAGCCGGCGGCAGCGGGAGCGACTCCTTGCGGACGATCCGCTTGGGCAGCGAACCGCCGAGGGCGGCGCGGCGCTCGAGCATGTACTCGATCTCGGCGCTGTGCGGACCGGGGTGGAAGTACGGCGGCAGCTCGCCCTCCAGGGCCTTGTCGCTGATGTCGATGTGCAGCCGGTCGCGGAGCTCCTTGAGCTCTGCCTTGGTGAGCTTCTTCATCTGGTGGGTGGAGTTGCGGCCCTCGAAGTCCTTCCCGAGGGTCCAGCCCTTGACGGTGTGGGCCAGGATCACGGTCGGCTGGCCGACGTGCTCGTGGCGGCCTGGAAGGCGGCGTGCACCTTGCGGTAGTCGTGGCCGCCGCGGGGCAGCCCAGCGATCTGCTCGTCGGTCAGGTGCTCGACCATCTTGCGCAGCCGGGGGTCGGAGCCGAAGAACTTCTCGCGGGTGTAGGCGCCGCCCTCGACCGAGTAGGTCTGGAACTGCCCGTCGGGGGTGGTGTTCATCTGGTTGACCAGCACGCCATCGACGTCGCGGGCGAGCAGCTCGTCCCACTGCCGACCCCAGACCACCTTGATGACGTTCCATCCGGCGCCGCGGAACGACGACTCGAGCTCCTGGATGATCTTGCCGTTGCCGCGGACCGGTCCGTCGAGGCGCTGCAGGTTGCAGTTGACGACGAACACCAGGTTGTCGAGCTCCTCGCGGGCCGCGACGCCGATGGCGCCGAGGGACTCGGGCTCGTCCATCTCGCCGTCGCCGAGGAAGCACCACACCTTCTGGTCGCTGGTGTCCTTGATGCCGCGGTGCTGCAGATAGCGGTTGAAGCGCGCCTGGTAGATGGCGCTGATCGGACCGAGCCCCATGCTGACGGTCGGGAACTCCCAGAAGTCCGGCATCAACCGCGGGTGCGGGTACGACGGAAGGCTGAAGGGCCGCGACTCCTGCCGGAACCCGTCGAGGTGCTCCATGGTGAGGCGCTCCTCGAGGAACGCGCGGGCGTAGATGCCGGGGGAGGCGTGGCCCTGGAAGAAGACCTGGTCGCCGCCGCCGGGGTGGTCCTTGCCGCGGAAGAAGTGGTTGAAGCCGACCTCATACAACGACGCGGCCGAGGCGTAGGTCGCGATGTGCCCGCCGACCCCGATCTCCGGGCGGTTCGCCCGGCTGACCATGACCGCGGCGTTCCAGCGGACGTACGCCCGGATGCGGCGCTCGGCGTGCTCGTCACCGGGGAACCATGGCTCGCGCTCCGGCGGGATGGTGTTGATGTAGTCGGTGCTGCGCAGCGCAGGCACGCCGACGGCCCGCTCCCGGGCCCGCTCGAGCAGCTTGAGCATCAGGAAGCGGGCCCTGCCGCGGCCCGCGGTGTCGAGCACCCCGTCGAGGGACTCGAGCCACTCGGCCGTCTCGGCCGGGTCGATGTCGGGCAGCTGGCTC
>JANOTZ010000275.1:0-1851 GCA_031416735.1 Frankiales bacterium
GTGGCCGCGGGCGAGGTCAAGCCGGTGATCGACCGGGTGCTGCCGCTCGCCGAGGTCGCCGAGGCGCACCGGATCGTGGAGTCCTCGGTGCACATCGGCAAGGTCGTGCTCCAGGTCAGTTAGAGCTTTGGTCCCACCGGACCGAAGGTGCCCGCGTCCCGCACGGCTTCCGACAGGGGGCGGACGAGCTCCCGCAGCCGGGCAGCGCCCTCCTCACCGATCCGCTCCCACGGGGCGAGGGACAACAGGTCGGTCTGGTGCTCGATCATCTCGCGCCGGCTGCGGCCTTCCTCGGCCATCGACCCGTCGGCCTCCAGCCAGCCGCCGGCGGCCAGCACCGCGACTGCGCCGTCCCACTCCTCGTCGCCGTAGGCCCGCGTCGACTGCAGGCCCTTGCGGTCCCAGGTCTCCCCCGTCGCCACCTGCAGCACGGCCGCCTGCAGACCCGTGAGCCCGACGCCTACGAGACAAGCGATGTGGCCGTCTCCGCGGAACTCGCGCAGCAACGTGATCGCGTGCCACAGCGCGAGGTGCGGCTCCTCCGGCCAGGGCAGCCCGGCGTGCGCGGCATACAGCGGCCGCCCGAAGGGGGTGCACGCCTCGGCCGCCTCGCGGGCCAGTGCGGCCGCTTCGGTGACGTCGTCGAGCAGCGGACCGCAGATCCGCCGCAGCGCCCGGTCCGCCCCGCGCAGCCGGGCGGCGAGCACGTCCTCGGGGGACGCGATGTCCCACACCCCCGTCATCCCGAACTGCACCGCCAACGGCGAGAAGTTGAAGAACGTCGCCTGTACGACGGGCCAGGTGACCGCACCCATCGCCGCCGCCCGGGCCGGGAAGTAGCCGACCGCCCGGTTCTGGGCGGAGTCGAGCCCGAGGGTGGCGTACTCCTCCTGCGCCTCCGGCGCGAAGTAGACCATCGCGTGGACGGGCTCGAGGGTCCGCGAGGTCTGCCGGGCAACGTCGGGGTTCACAAGGCCTCCAGCGATCGGGGTGGGACGCGTATGGGACCACACCCCCGAGATGAGATTGGATGGAGGCATGAGTGACGACAACGAAGACCAGCAGACCATCGTCGTGGTGGGCGAGGACGGCCAGCAGGTCGTCGTCCCTCGGGCCACCGGCGACGAGGAGCGCAACCCCGCCGAGATGGTGGAGCAGCCCGCGAAGGTGATGCGGATCGGCTCGATGGTCAAGCAGCTGCTCGAGGAGGTCCGGGCCGCTCCGCTCGACGACGCGGCCCGGACGCGCCTGCGCGAGATCCACCAGAGCTCGATCAAGGAGCTCGAGGAGGGGCTGGCACCCGAGCTGCGCGAGGAGCTCGACCGGCTGACGTTGCCCTTCAGCGACGACGCCCCGCCGTCCGACGCGGAGCTGCGGATCGCCCAGGCCCAGCTCGTCGGCTGGCTCGAGGGGCTGTTCCACGGCATCCAGACGGCGCTGTTCGCCCAGCAGATGGCGGCCAGGGTCCAGCTCGAGCAGATCCGCGGCCGGCCGGCCCTGCCCCCGGGGCATCCTGCCGAGGGTCAGCCCGGCGTCACCGCCACCGGCCAGTACCTCTGACCCCGCCTCCCGCAGGTTTGCGTCGGTCGCCGCTCGGATCAGACTGGATGCCAGGTTGAGCGAGTGGGCTCACGAGCGGGCATGGGTTGTGGTCATCGCCGTCCGGGGTAGTTGCCACTACCTGCTCTGCCGAGTCGGGCCAGCCGACATGAGGGAGCGGCACTTCCTGATCACGGTCGAGGGCTGAGGAGCGCCGCCTCTCCTTCGGTTCCTCCCCCTGTCCATGATCGACGGAACCCGCACAGCCCCTGGCGGCGATTTTCACGCTGTGCGCGTTCCGTGGATCATGAA
>JANOTZ010000276.1:0-4269 GCA_031416735.1 Frankiales bacterium
GCCGCGATCAGGCAGAGCAGGAGTACGGCGAGCAGGCCCCAGTGCGCAGAGGGCCGACGCACCAGAACCCTTGCTGCACGGGCCTTCACGGGGTGGGACTCGCCGTCGGCTTGCTGCGCGCCTGAGCGGGCCGACGGGTCGGCTTGCCCTGACCCGGAGACGTCGCGGTGGGGGTGGGCTGGGCCGCGGTGGGCGTCGGTTTGCTCTGTCCCGGGGGCGCGGTCGGCCGGTTGATCGGCGTCGCACTGGCGGCGGGCGAGGACGTCGGGGAGCCGGGAGCCCGGGGGGGCACCTGGGGCGCCGGCGTGGGCGTGGGCGTGGGCGAGGGCGTGGCCGAGGCCGGCTGTGCGGAGGGCTCGGCGGACGGGAGCGCGGTCGGCATCGGCAGCACCTGGCGCGGGGAGCCGCTCCGGTCGGGGCCGTTCTGCAGACGGGGCGCCGCGGCACCGGGCAGCCGGTCCCCGAGGCCAGGCACGAGCAGCCGCGTCAGCTGCGGAGGCGCGATGAGGGCGAACACCAGCGAGGCGACCGACAGGAGCAACAGGGCGGTGACCAGCCAGGCCCCTCGGCGGAGCAGCGCCGCGCGTTGTCCTGAGGGATCGACGAAGACGTGTCGAGCATCTTGCGCTGGGTCGGTCACACGCTTTCCCGTTGCTGCATCAGGTAGGTCATCGTCCCAGACCCCTCCAGGGGTACGGTCCCGGGCGTGCTGATCCTGCTCCCACCCTCCGAGGGCAAGGCGTCCGGGACGGACGGCCCGCCGCTGGAGCTGACGTCCCTGTCCTTCCCCGCGCTGACGCGAACCCGCACCACACTGGTCAAAGAGCTCGTCCGACTGGCCCGCCGCGAGCCGGTGGCGTTACAGCAGGCCCTGGGTCTTTCTGCCAAGCAGCAGGCAGAGCTGGCAAAGAATGTCCTGCTGCTCAAGGCCCCGACGCTGCCGGTGATGGAGCTCTACACCGGGATCGTCTACGACAACCTGGACTACCCGACCTTGCGGGGCGCGGCGCGAAAGCGGGCCGACTCCTCACTGCTCGTCGCCAGCGCCCTGTTCGGTCTGCTGCGACCGGCCGACCGCGTTCCGTCGTACCGGCTGTCGGGGGGGACGACCCTGCCGTCGCTGGGCGGTCTCGCTCCCCTGTGGCGGCCGGTGCTGGAGCCGGTGCTGGCCACCGAGGAGTTGGTGGTCGATCTGCGCAGCGGCGCCTACGCCAACCTGGCCCGGGTGCCGGGAGCAGTGCACGTGCGGGTGCTGCGGGACGAGAAGGGGAAGCGGACCGTCGTCAGCCACGACAACAAGTGGACCAAGGGTCGCCTGGCGCGGGCGTTGTGCACCGAGGGGGCCCGGTCGGTGGCCGACGTGGCGGCGATCGGGCGCACGGTCAGCGACGCGGTCGAGGTGGACGGCACCCGGGTCGACCTGCTGCTGTTCGGGCTCGCCAGCGCCCGCTGAAACCCCGTGCGGGGGTGAGGCAACCCACGCCCCGGATCTGGCCGGCGGCCCTGACACTCGGGCCGGCGGCCGTGACACTCGGGCCGGCGGCCCTGACACTGGAGGATGACCAACTCCCCCGTCACCACCACGGTCACCCGCCGCGCACCGGTCGGGCGCGACCGCGAAGTGCTGGCCTGGCTGCAGACCGGCCTGTCCCTGGCCGAGGGGTTCCCCGGCTTCCTCGGCGGCGGCTGGCTGCGTCCGTCGGTCGGGTCCGCCGACTGGCACGTGCTCTACCGCTTCGCCGGACCGGACGACGTCGCGACCTGGGAGGAGTCCTCCGAACGCACCTGGTGGCTCGGGTCGGCACGCGGGCTGATGACGCAGACCAGTGCCGAGCGCCGTACCGGGATCGAGGGGTGGTTCGACGCGCCCACCTCGGTGGACGTGCTCGTCAAGCAGCCGCCCCGGTGGAAGCAGGCGCTCGTCATCTACAGCGCGTTCTTCCCGTTGTCGCTGCTCGCGGCGCTGCTGCTCAACCCGCACCTGACCGGGCTGCCGGTGGCGCTCCGGGTCCTGATCACCACCGTGGTGCTGACGCCGATCATGACCTACCTGGCGCTGCCACGGGTGACCAAGGCACTCGAGTGGTGGCTGCACGGCCGCCCGGCACCCTGGCGGACCTAGGCTGCGGCGGGTGACCCGCACCCAGGCCGAGCGACGCGCCTCGACGCAGGCCAAGATCCTCGACGCGACCGTCGAAGCCCTCGTGACGGTCGGGTATGCCGGCACCTCCACCACCGAGGTCTGCCGGCTCGCCGGGGTCAGCCAGGGCGCGCTGTTCCGCTACTGGCCGACCAAGGGGGCGCTGCTCGCCGAGGCCGCGGCGCACCTGCTGGGCCGGGTGACGACCGCCTACGAGCGGGCCTTCGCCGGCGGGGGGGCGACCGCCCGCGAGGCCCTCGAAGCGCTGTGGGACACCTACCGGCAGCCGGACCTGCAGGCCGCGATGGAGCTCTACGTCGCGGCCCGCACCGACGAGGACCTGGCCGCCGCACTGCGGGTCATCGAGCCCGCGCATCGCGCCAACCTGCAGCGGATCGCCGTCCAGGTCATCGATCCGACCCTCGTCGCTCTACCGGGATTCGCCTCGTTCGTGGAGCTGGCCCTCGCCGCGGTGCAGGGCGCCTCGCTCGGCGCGGCGGTCCTCGACACCTCCCGCGAGACGATCCTCGACGCCCTGGAGATGTTGGTCACCCAAAGATAGTGACAACCTGCTTTTTATCTGCCACCCTCGTGTCATGGCTGATGCGATCCTGCTCTACGCGATCCCGGGGTTCCTGCTGCTGATGGCCCTGGAGATGGCTGTCGCGCGCGCCGGCCAGAAGCAGGAGAGCCGGCTGCTCGGCTACGACCGGTCCGACACCCGCACCTCGCTGGCGATGGGCATCGGGTCGATGATCGTCAACGGGGCGTGGCGTTTCGGCGAGGTGGTCATCCTCGGTATCGCCGCCGGACTCACCCCGCTCGACCTCGGACACGGCTGGACCGCCTGGCTCGTCGCGCTGCTCTTCCTCGACTTCTGCTACTACTGGGACCACCGCGCCGGCCACACGATCCGGCTGCTCTGGGCCTCGCACGTGGTGCACCACTCCTCGCAGCGCTACAACCTCTCGACCGCCCTGCGCCAAACCTGGACCGGCGAATACACCGTCCTGTTCTTCCTCCCCGTCGCCCTGGTCGGCGTGCCGGTCGAGATCGTGCTGGCGTCGTGGTCGTTCAACCTGCTCTACCAGTTCTGGATCCACACCGAGGCGATCGACAAGATGTGGAAGCCCTTCGAGTTCGTCTTCAACACGCCCTCCCACCACCGGGTGCACCACGGCTCGCAGGCGCAGTACCTCGACCGCAACTACGGCGGCGTCCTCATCCTCTGGGACCGGCTCTTCGGCAGTTTCGAGCCCGAAGGCGAACGGGTCGTCTACGGGCTGACCAAGAACATCACCACCCGCAACCCGCTCCGGGTCGCCACCCACGAATACGTCGCCCTGTTCAGCGACCTGCGTACGGCGGCAAGCTGGCGCCACCGGCTCGGCTTCGCGTTCCACGGCCCCGGCTGGGCGCCGGCCGTCGACGGTGCGGCCCTCCGGTTGCCCGAGCAGACCGCCGTACCCGCCTGAGTTTCTGGGCTCAGACCTTGTCGGGGTAGCGGCTGTAGGTCGGGAAGTTGCCGTAGAGGTGCTCGCCCTCGGGGCCTTCAGTGACGGCGTCGACCAGCAGGTCGCCGCCGACGAAGGCACCCTTCCAGGACGCGCCCTTGCCGCCGAAGACCTCCTCGCGGTCACCCCGGCTGCGCGGCTTGTTGATGCCGACCTTGAAGGCCTGCAGCTGCTCGCCGACCCGCGCCCCGAAGGCCGCGTCGTCGGTCGCCCCCGAGGCGACCAGGGAGCCGTTGGAGGCGTTCATCGCGGCGAGCAGCTCCGACTCGGTGTCCACGATGATGACGCTGTCCAGCGGGCCGAACGGCTCGGCGTGGTGCAGCGCCCAGTTGGTGGGCGGCCCGAGCACGGCGGCCGGTGCGACGTACGCGCTGGTGTCCTGCCCGTCGAGGAAGCGGCCGTCCTCGACGTCTCCGCGGTACAGCGGGATCCCGCCCCCGACCACGGCCTCGGCGTACCGCTCCCGCAGCTCAGCCGCCTTCGTGGCGTGGATGACCGGCCCGAAGTCCAGGTCCGGGAGCGGGTCGAACGACGTCTCGACGGCCAGCGGGTGGCCGAACCGGATCGATTGCGCGACCGGCAAGTACATCTCGAGGAACTCCGGGAAGAGCTCGC
>JANOTZ010000277.1:0-4027 GCA_031416735.1 Frankiales bacterium
CACGGGAGCGCTCGTCGGGCACCGCGGGGTCCGGCTCTCCGGCGGCCAGGTGCAACGCCTCGCCCTCGCCCGGGCCCTGGACGCCGGTGCCGAGCTGCTGCTCGCCGACGACGTCTCGAGCGCCCTCGACGCCAAGACCGAAGTGGAGCTGTGGCAGGCCCTCCGCGGCCGGGGCGCGACCGTGCTGGGCGCCACCTCCAAGCGGGCCGCGCTGCAACAGGCCGACCTGGTCGTCGTCCTCGTCGACGGGCAGCTGGCCGCGACCGGCACGTGGTCGGAGCTGGCCTCCGACTTGGGCCACCTGGCCGGCTGATCCCCTGTCCGGGGATGAGTCAGAGATGACCATGGACGACGACGGGGATCGATCTAGAGTTGGGAGAGTCAGCACCGTTGAAGGAGGCGTCATGCGCACCCTGATGAAGATCAGCATTCCCGTCCAGCGTGGCAACGAGACCATTCGCGACGGCACGTTGCCCAAGACCCTGCAGTACCTGTTCGACACGATCCAGCCGGAGGCCGCCTACTTCGCGATCGAGGACGGCAAGCGGGCCGGATACGTCATCTTCGACATGACGGAGAGCCACAACATGCCGCCGATTCTCGAGCCGCTGTTCCTGGACCTCGATGCCCGGGTCGAGTTGACGCCGTGCATGAACCGGGAAGAGCTCAGCTTCGGCATTCTGGAAGCTGCCAAGCACTTCTGAGGGCGAGCCCGCTGGGGTCTGGGCACTTCTGAGGGCGATTCGGCTGGGGACCAGGCACTTCTGAGGGGCGATCCCGCTGGGCTGGGTGTCGCGACTCACCCTGTCGGAGTTCGACAACGGCCACTGTCCGGTGTGGACTGATCCACCGTGTCCGCCATTCTCGTCGCCAACGACCTCACCGTCGTCCGCGGCCCGCTGTTGGTCCTGTCGGCTGTCTCGCTGACCGTCGGACCGGGCGCGCGCATCGGCGTCGTGGGGCCCAACGGGGTCGGGAAGTCGACGCTGCTCAGCGTGCTGGCCGGGTCCCTCGTCCCCGACAGCGGCTCCGTCTCGCTCGCTCCCCCGTCGGCCAACGTCGGGCTGCTCCCCCAGGAACCCGAGCGCCTACCCGGCGAGACCGTGCAGGAGTTTCTGCTCCGACGTACCGGGGTGACTGCTGCGCAAACGGCTCTGGACGCTTCCGCGGAAGCGCTGGGCGTCGGTGCCCCGGGGAGCGACGACGACTATCACCACGCCCTCGAGCGCTGGCTGGCCCTCGGCGGCGCCGACCTCGACTCGCGCGCCGAGGAGGTCTGCGCCGACATCGGCCTGTCCCCCGCATTGCTCGCCTCGGAGATGACGACACTCTCCGGCGGCCAGGCCGCCCGGGCCTCCCTCGCCTCGATCCTGCTGGCGCGCTACGACGTGTTCCTGCTCGACGAGCCAACCAACGACCTCGACTTCGCCGGCTTGGAACGACTGGAGCGTTTCGTCTCCGAGCTGCAGTCCGGGCTCGTGCTGGTCTCGCACGACCGCGAGTTTCTCTCCCGCACCATCACGTCCGTCCTCGACATCGACGGGCCGCTGCGGACCGCCCGCCTCTACAACGGCGGCTGGGAGGCGTTTCTCGAGATGCGCTCGGTGGCCAAACGCCAGGCCCGCGAGGCGTATGAGGAGTTCGAGGACAAGCGCTCCGGGCTGGTATCGCAGGCCCAGCGACAGCGCGAACAGTCCGTGCGCGGGGCCGTCCGGGCCAAGCGCAAGGCCCCCGACAACGACCGGGCCGCCAAAGGTGCCCGGATGGAAGCCGCGACGCACTCCGCCGGGCGGGTCAAAACCATCGAGGCGCAGCTGGACCGGCTCGACGAGGTCGAGGAGCCGCGCAAGGAGTGGCAGCTCCAGATGTCGATCGCCGCAGCACCCCGCTCCGGCTCCGTCGTCGCGGTCCTCTCCGACGCCGTGGTTACCCGCGGTTCCTTCGTCCTCGGCCCTATCTCCTTGCAGGTCTCGTACGGCGATCGGCTGGCGATCGTGGGTCCGAACGGCTCCGGGAAGTCCACGCTGCTGGGGGCCTTGCTCGGCCGGATCCCTTTGACCTCAGGGACTCAGTCCCTCGGTTCCGGGGTACGGCTGGGCGAGATCGACCAGGCCCGATCGGTGTTCTCCGGTTCCTTGTCTCCCGTTGCGGTCCTCGAGGAGCGGACGTCATGGCCAGCCGGGGAGGTGAGGACGCTGCTCGCGAAGTTCGGCCTGCGAGGGGACCACGCTTCTCGGCCCGGGTCCTCGCTTTCTCCTGGGGAGAGGACCCGGGCCTCGCTCGCCTTGCTCCAAGCGGTCGGGGTGAACCTGCTGGTGCTGGACGAGCCGACGAACCACCTCGACCTGCCAGCAATCGAGCAGCTCGAGGAGGCATTGGCTTCCTACGAGGGGACCCTGTTGCTGGTCACCCACGACCGGCGCCTGCTCGAGGCGTTGAAGACAACCTCGCGGGCAGAGTTTCCCCTCAGAGCGCGGTGACCGTGAAGCTGAACACTGCGCTCGTTGCGGCGCCCTGCACAGCTTGTGCGTAGTAGTTCGTGCTGTCGTTCAAATTCTGACTGCTTTGGCCGGAAGTCCAGTTCCCAGCGCTTGGGGGCGCGACCGTCGACGTACCGACGCTGTTGCCCACGCTGCACGGAAAAGAGTTCGCCGTACAGATTGTCACGACAAGGTTTGTGGTTGCGACTGCTCCGGTGCCAGTGAAGGCGACCTTCTTGTTCCCGGCGCTTCGAACCACAGTGGAGATGACCAGGGATGCCGCGGCGACTGTGACAGTGGCGCTTTCTGCACTGACTGCCTTCCAGGCACTACCGAGCCGCGTCGTGACCCGGTACTTGTACGTCCCGTTCGGCACGCCTGTGTCGGTGCATGACGTCGCAGTGATCGGCGCCGCGAACGTGCTGGCGCAAACTGCTGTTGGCGTGGTCCCGACCATCCGCTCCACGAAGTACTTCAAGGTGGCCCCGGACGGCCCGGTCGCGCCGGACCAGCTCACCGCGACGTTGCCGTTGCCGTTGGTCACAGTGCTCCCGGGCACTGTGGGCACTCCGGGTGCGGTGATGCCGCCTGACTTCGCGGCGCCGTAGCCGCTGCCGGTCGTGGACCACGGGCTTGCAGCGAGCGCCGTACCGGACATGACGGCGAGCACGGTCGGACCGGCAAGAAGGACCAGTCCTCCTCTTGTGTTCCAACGCGTGCTCACCGTCGAGTCTCCGTATCCGTTTTAAGGGGTTGCTACTGCGTGATGCTCGTGACCGGCGTGCCCGCGGAGCTTGAGCCCGGCGCCGTGAGCACGTTGGGCATCTTGAAGAACGAGCTCTGGCAGGTGTTGTCGGAGGCGTTCGACATCAACGCGCCGTTAGTCAGCGTCAGCGTCAGGGTGCCGTCGACACCCCCGGTCTTCTTCGCGACGATCACGCCCGTGAGGCTCTTGCTCGTGTAGTTCCAGGTGACCCCGGTACCACCGGTGTTGCAGGCGGCGTTGAGCGTCGTCAGCCCGGCGTTCGTGTACGCCGTCGCCGCTGCAGTCGGAAGGGTCAACGAGTCCACCGAGACCGCAAACGGGTTGGGATTGCTGATCACGACCACGACATCACCGGCTACCGTCGGGTAGAGCACGTTGGTGTTCACAGTTCCCGCCGCCAACGTCAGACCCAACGAACTGCCGGAGGCAGCCGCTCCGGTTCCGGATCCCGTGGTGGACCAGAACGCGTACGCGACCCCGCTGGCCAGGATGAGTGCCGTCGCAGCCGTGACTCCGACTGTCGCGGTCCGAGTCTTGGTCAAGTGCTTCATGGTGTTGATCCGTTCAGGAGTAGCGGAGCTGCGAAGGCCAGTCCGGGCGTCTGACCAGGAACGTTCTGGGGTGCACATGAACATCGCCTACTTGCTGGTCGCAGTAGCAGTGAAAGTGAATGTCCAGGACTTGCCCTTGCAGGAGTCTTGGTTGACGGGGCGGTTGTTCATGCGGACGGTGACTGGGACGCCCAGGCTGCTGTTCTTCCCGATCGTCACAGGCGTTCCGA
>JANOTZ010000278.1:0-5688 GCA_031416735.1 Frankiales bacterium
CAGGTCGAGCTCGCGCAGATGACCTACATGCTGCCGCGACTGCGTGGCTGGGGTGAGTCGCTGTCCCGGCAGGGCGGTGGCGCCGGTGGCTCCGGTGGTGGCGTCGGCACCCGCGGTCCCGGTGAGACCAAGATCGAGACCGACCGGCGGCGGATCCGCGCCCGCAAGGCGAAGCTGGCCGGCGAGATCAAGCTGATGAAGACCGCCCGCGACGTGAAGCGGCAGGAACGCACCCGCCACAACGTGCCGTCGGTCGCGATCGCCGGCTACACCAACGCCGGCAAGTCCTCGATCCTCAACCGCCTCACCGGCGCCGGGGTGCTCGTCGAGGACGCGCTGTTCGCGACGCTCGACCCGACCGTGCGCAAAGCCCAGACCCCGTCGGGGCGGGAGTTCACCTTCACCGACACCGTTGGCTTTGTACGACGCCTGCCGCACCAACTCGTCGAGGCCTTCAGGTCCACGTTGGAGGAGGTCGGGCAGGCCGACCTGATCCTGCACGTCGTCGACGGCTCGCACCCCGACCCGGACGGTCAGCTGCAGACGGTCCGCGCGGTGTTCGCCGACATCGGGGCGCACAACGTGCCCGAGGTCGTGGTCATCAACAAGTGCGACGCCGCCGACCCGGTGGTGCTGTCGGCCCTGCAGCGCCGCGAGAAGCACTGCGTGCTGGTGTCGGCGCTCACCGGCGCCGGGCTGGCGGACCTGCTGCAGATCCTCGAGGACGAGGTGCCGCACCTCGACACCCTGGTGAACGTGGTGCTGCCCTACGCCGATTCCTCGGCGGGGTCGCTGGTGTCCCGGATCCACTCCGAGGGTGAGGTCCTCGCCGAGGAGCACCTCGAGGAGGGCACCCGCCTGGAGGCCCGGGTCGGTCCGCAGCTCGCCGCCGAGCTCGCGCCCTACCTCGCTGGTCCGCCCGACTAACTCGCCGCCCGGCCCTTGCCCGGCGCCCAGCCCTGGCCTCGGCGCCCTCGCTACCCGAGCCCTACTGGGGGAGCGGTGGCTCGGGCGAGGGCTCCTCCGCTGAAGCGGTCGTCGTGGGTGACCTCGCGACCGAGCCACGGGGGCAGCTCCGTCGGTGCGCCTTCGGTCTCGGCGAGCAGCAGCCCGGTCAGTGCACCGTGGAACTCATCGACGGCGTAGGTGGTCTCGCCGTCCAGCACCAGCCGGCGGGATTTCTCCACCACGGCAGCGGGCAGGACCGCGAGCCGGTCGTACTCCCCGACGGTGAGATACAGGTTCGTGAGGTGGACGACGTAGGGATCGTCGGTCACGGGACGGACCTTCTGGCCCAGCTTGAAGACGACGGTCTCGGTGTCCTCGACGCGGCGCAGGCGCAAGGTGGTGCCGTCGAGGTAGCGGTCGACGATCTGACGTTCGCCATGGGTGCCGTCCGGCAGGGCGGCCAGGAGCCAGCGCCGCTCCCGTTCGGGACGGGCGTACTTCCCCTCACCGGGACGGCGGTCAATGCTCACGGCCACACGGTAGGGCTTCGCACCTCCCAGACTTGGGTGACCCAGCGCTACCATCGCGCTGTGCGCGTCGCCCTCGGACTTCTGCTGGTGACCCTCGCGCTCTGGCTGACGTTGTGGCCGATGTTCGATGCGCCAAAGCGGGAGCGGGATGCTTGGCCGTGGATTATCGCGGGCTTCCTGTTCGGTCCGCTGTCCGGTCTTGCCTACGTGGCCAGCAACCGCGCTCGTCGGATGGTGGCTCAACGTAACGCGGAATCCTGACAGGGATAGATGGACGTCTTGCGAACGGAGATCCGGCAGAGCTATCAGCAGGCCCCGACGCCGCTGACCCCCCAACCGCCGCCAGAGGCAGGCCACAGGGCGGCGACCCGCTGCTTCCTTGCGGCACCATCGAGAGGCTGACGTGGCGTTCCTCGTGCGTCGTACGTGGAGACGTGTGTTCCCGGTTTCCGTGCTCCTTCTGCTCGGCGTCGGCCTGCTCTTACTCACGGTCGCCGGTGAGCCACCGCGTCCGGACCTCCCGCTGCCTCGCGGGATCTCCCTGATCTCGGTGGAGGGCCATTGCGTTGAGGGCAGCGAGTTGTTCATGTGCGAGAGCGGGGACACACTGCCTCGGAGCACTCTGACGCTGCGGGTAGCCGATGGCGACGCCGAGGTCGGGTACACACGCTTGCGAGACCACGTCCTTGCACTCGGCTGGAATCCGGTGAACGGGACCCTGTGCCGCAGCGGTGAGGGGTGTGTGAGCCTCCACCAACTCGACCGGGGCCAGATCATCCTCGACTGGTCACCGTCCGACCACACCGTCTGTAGCCCGCCCAGTTCCATGAGGCTGGACCCGGCGGACTGCGCGACCCGCCGATAGGAGACGTACAGATGTGCCCGTGATCCCACTCTGGTGGGAGTCACTTGCTGTGACCCACCAGGACGTTACAGTGGGACGTATGAAAGCTCCGGCCGGTTCCTCGTATCGCCTGCCACTGGACGCAAAGCGCCGTCCGACGCTGCCTGCGGCTCTGCTGGCCGAAGCGGGGATCGACGCTACCCACGAGTTGGTGGCGCGAGCAGACGGCCCCGGCCGTCTCGTTCTCGAGGACCCACTTTCGGTGCTTGCTGCCTTTCAGGGCCGGGTGGTCGAGGGCAAGCAGGCGCGGGGCTTCGAGGGGTTGCTGGCGGACGACTTGCTGGCTGACCGCGAAGCCGACGCCGGCGGGTGACGCTCCCGGACGGTCCGCTCCTGGTTGACGCATCGTTCTTGATCGGGCTGGCCGATCAAGAAGTTGCTGCCATGCGACTTGTCTCCGTGCTGAAACGGTGTCGGATCACCTCGGTCAACTTCGGGGAGGTCGCCTACAAGCTGCATCAGCGCACTGGCGTGTCGGCCGATGAGACGACGCACACGTTCGTCACGTCGCTAGGGGTGGCCGTAGACCCGGTCGTTCTCGACGACGTGCTGCACTTTCCACATCTGAAGGATCTCGACCGGGCAAGCCGAGAGGCGCAGCGCCAGGCGGGGGTGCAGGAGCCGAAGTCGCTGTCGCTGGCCGACATGGTCTGCCTCGCGGTGGCGCAAGCCCGACGTCTGCCCGTGCTCACAGGCGACCGGCACTGGACGGCGCTTGCGCCGCACGGACTGCGGTGCCACGTGTTCGACTACCGCGACCCGGCGACGACCGCTTAGCCGAGATCGCGGCAAGGCCAGCCATGCGCGGCCAGCTCAGGTCTTCGGCCGGTTGAGCGCGGCCACTCCTGCGGTCAGCGCGGCGAGGAACAGGGGGAGCCCACCGACCAGCATCGCGTCGCGGCCGAACAGGGGTCCGTCCGCCTTGACCCCGGCGACGGCAGCCAGTCCGGCGATCGCGACAACCATGCTGGCGGCGTACGACAGGCGGAGGGCGCCCCGACGCGCGACGAAAATGCACAGGCCCGTGACGAACGCGAGCGCGGCAGCGGCAGCGATGCCGCCGCCTGCGCGTCGCCCGCCGTCCCCCTCGGACAACGCGAGCAGCAGCCAGCCGGGTAGGGCCAGGCACGCGGACGTGAACAGCCACAGGGCGCCCAGCAGCCGCAGCGGGCGGAGAGGAGCTTCCGTGGTTGTCATGGCTTCATGATGCCTTCGCCGTCGGGCACCACATGAGTGGTTCTACCTACCGGCGACCACGACGTCGTCGACCGGCTCGTGGATCAGGACCCGGCGGATCAGTCGCGGTCGGGCGAGTCCGGGGAGTCCGAACCCGACGAACCGGAGCCGGAGCTGTCGGAGCCCGAGCGGTCCGCGTCGGGGGAGTCGGGGGAGTCGGAACCCGAGCGGTCCGGGTCCGAGGAGCCAGAGCCAGAGCCCGACCGGTCCGAGTCCGAGGAACCTGAGCCAGAGCTGTCGGAGCCCGAGCGGTCGTCGCTCTCGGGGGAGTCGGAGTCACCGTCTCGGCCGGAGTCCCCGGCATCGCTGTCGCGGTCGCCGTCACTACGGCTGTCGTCACGGTTGTCATCGCCGAGCTCGTCACCACGGCCGCCACGGCCGGGACCACTGTTGTCCTCCGAGTCGCCAGCACCAGCACCCGTGGAGTCCTCATCGTCAGGCGACTCGGTCGGAGTCGGCGTAACGGCCGGCTTCGGGTGGTCGTCCGCGGGGCGCGGCAGGTCGAGCGGCGTGACGGCTTCAACGACGTCGGCGACGGCGGTCTGGGCGGCGTCGGGCAGCTGGTTGGTGGACGCCGCGACGAGGACCAGGGCCAGGCACCCGGTGCTGGCCAGCGACAGTTGCAGCGGCAACGCCCAGGAACGTCGGCGCCAGCTCACGGCCCCGGAGGCGGTGCGCCAACTGACGGCGCTCCGCAGTCGGTTCCGGGCGGGCGCCGGTGCCGGGACCAGGGCGGCGGCGGACAGCCCGCCCTCGAGCATCGCGGTGAGGGCCATGTTGGGCGCCGGTGCAGGTGCGGATCCGAGGTCGCGGAGCTCGGCGAGGAATGTGCCCAGGGCCGGCTCGGACGGCACCTCATGCCCGGACAGCAGCAGGTCGGCTGTCCGGTCCTCGACGGTGCGGCGCGGGTTCACGTTGTCGTCATCGTCGAAAGGGTTCACAGGGTTACTCCCTCGGTGTCGCCGGCACTGTCGAGCTCGCGGCGCAGCGCGATCAGCCCCCGCCGTTGCAGCTGCTTGACCGCGCCCTCCGACTTCCCGAGCGCCTCCGCGACCTGCTCGACGGTCAGGTCCCCGAGAACCCGCAGCACCAACACATCACGCTGATCAGGACCGAGTACGGCGAGCAAGCGCCGTACCCGGTCGGTCTGCAGGCCAAGGAGGGCGGTGTCCTCGGAGGAGGGCGTGGTGCGCGGGTCCTCGGTCGGCTCGTAGGGCACGGTGGGCTCGCGGCGGCCGCGCTTGCGCAGGTCGTCGACCAGGCGGGCGTGCGCGACGGAGAAGGTGAACGTGCGCAGCCCCGCGGCGCCGCCGGTAATCGTCGGGAGGCGGGGGAAGACGGTGAGGAACACCTCGCTGGTGAGGTCCTCCGGCTCGCTGGCGCCACGGGTGCGCAGGTAGGCGAGCACGCGGGGGGCGAGCTGGTCGTAGACCGTCCGCAGTGCCCAGGCCTGCCCGGCCTGGGCGGCCGGGAGGACGTCCTCCAGCACGGCGTCGGTCACAGGGGCAGGGGCTCCACGCACAGAGGAGGGGCGGACCGCGGACGCGGCCCACCCCTCATCATGCCGAACAGGTCCAACTGGTGTGCCTGCTCAGTTAGTCGTTGCTGCCCGAGTCGTCGCTGCCGCGGCCGGAGCTGTCGCCACCGTTGTCGCCACCGTTGTCGTCGGAGTTGTCGTCGGCGTGGTCTGCGGAGTCGGAGTCGTCGCCGCGGTCGGACTCGGCGGTGCGGGTCGGCTTCGGGGCGCTGCTGTCGCTCTGCTCGTTGCCGCGGCCGTCGTGCTCACCGTCACGCTCATCGGCGTGCTCGTCAGCGTGCTCACCATCGTGGTGGTCCTCGCCGAGCTGGCCGAGGTGCAGCCCGCAGTCGCGGTGCCCGTCCTCGTTGGCGTCGCCACGGACCGCGTCATCGCGGGCCTCCTCGGCGTCGGACTTCTCCGACTCGGTGCCCTCGTGGTCAGCGTCCTCGGCCTCGTCGACCTCATTGGCCTCGTTGGCGTCCTCGTCAGCGTCCTCCGCCTCGGGGCTGTGGGACGGGCACGGCTTCGGGCTCTCGGTCGGCGTGGTCTCG
>JANOTZ010000279.1:0-4716 GCA_031416735.1 Frankiales bacterium
CACCCGGCCAACCGCACCCTCGACGCCTACCGGGCCGTGAGCGCCGACATCTTCCTGCTCAACAAGCCCTGCGACGACCTGGACTCCTCGGGCACGGCCATCGACTACACCGGCACCCTCAACACCAACGGCGACATCCACCTGGCAACTGCCGGTGCGGGCACCTCCTTCGACGTCACCTACGACGCCGGTTCACGCCACTACACAACGCGTACGGCGACACCCCCCGTCTCCGACCCGTCCCTGATCCGGGTCAACGAATACCTGATGGCCCCGAGCGGCACCGGTGCCGAGTGGGTGGAGCTGTTCAACCCGACCGCCTCAGCCATCGCGGTCGGTGGCCTGTACATCGACGACCTGGCGGCGGGGGGCGGCGCTCCCAAGCAGATCCCGGCCGGCACCAGCGTGCCGGCCGGCGGCCGGTGGGTGATGGACGTCGCCTCCGGGTTCTTCAACAACACCGGCACCGACGAGGTGCGGTTCCTGGCGATCACCGGCGGCGTGGAGACCGTCTACGACCGCACGAGCTACACCCTCGGGAGCACCCAGAGCGACAAGGTCTTCCACCGCACCGGGGACGGCGGGGCCTGGTGCACGGTGATCTCGACCAGCCTCAGCAAGGGGACGCCGAACCCGACGACCTGCCCGTGAGGCGGGCCGCTCACCGCTGCGTGAAACCGGCTACCCGGCTGTGAGGCGGGCAGCCCGCCGTTCTGCGAAACCGGCTGCCGCGCTGGGCCTGGTGCTGCTCGTCGGTGCCTGCGGGTCCGGTGAGTCGCGGTCCGGTGAGACCCGGTCTGGTGAGTCCCGATCGGGTGAGGCGCGGCCCGAGGGCGGCCGGCGGGTAGTCCTGGTCAGCGGTCGCGACGACCACGGCCTCGTCGCCTCCCGGCAGGTCCTGCTGCGGTCACGTCCCGACGGCGGCTCGGTCGTCGGGCGGCTCGCGGACGGCACGCTCGCCGAGGTGCACGCCGTACAAGGCACGCAGGTCCAGGTGAGCGCCGACGGCGTCACCGGATGGGTGGACGACTTCTCGTTGCGCGGTGAGCTGCGGTTGGCCGGGCCGCCCCCCGGCTGCCGGGTCCGGGTCGGCGGCGTCGACCTGCCCGCCGGTACCCGGGTCGAGGTGCTGTCCCTGGACGGTGCGACGGCCACCGTGCGGCTGCTGGATCCGACCCCGGGGGTCGGGCCGCGTTCCGTCGGGCAGGGCGTTGCAGGGCAGCGCGTTGTCGGGCAGCGCGTTGTCGGGCAGCGCGCTGTCGGGACGGTGGCGGTCTCCGACCTCGGGGAGTTGGCACCTTCCCCGGGCCGACCGTGCCCAGCGGGGGCTTCGGGACGCACCGACGACCCCCGCTGAGGCCCACATTCCTCCCGCCCGAAAGAGCCCGACCTCAGGTCAGCCGACGGGCTCGGCGTGCTCGAGCAGCTCGCTCCAGCCCTTCCCGGGGCTGGCCACCTCGTTGACCCGCATGATCTGCTTGACCATCTCGGGGTCACCGCACAACACCTTCTGAGACTTCTCGAAGTCCGCCAGGGACGGGTAGTCGGTCTCGATGATGAGCTCGTTGAAGATGCCGACGGTCAAGGCCACCTGCGCTATGGCGGCGCGGCCATCACCGACTACCTCGAGGCCACGCCCCGATCGCCCACCTCGATCCCAGGCCCCAACGGCCTACCTCGACCGGACGCCCCGACCGCCAACCACGACGGCGGCGAACTGGCGTTGCCGGCGCAACCCGACGGCGCCCGCGATGGCTGTCAGGACCAACGAGGTCGCCAGCAGCCTCCTGGCGGCGGCGAGCTCCTCGCGAGGGGGCCGGCCCACCATGGCCAGCTGCTCTCCCCCACCGACGGGTTCGGCCTCCTGCACGGCCAGAGCCAGTTGGAGCTGCTTCTGGTGCTGCTCGGCCGCTGCGCCGACGACGTTCGGGTTCACCGCCGACCCCGGTTGCGGCGCGGACTGCGGGTTGGTCACCGGCTGTGGCGGCGGGAGCTGGCCCGGCGGCACCGCGATGGGCACCACCACCGCGGCGACCTGTGGGTTGATCGGCGGGAGCTCGTCGGGCGGGCGCGGGGCGACAGCCGGGCCTCCACAACGGACCCGGGCGACGGCACCTGCGACGGGCCGTCCGTCCGCACTCACCCGAAGATCAGCCGTCAGTTCGGTGTCCTTGTCGGAACGACCGCAGGCGTAGTCGACCGCGAAAGCCATCGCCTGGGGCCGCGCCAGGTCCATCACCCGGTCGACGTCCCCGACGACCCGCGCGACGGCGGTGCCGGTCGCCTGCACCCGCACGCGTCCTGGCTGTTCGACTGCCTTGAGCAGCGCGATGATCGGCTCGCTCAGCCGAGCCGCGCCCCTGCCGTTGTGATCGATCTGGCACACCGCGGGTTGGCCCTCGGCTACCTCGGCCACTCCGTCGCCTCCGCAGTCGATCCCCCCTTCCGGCGTGAGCGTGCCGGTGTCACGGGCCAGACGCCCGAGATCGGCGACCGCCCCGTCCCCGATCGAGACACCGAGCACCTTCACACCCGCCCGAGTCAGGGTGCCGACCGTCTCCGGGAAGCTCGGGTAGACCGGGGGTTCCACATGAAAGGGAGCGTCGGTGATGAGCACGACAACGCGGGTCGCTCCCTGCCGGAACCCCGCCTCCTGGCCCGCCTTGACGACACCTGCCTGACCGGCCCCCGTGACGGCCTGGGTGAGCGCGATCGTGTCGGCCTCCGGATAGTCGCCGCCGCCCTGGATCCTGAGGTCGACCAGCGCCTGCCGCAGCCCCTCGCCGGGGGGCGCGATGTGCTGCCCGCGGTGGTAGACCCATCCGCCCAGCGCCTCCGAGTCGTCGACGTCGCGGAAGTCACCGAGGCCCATCTGCACGTCGAAGTTGGTCGCCGCCAACGCGTCGACGATGCTCTGGATGGACCTGCGGAGCCCGTCGATGGCGGGCTGCATGCTGCCGGTCGTGTCGATGAGGAAGTAGACGTCGAGGGGACCGGGCACGGGCGGCAGGGCCAGGCGGTAGTCGACCCGGCGCGTCTCGCCGGGGGCGAGACTCAGGACTGTCGATGCCGGCGTCAGCACGCTCGGCGGCGGGGCGACCCTCGGGGGCGGGACGAGCGCAACCTTGACCGGGATCGACGGTGGCCGAACCGGTCGGCCGGTCGCGTTGAGCGGCAGCCACGCCAGGACGGGTCCGCTCCTGCCGAACAGGGTCGGCACCGACCCGCGGGCACCGGCCAGCTCGCCGAGCTCAAGCCCCCTCGGGGTCAGGTCGACGGCTGCCGCCGTCACCGGGTTCCACAACAACGTCCCGTTGGGCGTCGCGATCCCGATGACGTCCGTGCCGGGCACTTCGGCGGCACCCCTCACCCCGTCGGGCACGGTCCGGTTCGTGAACGACGCCCCTCCATCGGCGCTGACCAGCGCCGACCGGCCGCCGGGAAACACGGTGAGCAGCCGGCCTACGGAGACCGCCGAGAACCGGGAGACAGGGAGGCGCACCGGCGCCACGCCTGCGCCGTCGGCCGAGGTGAGGAGCACGGACGCCGACCAGGCATAGAGCCCACCCTGCGGCGCGACGGACGCACCGGTGGCATCGAAACCCGTTGGCAGGGCGGCTCCCCGGGTCCAGGACGCGCCGGCGTCCGTTGTCGTGTAGATCGTTGCGTTCTCCTCCGCCCCGAGCCCCACGCCGAGCCCCGGGCTGAGCACCGGGCGGGTCACCGCAAAGGCACCACCGGATCCGGCACCGACCGCCAGCAACAGGCCGCCGACCGGGGGCAGACCCGTACTCGCTGAGAAGTCGTCCGTGCCGTTCCGCGCGACCGTCAGGCTCGGCACCCGCGGCTCACCTGCCAGCGAGCCACCCTGGTCCACCACCCACACCGTCTCGGCACCTGGACTGCCGGAGACCAGCACCTGGGTGATGTAGTTCTCGGGGTCCCCACCGTTGACCGTGACGATGACGGGGACCCAGTAGACGGTCAGCCAGGTGCAGCCGCCGTCGACGGTACGGGCCACCTGACGGCCGTCGGACACCCAGATCCGCCGGGGATCGCGGGGCGAGACCCCGAAGACCTTGACCGTGCCGAGGCCCGCCGGCTGGCGGACCCGGTCCCAGCCGTCGCCGACGCGGGTTACCGCCGTACACGGCTGGGCTGCGGTCCCCGCCTGGGGCAGCAGCAACCCGACCAGGAGCCCGGCCGCCGCGACCAGGCGCCAGAGGACAAGCCGCGGCACGGAACCTCCGGGGAGTAGCAGGGTGACTTGGAGAGCCCGCCGGGCCCCTGAAGGTTCGCAGCAACCACCCTGACGTCGTGCTGGCCTATGCCCCGTCCAGCAACTCCGCGGGCCGCACCTGGACCGGGAACGGCTGCGTCAGGTCGAGCACCTCATCGCCGAGCGCCCGGCCGGCGTCCACCCAGTCCCCTTCGACGAGCGTCCAGGCCTGGATCGACGGTTCCAGCGGGTCGACGACCCAGTAGGCGGCCACGCCGCTTTCGGCGTACACCCCACGCTTGAGCAGCAGGTCGACCGACCGCGTCGACGGCGAGAGCACCTCAACCGCGAGCAGGAGCGGGGCCGTGATCGGGTCGCTTCCGACGTCCGCCCTGCGGGCCACGAGCAGGTCGGGCTGGAGCGACCTGCGCCGGGTGGGCTGGTAGTCGGTCGGGGCGAACATGACGCGCGCGTCCGCCGGGCACGCCGCCCGCAGC
>JANOTZ010000280.1:0-21291 GCA_031416735.1 Frankiales bacterium
CGCGAGGGCACCAACGGCGAGAACCTCCCGGAGACGCACGAGTTCCTCAAGCGGGTGCGCAAGGAGGTGGACGCCATGTTCCCGGACCGGGTCCTGCTCTGCGAGGCCAACCAGTGGCCGGAGGACGTCGTCGAGTACTTCGGCGACCCGGAGACGGGCGACGAGTGCCAGATGGCCTTCCACTTCCCCTTGATGCCCAGGCTTTTCATGGCCGTACGCCGGGAGTCCCGCTACCCAATCTCGGAGATCTTGGCCAACACCCCCGCCATCCCCAAGAACTGCCAGTGGGGCATCTTCCTGCGCAACCACGACGAGCTGACCCTCGAGATGGTCTCCGACGAGGAACGCGACTACATGTACGCGGAGTACGCCAAGGACCCGCGCATGAAGTCCAACGTCGGCATCGCGCGTCGCCTCGCCCCGCTCCTCGAGAACAGCCGCGACCAGATCGAGCTGTTCACCGGGCTGCTGCTGTCGCTGCCCGGGTCGCCGGTCCTGTACTACGGCGACGAGATCGGCATGGGCGACAACATCTACCTCGGTGACCGGGACGGGGTCCGCACCCCGATGCAGTGGAACGCCGACCGCAACGCCGGCTTCTCGGTGGCCGACCCGCAGACGCTCTACCTGCCGCTGCTGCTCGACCCCGTCTACGGCTACCAGGCCCTCAACGTCGACTCCCAGATGCGGTCACAGACGTCGCTGCTCAACTGGACCCGCAAGATGCTGGGGATCCGCCGTCAGCACCCGGTGTTCGGCATGGGCACCTACGAAGAGCTCGGCGCCAGCAACCCCTCGGTCCTGGCCTTCGTGCGGCAGTTCGGTGACGACCTGGTCCTGTGCGTCAACAACCTGTCGCGCTTCCCGCAGCCGGTCGAGCTCGACCTGGCCAGGTTCGAAGGTTCTAGCCCCGTCGAGCTGACGGGCGGCGTGCACTTCCCCCCGATCGGCGAGCTTCCCTACCTCCTGTCCCTGGCCGGCCACGGCTTCATGTGGTTCGCCCTGCAGAAGGGCGAGTCATGACCGACCTGCTCAAGGAGTGGCTCCCCCGCCAGCGATGGTTCGGCGGCAAGGGCCGCGAGATCGTCACCGTCATCGAAACCTCGTCCACGCTGCTGCGCGACGCCGAGCCCCGGGTGCGCCACGTCATCGCGCACGTCATGTATGCCGACGGTGGCACCGAGGACTACCAGCTGCTGCAGGGCACGACGACCGCCGTCGTCGAGCAGCGCCTGGAGTTCGCGGTCATCGGCGACGAGGACGGCGCCGTCCTGTACGACGCGACGCACGACCCGGTTGCGACCGGGCTTCTGCTGCGCCACCTCGCCGATGGCGACGACATCGGTGGGCTCTCCTTCATCAACGCCGACGAGGTCGACCCGACCTTGCCTGGCCGCCTGTTGGGGGTCGAGCAGAGCAACACCTCCGTCGTGTACGGCGACACCGTCGTGCTGAAGCTGTTCCGTCGGCTGCAGCCCGGGGCCAACCCCGACATCGAGGTGACCAAGGCGCTCTCCGACGCAGGGAGCCAGCACGTCGCCCGACCCCTGGCCTGGATGGACGGCATTGTCGAGGGCGAGACCACCACCCTCGGGCTCCTGCAGCCCTTCCTCAGGAACAGCGCCGAGGGATGGGCGATGGCCACGGCCAGCGTGCGCGACCTGTTCGCCGAGGAGGACCTGCACGCCGACGAGGTGGGTGGCGACTTCGCCGCCGAGGCCGAGCGACTGGGAAGGGCGACCGGCGAGGTGCACCAGCTGATGGTGCAGACCCTGCCGTCGTCGACGGCGGGACCGAAGGAGACTCAGGAGACCTGGCAGCAGCTCGTCGAACGCCTCGAGGCCGCCCTCGCTGTCGTGCCGGAGCTCGCGCCGTTCGCCGACGGCTTGCGCAAGAGCTATGAGACCGTGGCATCCCGCACCGAGCCGGTGCCCATCCAGCGGGTGCACGGCGACTACCACCTCGGGCAGGTCCTGCGGACCCAGGACGGCTGGGTGCTCCTGGACTTCGAGGGCGAGCCGGCCCGGCCCCTGTCCGAGCGGCGGGCCCTCATGAGCCCGCTACGGGACGTGGCGGGAATGCTCCGTTCCTTCGACTACGCCGCCCGGCACCTGCTCGCCGAGCGACCCGACCAGCCACACCTGGCCTACCGCGCCAGGGAGTGGGCCGAACGCAACCGGGACGCGTTCTGCGACGGCTACGCACACGCCGTCGGCGCAGATCCGCGCAACGAACCCGACCTCCTCCGGGCCTTCGAGCTCGACAAGGCCGTCTACGAAGCGGTCTATGAGGCGCGCAACCGACCGACGTGGCTGCACGTGCCGCTGAGCTCGATCGCGCACCTCGTCGGAGCCGAGGCATGACCAGGAAGGCACCCGTGAAGATCGCACCGACATCCAGCCCTGTGGCGACTCCCACGGACAGCCCGACCGCCACGACTCAGGCCCCCGTCGAGCCCGTCCAGACCGGACCCACGGACCAGGAGCTCGAGACCCTCGCGGGCGGCGCCCACCACAACCCGCACGGCCTGCTCGGCATGCACCCGGCCGGCATGGGCTCCGTCATCCGGGCCCTGCGCCCAGGGGCGGAGCGCGTCGTGGCCCTGCTCGGCACCGACCGACTCGAGCTCACCCACCGGTGCTTCGGCATCTGGGAGGTCAGCACGACCGGACCGGTCACCGACTACCGGCTCGAGGTCACCTACCTGGGCACGACCTACCCCGCCGACGACCCCTACCGCTACCTGCCTACGCTCGGGGAAGTCGACCTGCACCTGATCGGCGAGGGTCGGCACGAGCGCCTCTGGGAGGTCCTCGGCGCGCACGTGCGCACCTACCCGACCGCGACCGGCGTGTCCTTCGCGGTCTGGGCCCCCAACGCCCGAGGCATCCGGGTGGTCGGTGACTTCAACGGCTGGGACGGCTCCTCCCACCCGATGCGTTCGCTCGGCAGCAGCGGCGTGTGGGAGCTGTTCGTCCCCGACCTCGGGGCCGGCACCCGCTACAAGTTCGCCGTCCTGGGCGCCGATGCGGTGTGGCGCGACAAGGCAGATCCGATGGCCCGCCAGGCGGAGGTGGCACCACTGACGGCCTCGGTCGTCGCAGCTTCGTCGTACAAATGGAAGGACTCTGCCTGGCTGGAGGAACGGGACAAGACCCAGCAGCATGCCGCGCCGGTGAGCGCCTACGAGGTGCACCTGGGCTCGTGGCGACAGGGCCTGTCCTACGTCGAGCTCGCCGATCAGCTCGTCGAGTACGTCAGCTGGCTCGGCTACACGCACGTCGAGCTGCTGCCGGTCGCGGAGCACCCGTTCGGTGGCTCGTGGGGCTATCAGGTCACGTCCTACTACGCACCGACCTCGCGCTTCGGCACCCCGGACGAGTTCCGTCACCTCGTCGACCGACTGCACCAGGCCGGCATCGGCGTCATCGTCGACTGGGTGCCCGCCCACTTCCCCAAGGACGATTTCGCCCTGGCCCGCTTCGACGGGACGCCGCTCTATGAGCACGCCGACCCGCGGCGGGGCGAGCAGATGGACTGGGGCACCTACGTTTTCGACTTTGGTCGCAACGAGGTGCGCAACTTCCTGGTCGCCAACGCCGTCTACTGGCTCGAGGAGTTCCACATCGACGGGCTGCGCGTCGACGCGGTCGCCTCGATGCTCTACCTGGACTACTCCCGCGAGGCCGGCGAGTGGGAACCCAACGAGTACGGCGGTCGCGAGAACCTCGACGCCGTCGCGTTCCTGCAGGAGATGAACTCCGTCGTCTACCGACGGGTGCCGTCGGCCATGACGATCGCCGAGGAGTCGACCTCCTGGCCGGGCGTCACCCGGGCGACGCACCGGGGCGGTCGCGGCGTCGGCTTCAATTGGAACATGGGCTGGATGCACGACTCGCTCGACTACGTGGAGCACGAGCCGATCTACCGGGGCTACCACCACCACCAGCTGACGTTCTCGATGGTCTACGCCTACTCCGAGAACTTCGTGCTGCCGATCAGCCACGACGAGGTCGTGCACGGCAAGGGGTCACTGCTGCGCAAGATGCCCGGAGACCGGTGGCAGCAACTGGCCAACGTCAGGGCCTACCTCGCCTTCATGTGGGCGCACCCCGGCAAGCACCTGCTGTTCATGGGCTGTGAGTTCGCGCAGGAGTCGGAGTGGAGCGAGGGACGCTCGCTCGACTGGTGGCTCATGGACCTGCCCGACCATCGCGGTGTCGCACTCCTGGTGAAGGAGCTCAACACGGTCTACAAGGACACCTCCGCGCTGTGGTCGCTGGACGCCGACCCGGCCGGGTTCCACTGGATCGATGCCAACGACGCGACCGGCAACGTCTTCTCGTTCCTGCGCGTCGGCGCCGACGGGTCGGCGGTCGCCTGCATCACCAACTTCGCGGGGATGCCGCACGAGGGCTACCGCCTCGGACTGCCCTGGGCCGGCACCTGGACGGAGGTCCTCAACACCGACGCACTGGACTACAACGGCTCCGGGGTCGGCAACGACGGGTCCGTCTCGGCCTCCGGAGAGGGCTGGCACGCCCAGCCGGCCTCGGCCACCCTGCGGGTCCCGCCGCTCGGCACCGTCTGGCTCCACAGCCCCCGCCCACCTGCCTGAGCCACAGGGTCGAAGGTCCTGCCAAGCAAGGTCGGTTCGTCCTACCTGGACAACGCGTCGTGTGACGACAGTGGGTGTGCGCCCGGATCTGCCGGGCCGGTGAGGCGAGGATGGCTGCAGACATGACCGGCATCGTGGTGGGCGTCGACGGATCAGCTGACTCGCTCCGGGCCCTGCGTTGGGCAGTGGACGAGGCGCAGATCCGCGGCTCGGACGTCACCGTGCTCGGTGCCTACGAGGCGATTCCCGTCAGGGCGGCGTGGATGCCGGACACCGACTACGTCGAACTCCCTGTGGAGACCCTCGAGAACCATCAGTCCGCGCTCGAAGGGCTGATCGACAAGACGCTCGCCGAGTGGGGCGTCGAGCGACCGGCCGGACTCACGGTGCGTGCCAGTCTCGGCGGTGCCCGAGAGCTGCTGCTGAAGGCCGGTGAGACGGCCGACCTCGTCGTGGTCGGGTCGCGTGGGGCGAGCGCGGTCGGCCGGTTGCTCCTGGGATCGGTGAGCAGCGCACTCGCCCACAACGCCACCTGTCCGGTCGTCGTGGTGCCCCCCGTCAGCCAGGCGTGACGGGGTCGAGCAGCTCAGCCTCCTCGTCGGTGAACAGCCGCGACCGGATCAGGAAGCGCACCCCCTCCGGCGCCTCCACCGAGAAGCCACTTCCCCTGCCAGGTACAACATCCACCGTCAGGTGGGTGTGCGACCAGTAGGCGAACTGGGATGCCGACATCCAGAACTCGCACCCGGAGACGGAGCCGAGCAGCACGTCGGAAGGCCCGGTCAGGAACTCACCGGCGGGAAAGCACATCGGCGACGAACCGTCGCAGCAGCCGCCCGACTGGTGGAACATCAAGGGGCCATGCCGCAGCCGGAGCCGGTCGAGAAAGACGACCGCCTCCGGGGTGATGTCGACCCGTTCCACGAGCGCCTCCTCCTGAAGCAAGAGCCGGTGGCCGACCCGGGACAGGGGGCCGGCCACCGGCCTTTCGCCGTACAGCGGGATGGGGTTAGAAGAAGCCCATCGGCTTGGGGTCGTAGCTGACCAGCATGTTCTTGGTCTGCTGGTAGTGGTCGAGCATCATCTTGTGGTTCTCGCGGCCGATGCCGGACTGCTTGTAGCCACCGAAGGCGGCGTGCGCCGGGTAGAGGTGGTAGCAGTTGGTCCAGACCCGCCCGGCCTGGATGCCACGGCCCATCCGGTAGGCCGTGCCCTGGTCGCGGGTCCATACGCCGGCACCGAGGCCGTAGAGCGTCTGGTTGGCGATGTCCAAAGCGTCCTGCTCGTCGGAGAAGGTCGTGACGGCGAGGACCGGACCGAAGATCTCCTCCTGGAAGATGCGCATGTCGTTCTTGCCGCGGAAGACGGTCGGCTGCACGTAGTAGCCGTCCTCGAAGCCCTTCTCGATCCGGCGATCGCCACCGATGAGCAGGTCGGCGCCCTCGGCCTTGCCGATGTCGAGGTAGGACATGATCTTCTCGAGCTGGTCGTTGGACGCCTGCGCGCCCATCATCACGGACGGATCGAGCGGGTTGCCGACCTTGATCTTCGACACCCGGTCGATGGCCTTCTCGATGAACTCGTCGTAGATGGACTCGGCGATCAGCGCCCTCGACGGGCAGGTGCAGACCTCGCCCTGGTTGAGGGCGAACATCGCGAAACCCTCGAGGGCCTTGTCGAAGAAGTCGTCGTCCTGCTCCATCACGTCGGCGAAGAACACGTTCGGCGACTTGCCGCCGAGCTCCAGGGTGACGGGGATGATGTTGCCGCTGGCGTACTGCATGATCAGGCGGCCCGTCGTGGTCTCACCGGTGAAGGCGATCTTGGCGATCCGCGGCGACGAGGCGAGCGGCTTGCCGGCCTCGACACCAAAGCCGTTGACGACGTTGAGGACGCCCGGCGGCAGCAGGTCGGCGATCAGCTTGACGACCTCGAGGATCGACACGGGGGTCTGCTCGGCCGGCTTGAGGATGACGCAGTTCCCGGCGGCCAGGGCCGGCGCGAGCTTCCACACGGCCATCAGGATCGGGAAGTTCCACGGGATGATCTGGCCGACAACGCCGAGTGGCTCGTGGAAGTGGTAGGCCACCGTCTCGTTGTCGATCTGCGAGGACGTGCCCTCCTGGGTGCGGATGGCCGCCGCGAAGTAGCGGAAGTGGTCGATGGCCAGCGGGATGTCGGCGGCGAGCGTCTCGCGGATGGCCTTGCCGTTCTCCCAGGCCTCGAGCAGGGCGATCTTCTCGAGGTTGGCCTCCATCCGGTCGGCGATCTGCTCCAGCACCCGGGCCCGGGCGGTGGTGGAGGTGCGGCCCCAAGCAGGAGCGGCGGCGTGCGCCGCGTCGAGGGCCTTCTCGATGTCGACGGCCTGCGAGCGGGCCACCTTGGTGAACACCTTGCCGGTGACGGGGGTGATGTTGTCGAAGTACTCACCGCCGGCGGGAGCGACCCACTCGCCGCCGATGAAGTTGTCGTAGCGGGCGTCGAACGACGCGATGGCACCCTTGGTACCGGGTTGCGCGTAGACCATGGTGACTCCTCCTGAGACGGGGGCGCCTGCCCCCTCACGAGGGAGCGTGCGCCCCGAAGGTTGGAGAAGGGTTGCGTCCCCGAGTCAGACGCGTTCAGCCCTCGCGAGCCTCGCCCTGGCCCAGCCGGCCCGCGGGTCACCGGGGTGCAGCGCCGCCGCGGCCGCTTCCTGCACGGCGACGTCATAGGGCAGGCGCTCGGCCAGCGCGGGCAGCCCGCTGGTGAGTGCCACGTCACGGACCGCCACGTCGAGCACCTCGCGCCACTCACGGATCCCGGGCGACTCCGAGGACGGGAGCAGCGGACCGGCGTACAGGCGGGCGATCTCGGGAGCCGCACCCGCACGCAGCGCCTCCCGCAGGGCCACCACATCGACCGACAGGTCGCCCTCGATCCGGTAACGCCGGTGGGTGATCGCGCCCCCCAGCAGGGCGCGCAGGTGCGACACGTCGGCCTTGGTGGTGATGAGCGACACCGGCTCGTCGCCGTGCAGCTGGTCGTGCAGCTGCTCCGGGGACAGGTCGTCGTCCGCCAGCGCCAGCAGGACCAGCACCTCGGCCTGCCGCAGGGCCAGCGGCACCACCAGGCCGCCGAGGCGCAGCTCCCGGCCGCCCAGGACGGTCAGCCGCATCGCCGCGTCCCGCGTCAGGGGCACGCGGGCCTGGCCGTCGAGCACGGCCTGCGCCGCCAGGGCGAGGGCTCGTACGGCGGCCAGCGCCATCGGGTGCGCGCGGTCCCAGGTGGAGCTGAGGTCCAGGACGCCCAACGGACGGCCGGTGGCCGGGTCGTGCAGCGGGGCCGCGAAACAGCACCAGCCGTGCACCATCGAGGCGTAGTGCTCGGCGCTGAAGACCTGCGCGGGCCGGTCCTGGTCCAGGGCGAGCGCCAGCGCGTTGGTGCCGACGCTGGCCTCGTCCCACCGACCACCCGGGGCGAAGTTGACGCCCTCAGCGCGGCGGCGCATGTGCCGGCTGCCGGCGGTCCACACCAGCCGGCCGCTGTCGTCCATCACCGCTGCGACGAAACCGCGATCTTCGGCGAGCTCGCGGATCTCGTCCTCGACGGCCTCGATCGCCGGTCGCAGGGGGCTGTCCCGCCACAGGTCGACCGGGTCCACCGACTGGTCGACGGGAGCCGCCGTCAGGTCAGCCGGCGCGGAGCAGCGGTCCCACGAGGCGAGCACCTCGTCCCGGACCTCCGCCGGCGGGATGCCACCGTCGAGGTGCTGGCGCCAGGCATGCTCGAGCCGGCGTCGCCGGTCGGTGAGCCGTCCTGCCGCCACTGCGCTCCCGGGGTTGGGGGGTTGCCTCTGACAGTAGGTCTCACGCGCGGCTCAGACCACTACGGCCTGGTACGGCGAAAGGCTCCCCCGTCCTTAGTACAACGCGTTCGACAGTGAACGCCGGCCCACGACGATCCGCTCGTCCTCCGGGTCGAGCACCGAGAAGAGCTCGAGCAGGTGCTGCCGGGCAGCGTCCCGGCCCTCACCGGACGAGCGCTTGACGAAGCCGATCAGCCGGTCGATGGCCTCCTGGATGTGCTCGGTGAGGACCTCGACGTCCGCGGCGGAGGTCTGCGCCGCGACGTCGTCGGGAGCCGCGGCGGCCGCTGCGAGCACAGTGGCTGGGTCGAGGTTCACCGCCCGCTGGAGCAGGAGCGCCCAGGCGCGGCCCAGCGTGGCCTCGGCGTCGCCAGGCTTGCGGGCCAGCAGAGCGTCGTACGAGGCAAGGGCTGTGGGGTAGTCCTCAGCGGCGAGGGCGTCCTCAGCCAGCACCAGCTCCGGGTCGACGGGGGGCGCCTCGGGAACCGGCTCGCCATCGGGGCCGGGCAGCCCGGCCTCCTTCGCGGCGAGCAGCACCTGCTCGAGAAACTGCCGCAGCTGCGTCTCCGGCAGCGCGCCCTGGAAGCCCGGGACGAGACGTCCCCCGATGGCCAGGAAAACCGACGGAATGGACTGGATCTGTAGCTGCGAGGACAGGGCCTGGTTGGCGTCGACATCGACCTTGGCGAGCACCCACGCGCCGCCGGCCTCCTCGGCGAGCCGCTCCAGGATCGGGCTGAGCTGCTTGCACGGGCCGCACCACTCGGCCCAGAAATCCACCAGGACGGGCACCTGGAGCGAACGCCGCAGGACCTTCTCCTCGAAGTCGGCCTCGGAGACGTCGATGACGTGGGCGCTGGTGCTGGCGGGTGCTGCCGGGGTCGCGGGCTTGGCGAGGCCGGACAGGTCCACCGCGCCGGCGATGTTGAGGTCAGTGGGGCGTCGTTGCATGTCCCAAGTGAACAGCACCCGCGGCTCGCCGCGTCCCGGGATGCTGCCTGGAACGCAGCAAGGCCGCCGGCGCAGCGCTCCAGCGGCCTTGCTTACAGCGCGAGGGTCAGACGCACTGAGCCTGGTCGACCACCTGGTCGTTGACCTGCACGTGGACGGTGAGGCAGGCGTTCTCGGCGCTGGCCGGGACGGCGAAGGCGGCGGTGGCGCCGACGAACAGGGCGGCGATGGCGAGGACACGCTTCAAGGGGTTACCTCCGGAACGGGCGACCGGCCCCAGTGACCGGTCGTCTGTTCCAACGTGGGTACGGCGGCAACCTCGCGCTGGGGTCCCCGATCGCTGGGGTCCCCGATCGCCGGGCTCGGTTCCGCGACCTACGATCAGGTGATGGCTGCTACGAATCCGGTGCAGGACACGCGGTCGCGGCCGCTGCGCGACCTGCGGGTCTCGGTGACGGACCGGTGCAACTTCCGCTGCCCCTACTGCATGCCCCGCGAGCTCTTCGGCGCCGACCACACGTTCCTGCCGCGCGCCGAGCTGCTCAGCTTCGAGGAGATCACCCGCCTGGTGGGGGTTTTCGCCTCCCTCGGCGTCACCAAGATCCGCCTCACCGGTGGGGAGCCACTGCTGCGCCGCGACCTCCACGTCCTCGTCGCCGAGATCGCCGGCACCACCGGCATCACCGATCTGGCGCTGACCACCAACGGGTCGCTGCTCGCGGACCAGGCCGCCGCGTTGAAGGCGGCCGGGCTGCGGCGCATCACGGTGAGCCTCGACAGCCTGGACCCGGAGGCCTTCCGCACCCTCGCCGACACCAAGGTCACTCTCGAGGTGGTCCTCGACGGGATCGCCGCGGCGTCCGCGGCCGGGCTGCCCGTGAAGCTCAACGCGGTGCTGCGCCGCGGGGTCAACGACGCCGGGCTCCTCGACCTGGTCGCCTTCGCCCGCGCCGGCGGCCACACCCTGCGCGTCATTGAATACATGGACGTCGGTACGACGAACGGCTGGGTCCGCGACGAGGTGGTCCCCTCCGACGAGGTGCGCGCCGCGATTCACGCCGTACACGCGTTGGAGCCGATCGGCGACGAGGGCACCGCCGAGAGGTGGCAGTTCGTCGACGGGGCTGGCGAAGTCGGCTTCGTCTCCTCGGTGAGCAAGCCGTTCTGCAGCACCTGCACCCGGGCCCGCATCACCGCCGTCGGCGAGCTCTTCACCTGCCTGTTCGCGACCAAGGGCACCGACCTGCGGGCGGTGCTGCGGTCGGGTGCCTCCGACGCGGAGCTCCGCGCCGTCGTCGGCGGCCGTTGGGCGACCCGCGACGACCGCTACTCCGAACTCCGGGGGGCGGGCGTCACCGACCTGCCCAAGCCGGAGATGTCCTACCTCGGCGGCTGACCGCGCTCGCATGTGGTGCGTTCACCCCGTCCGGGTGGGGTCGTTCCACCACATGCCCCGCAACCCCCGACTGGCCCAACGCCACGGGCAGTCGATGGAACCGGAAGGGCTCCGAGACGGCGCGGAACGCCCCTTCCGCGTCCGTTGATCTTCAAGGGGCCGCCAGCGCGTCCCGGTCAGCCCCGGGTGAACCTTCCGAGCACCTGTGGGCTCCCGTCAGCGTGAAACGCTCCCTGCTCGCCGCCCTCGCTGTCGTGCTGTCCCTGACCACGGCCCCGTCGGAGGCTGCCCGGCCCACGCCGCGCGCCACCGCCGACCGTCCAGGGACGAGCGGCCTGCGGGTACACCTGGTCTACCTGCTCGCGCAGGGCCAGCGGGACCGTCGCCTGGACACTGACGGCACACTCGAGCGGGTGGCAGGGTCGCTGCAGGCCTGGACCCGGAGGGAGACCGGCGGGCGCACCTGGCGCCTCGACACCTGGACCTCAGGTGGACGCAAGGCCGCCGACGTGACCTTCGTCCGGTCGGCTCACTCCTCCTTCATGTGCGAGTTCGCCTTCGTGACCGACACCAGGTGCGTCGAAGGGCTGGTCCGCAGCCGTACCGGAGGGCCGTCGAGCCATCCGGTGGACCTCGTCGCTGCCGACCTGGCCCGAGCCGGGTTGTCGGACCCTGCCGTCCGCTACCTGGTGCTCGTACAGGGCACAGCGAACAACATCTGCGGACAAGGACAAGCACCGGAGGACACCGACCGCGACCCGGCGCACGTCGGTCATGTGGCTGCCGTCTTCCTCGGCGATCCGAACTGCCCGAACGACGCCCCCGGCAGTGGCGGCCAGGTCGACTGGGCACTGGCCCACGAGCTGCTGCACAACGACGGCGCTGTGCCCCTCGGGGCCCCGCACGTCTGCACCGGGACCGCTGGCCACGTGTGCACCGCCGGTCTGGCCAACGGCTCGCCGTACACCGATGCCCTCGACCCCGAGCGAGCGGACATCATGTATCCCGCCCCGGGGGCAGCGCTGAACGACGTGCACCTCGACCGCGGGCACGATGACTACTACGGCACGACGGTCGGCTTGCGGGACGTCGCCGACTCGCCGTACCTCACTGGCGTCAGTCGCTGAGCCCTCGCAGGCGGCACAGGTGCGCCGATGCCCCGATCGGCCTTCGGCGGACCGCACCCCCCTGCCGCGACCCCGACCTCGGCGCTGCGGTCAGCCGGTGGGCGCCGGCCGCGACGCGCGGACGAAGAAATGCGCGAACGGCGAGCCGACGGTCAGGGCCACGACGGTCCTGAGCCAGGACCAGCGCAGCCTCGCGCGCTGACCCAGGGCCAGTACGACGAGGGCCACGAACAGACCACCGTGGATCGGGCCCAGGACGGGCACCAGGTTGAGGTCGGTGGTCCGCTTGAGCACCGAGCAGACCAGCAGGACCGCGAAGGACACCGTCTCGGCCAACGCGACGAGCCGCAGCGCCCGGAAGGCCAGGGTCTCCGGGCCGACGACAGTTGCGCCGACGGCAGGTGTCGGGTCGAGGCTCGCGCCGACCGCAGGGTCAGGGGTCGGGTCGAAGGTCGCGTCGGTAGTAGTCATGTCTCCAGCTCGAGGGGGATCAGGAGCCGGGTACGACGGCGTACCCGGCAGGGGTTCAGGAACGGCCGGCCACCAGCTCGTCGGCGGCCGCATAGGGGTCGAGCTCGCCGGCGACGACCCGGGTGGCCAGGTCGCCGAGCTGTGCGCCGATGCGCAGGTCGACGCGCAGCTGGGTGAGGGCTATCGCCTCGACCTCGTCGGCGGCCCGCTTCAGCCGGCGCTGCTCCAGCCGGCCGGAGGAGGCGAGCCAGGCGGCGTGCCGCTCGATCTCGTCCACCACCTCCTCGGCGCCCTCACCCTTGGCGGCAACCGTCTTCACGATCGGCACCCGCCAGCCGTCGTCGGCGCGGCGGTCGCCGAGCGAGAGCATGGAGCGCAGGTCGCGGGCCACCGTGTCGGCGCCGTCCCGGTCGGCCTTGTTGACGACGAAAACGTCGGCCACCTCGAGGATCCCGGCCTTCGCTGCCTGGATCCCGTCGCCCATCCCGGGCGCCAGCAGCACCAAGGTGGTGTCCGCGAGGGAGGCGACATCGACCTCGGCCTGCCCGACGCCGACAGTCTCGATGAGGACCACGTCGCAGCCGGCCGCCGACAGGACACGCAGCGCCTGGGGAGTGGCCCACGACAGGCCGCCGAGGTGGCCACGGGAGGCCATCGAGCGGATGAAGACGCCATCGTCGGTGGCGTGCTCCTGCATCCGCACCCGGTCGCCGAGCAACGCCCCGCCGGAGAACGGCGAGCTCGGGTCGACGGCCAGGACACCGACCTTCAGACCCCTGCGCCGGTAGACCGACACGAGCGCGCTGGTCGACGTGGACTTGCCCACCCCCGGCGACCCGGTGATGCCGATGACGCGCGCATGCCCGGCCCGGGGGGCGAGCAGCGCCATGACCTCGCGCAGGGAAGGGGAGGCGTCCTCGACGAGGCTGATGAGACGGGCGACGGCACGCGCCTCACCTGCCTCGGCGCGGGCGACGAGGTCCGGGACGTCGAGGGCGCGCCGGTGACCGGCCAGGGCCTCAGGCCTTGGGGACGGTGATGAGCAGGGCGTCACCCTGACCGCCGCCACCGCACAGGGCGGCAGCACCGAGACCACCACCGCGACGCTTGAGCTCATGCGCGAGGTGCAGCACGACGCGAGCGCCGCTGGCACCGATCGGGTGCCCGAGGGCGATGGCGCCACCGTTGACGTTGACCTTGTCCGGCGAGACGCCGAGGGCCCGGGTCGAGGCGATGCCGACGGCCGCGAACGCCTCGTTGAGCTCGAAGAGATCCACGTCGGCGATCTCGGCGCCAACCTTGGCGAGGGCCTTCTTGATGGCGTTGGCCGGCTGCTCCTGCAGGGAGTTGTCCGGGCCGGCGACGATGCCGTGCGCGGTGATCTCCGCGAGCCAGGTGAGGCCGAGGGACTCCGCCTTCTCCTTGCTCATCACGACCACGGCTGCCGCGCCGTCCGAGATCTGCGAGGCGTTGCCGGCGGTGAGGGTGCCGCCGGAGACGAAGGCCGGCTTCAGCTTGCCCAGCGACTCGGCGGTCGTGCCGGGCCGGACGCCCTCATCCTCGGAGACGACCACCGGGTCGCCCTTGCGCTGCGGGATGTGGACCGGCACGATCTCGTCCGCGAAACGACCGTCCTTGATCGCGGCGGCGGCCAGCTCGTGGCTCTTGGCCGAGAACGCGTCCTGCTCCGCGCGGGTCTGCGGCGCGAACGTGGCCGCCGCGCTCTCGGTGGCCTCGCCCATCGGGACCTTGTCGAAGGCGTCGAACAGGCCGTCGTGGAAGGTCGCGTCGAGCAGCTCGGCGTTGCCGTAGCGGTAACCCTGCCGAGCCTTCGGCAGGAGGTACGGCGCGTTGGTCATCGACTCCATGCCGCCGGCGACCACGATCTCGACCTCGCCCGCCCGGATGAGCTGGTCGGCGAGTGCGATGGCGTCGAGCCCCGAGAGGCAGACCTTGTTGATGGTGAGGGCCGGGACGTTCATCGGGATGCCGCCCTTGACCGCAGCCTGGCGGGCGGTGATCTGACCCTGACCGGCCTGGAGCACGTGGCCCATGATCACGTAGTCGACCTGGTCACCCGCGACGCCGGCCTTCTCGAGGGCACCCTTGATGGCGATGCCGCCGAGGTCCATCGCGGTGAGGTCCTTGAAGACCCCGGACAGCTTGCCGATCGGGGTGCGCGCTCCGGCAACGATCACACTGGTCACGGGGGTCCTCCTGGTGTCGGATACGTCCCTGCCACGATAGGTCCCTCGTTTCCACGCGCAACCAGGGAGCCCTGTCGTGAAGGTCACTACCGCATGAAGTTCGAGGCCATCGACCACGTCGGCATCGCCGTCGCCGACCTCGACGTCGCCATCGCCTTCTACGAGCAGGCCTACGGCATGCGCTGCGTGCACACCGAGGTGAACGAGGAGCAGGGCGTCCGCGAGGCGATGATGGCGGTCGGAGACTCGGGCTCCTACATCCAGCTGCTGTGCCCGCTGTCCCCGGACACGACGATCGGGAGGTTCCTCGACAAGAGCGGCCCGGGCATCCAGCAGATGGCCTACCGGGTCGACGACCTCGACGCGGTCAGCGAGCACCTGCGCGCCGAGGGCTTGCGGCTGCTCTACGACGCCCCCAAGACCGGCACAGCCGGCTCGCGGGTCAACTTCATCCACCCCAAGAGCGCCGGCGGCGTGCTCGTGGAACTGGTCGAGCCCGGTCCCGCCGGGATGTCCAGCCACGCCTGATCCATCTTGCGGGGCTTTGCCCACATTCGGTGTCGAGTTTTGGCGGTCGGCCCGAACTGGGTCGCCGATTCCGGAAGGGATCCCCCGCAGGAGGGCGAAATAGGTCCGGGACCCCTCGACCTCGTCCCGACCCGGAGCCACCTTGAAGCGTCGTCTTGCTCTCCTCGCCACCGCGGCGGCCCTGCTGGCCGGGACGGTGCCCGGCACCCTCGGCAGCGCCCAGGCCGGCCCGTCCAGCGCCGGCTACTCGACCGAGAACGTGGTCCACACCAAGCACGTCCCGTTCGAGGTCGGCAGCGCCACCGGCGCCCGCACCTTCAAGGTGAAGGGCAAGGAATACCTGCTCGTCACCTCGTGGAAGTCGTTCTCGATCTACGACCTCAAGGACCCCCTGAACCCGGCGCTGGTCGGCACCCCCACCCCGTTCGGCTTCAAGTTCGAGAACGAGGACGTCGCGACCAACGGCCGCATCATGCTCTTCTCGGAGGAGCTCCCCTCGGACGTCCTGCACGTCTGGGACATCCAGAACCTTGCCGCACCGCGCGAGATCGCCACGCTCAACGGCGGCGGCGGCCACACGACGAGCTGCATGATGGACTGCAAGTACGCCCTGTCCAGCGAGGGCTACCTCACCGACCTGCGCCGTCCGGACCAGCCGAAGAAGCTCGGCAACTGGATCAAGGCCGCCGCGGACGCGGGACAGAAGATCAGCGGCGTCCACGACGTCAACGAGATCGCCCCCGGCATGGTCCTCACCGCGAGCAAGCCCGCCGTGCTCCTCGACTTCACCAAGAGCGTGCTCACGCCCAAGGTCCGGGCGGTCTACAACGGCATCAGCACCAACGTGCAGCACTCGGTGCAGTGGCCGCGTGGAGGCAAGGACCGCTTCGCGTTCATGAGTGAGGAGTCCAACGCGTCCGGCACGTGCCCGGACAAGGACGGCCCGAAGTTCATCGCCGTCGACACGCTGGGGTGGCAGAAGACCAAGGTTCTCAAGGACGCCGGCACCTACAGCCTCAAGAACGGCGTGTTCATCGACGGTGGCCCGCCGGTCAACGGCCTGGGCTGCTCGACGCACTGGTTCCAGCAGCACCCGACCTTCAACAACGGTGGACTCATCGCGCTCGGCTCCTACGAGCACGGCACCCGCTTCCTCACGGTCTCGCCGAAGGGCGCGCTCAAGGAGGTCGGCTGGTTCGTGCCGTGGGGTGGCTCCACGTCCTCCGCGCTGTGGATCTCCCCGAAGATCGTCTACAACATCGACTACACCCGCGGTATCGACATCCTCACCTACAGCGGCCCGCTGAAGTAGGCCAGGAGCCCGACCCCCTCATCCCCCCGCAGAGGAAGCACAGCGCATGCCCTCCCGTCGCCGCAGGACCGTGATCGCCGCCCTCGTGGCGACCACGGTCCTCGGCACGCCGGTCGCGCTGGCCCACGCACCCCGGGACCACCACCCCGGGTCGCCCCTCATGGACCTCGAGGTGCTCGTCACCCCTCCCCTCACGGGTCGCACCACCCCCGGCGGCACCGACGCGATCGTGTCGGTCGACAGCTTCGGCAACCGCTTTGCCTTGGCCCACAAGGAGACCGCCGAGCGGGTCGTGGGCATCGACCAGCGGGCTCGCGCCATGGTCCGCAGTGCGCCGTGGCTGTGGACCTCGGCCGACGAGGGCAGCACCTGGACCAACCTCGATCTGCTCCCCCGCGGCCTCGACGCGTTCGTCCCGGAGGACGACTTCGCGGTCGCGTCGGCGGGACCGACGACCTACGTGGCGACCGCGACACCGGCGGGCGTCGTGCTCACGACGGTCACCGCCACCAAGCGTGGCCGGGTCACTGCCGGCACTCCGTCGCTGGTGCCCGCTCCGCACGGCGTCGACACCGGACTGCAGCTGGCCGCCTACCCCGGCGGCGGGCTGCTGCTCGTCGGGCTGCCGGTCGGTGCCAGCCTCTACAGCATCCGCGCCGACGGGGCGAAAGAGATTGCCAGTCTCGGTACGGCGAGTGGGTGCGACGTCGCAGTCGGGCGCCGGGCCGGAAAGGCCGTGGGCGTCGTGGCCTGCCTGGAGTCGGGCCAGGTCAGCCGGACCGTCGTCGACCTCACCACCGGTGCCAGCACGCGCTCGAACCTCGGCGCCGCTGACACCCGGGCGGGCGGGACGGGCAAGCCCACCGTGGACCTGGCCGCTGACGGCACGAGCTATGTCCTGTCCGGCACCCGGCTGTGGCGGACCCCCGCCACCGGTCGGACCACGACGCAGGACCTGCGCACCGAGGGCGGCGACCACCGCGTCACCGCCCTGGCGGTGAGCCACAAGGGCCGCGTCGGGGCCGCGGCCTACCGCAAGGGCAGCGACGGCACGTGGAACATCGTCGTCACGATCTTCACCCCCGGCACGAAGCCGGTCTGGTCCAACTTCGCCAACCACGACCCGGTGAGCCCGGTCGGCGCCTCAGGCCCGCCCAGCACACTGCTGGGCGTGGACTTCGACGAGCGCGGCCGGATCCAGGTGCTGTGGACCTCGACGTTCCTGCACCAGGAAGGACTGGACGCGCTGCGGTTGCGTAACGTCTGGTCGGTCCGGTCAACCACAAGCTGAGAGTCTGATGACGTCTGCCGTTCGTCGCGGCCTGCTGCTCGGGGTCGCGCTGCTCCTCGCGGTGCCGACGCTGTCGACCGCCCAGGCACCCGACCCGGACCGGATGCCCCAGCCGCCGCGCTGCGCCGACGCTGGTGCCGTCACCCGGATCGGCGCGTGGGCCTCGGTGCGCGGCCCGCGGTTCGTCGAGCGCCCGCTGGGCGGCCAGCAGGACGTCGCGGCCTACGTCGTGTCGCCGCACGACCAGCGCCGGGTGTTCGCCACCAACGGCACGTCGATCGTCGGATCCACCGACGCCGGCTGCACCTGGCGGGAGCTGTACGTCCTGCCCGACGTGCCGACCGACGAGAACCCGCTGTCGGTCGCGGGCAGCCGCATCGCGCAGCTCGTCGTACCCGAGGATCCGCGGGCCAAGGATCGCGTGCTGGCCGTGGCCAACGAGACCACCGGGGACGGCCGCCCGCACGTGCTCATCAGCCCGGACGGGACCCCGGACAGCTTCGAGCGCAGGGAGAAAGGGCTGCCGCAGGTCGGTTTCGTCACGGACCTGGCGGTGGCCGACACCAACCCGGACTTCCTCTGGCTGGCCGTCCGGTTCGCGCCCAGCACGGGCACCGGCCCAGGCCCGGGCGGGCTGCCGACGCTGCCTCCACTGCCCCCCGTGCCGGGGCTGCCGGGAGCAGCGCCTGAGGACGCGGCCGCCCCGAAGGGCGCGCTCTACGGGAGCAGCAACGGGGGTGGTGACTGGGAGGTCCGACTCGATCCTGAGGACGCCGCAGTCGGCACCACCGCCATCGACGACCTGGTCACCGACCCGCTCGCCGCGAACCAGCTCGGGGCGGTGTCCGGGGGCGTGCTGCGGCACTCCGCCGACGCGGGCCGGACGTTCCGCGCCGCCGTACCGACCGCCGCTGAGCAGCGGCAGCGGGGCTGGCGGGTCAGCACCCTGGTCGTCTTCGCCGCCCCCGGTCGTACCCGCATCATCACCGCGTTCACCTCGACGTCCGCGCAGGGCGGCGGTCCGCGGATGCTCACCTCCCACGACGGCGGCGCCTCCTTCGGGGAGGTCAGGGGCCCCGGTCCGGTCGACAGTGCCGTCCTCGTCGGCGAAGGGCGCAACCTGCTCGCGGTGTCGACGGCCCCGACCGGCAGCGTCCCCGCGAAGGTGCTGATCCAGGTTGACGGTGCCTTCATCGACCTCACGCCCGCCTCGAGCCAGGTCGGCTTCGCGCTGTCCACCGACCGGACCCGCTCGGCCACCCTGCACGCCCGGCTGCCGAACGCCCTGGTGCACTACGTCGGTCCGCTCGTGACGCCACCGGCCGAGACGCCGCCCGGCATCGGCGGGGTCGTCGACGACGAGGACCTCCCGCCGCTCGGCGACGGCGCGTTCCTCCCGACAGCCGACGTCGTGGAGCTCGAGGTGGGGACGAGCACCTCCATCGAGCACGCCCTGGAGCTGCCCCGGCGGGGTACGCCGCTGGACGTGTTCGTCCTGGTGGACACCACCATCTCGATGAAGGACGACCTGCCCCTGCTGACGGCCGACGTGATGCGGCTCGTCGAGCGGATGGTGGCCCAGGGCATCGACCTGCGGATCGGCCTCGGTGAGTTCAAGGGGCAGGAGTCCACGATCGGCTACCGCAGGGTGCTGGGCATCGGCCCCTCGGTGCCGGAGTTCGAGGCGGCGCTGGCGACCCTCAACGGCGACGGGTCCGGCTTGGAGATGCAGCTGATCGCCCTGGAGCAGGCCCTGGACGGTCTCGGCGAGTCCGCGCAGGACCTGGTGCCCGCCTCCTGCAAGGCGACCGACGGCAACCCCGACCGGTTCGTGCTCGACGAGCGACGGACCACACCTCCGATCGTCGCCGGACAGCAGGCCGACTTCGCGCCGAGCCACGCCAAGGTGGTGCTGATGGTGACCGACACGACGTTCCTGCGCCCGGCCGGCACCCGGCTCACCAGCGACTGCAAGGTCGACGTCGCGCCCGTCGCGGACGCCTACGACCGCCGCGGCATCCACGTCGTCGGCGTCGGCATCGACGACATCGACAACCCCCGCACCGCCGAGGATCTCGCGGTGATGGCGCAGCGCACCGACACCCTCCAGGCGAGCGGTGCCTCGTGCGCGCCGGGCCTCACCGAAGGAGGCGGTCCCTACCCCGCGGTGTGCCGGACGGCGGCCGCGCTCGAGCCCACCCTGCTGTCGGTCGTCGCCCGGCAGAGCGAGCCGGCCCGGGTCACCTTGCGGGAGACCCCGGCCAGCCCTGCGGTGTCGCTCCCCCCACTCGCCACCGTCGACCTCCGGCGACCGCGGACCCTGCAGGTGCCCGTGACCTACACCTGCGGTGACGAGGCCAGCAGGAGCGCCGGTGTCCTCGAGGCGTCCGTCTCCGGCCTGCGCACCGACGTGGTGGCCCGGCTGCCCTGGAGGCTGAGCTGCGTCACCCGTCCCGTGCCGGCCCTGCCTCCCCTGGTGACCGTGCTCGGCCCGCCGGTGGTCGGCCTGCTCCCGCTCGCCGGTCCCCCGCCACCCCCGCCTCCCGCGCAGATCGTGCAGCCGCAGGTGCAGACCCAGCCGCAGGTCAACCCCCAAGTGCAGGCCGGCACCCAGGAGGAGCAGCAGGAACAGCTGGAGCTCGCACTGGCCCTGCAGTCCACCCACAAGGAGGGCCAGGTCGAGTACGCCATGAGCGCCCGCCAGCCCGCCGTACCCCGTCCTGTGTATGTCACCGTCCTGGCCCTGATGACCATGGGGGCAGGGGGTTTGGCCCTGCGACAGCAGCAACGGACCCGTCTGCAGAAGGCCCGGTGAGCCGGCCGGTTACCGGTCGGTAGGATACGGGGAAACGACAAGTCCCGAAGTGGAAGGCCGTGCTGTGCAGGAGATCCTCGACGCAATTTCGTCCGGAGAATCGGTCGCCGGACTGAAGGTCCCCCAGTCCTACCGGGGCATCGTGGTCCGCAAGGACGAGCAGGGCATGTTCGAGGGCCTCGCGGCCAAGGACAAGGACCCGCGCAAGAGCCTGCACCTCGACGAGGTCCCCACCCCGACGCTCGGTCCGGGTGAGGCGATCATCGCGGTGATGGCGTCGAGCGTGAACTTCAACACCGTCTGGACCTCGATCTTCGAGCCGGTCTCGACGTTCGGCTTCCTGGAGCGCTACGGCAAGCTCAACGACCTCACCAAGCGGCACGACCAGCCCTATCACGTGGTCGGTTCCGACCTGTCCGGCGTGGTGCTCGAGGTCGGTCCCGGTGTGAGCAAGTGGAAGGCCGGCGACCAGGTCGTCGCGCACTGCCTGTCCGTGGAGCTCGAGGACCACCAGGGTCACGACGACACGATGATGGACCCGCAGCAGCGGATCTGGGGCTTCGAGACCAACTTCGGCGGCCTCGCCGAGCTGGCGCTGGTGAAGTCCAACCAGCTGATGCCCAAGCCCGCCCACCTCACCTGGGAGGAGGCGGCAGCGCCCGGTCTGGTCAACTCCACGGCGTACCGCCAGCTGGTGAGACGCAACGGCGCGCAGATGAAGCAGGGCG
>JANOTZ010000281.1:0-8545 GCA_031416735.1 Frankiales bacterium
CCGCTGGGATGTTCACTGTGTCGCTGGGGAGCGGGTCTGACTCTCGTTTCCGCCGGCCTTTCGGGTGCCTGACTTCCGACCTGTCGGCCAGCTCTCCAGCGACCATCCCGTTTGTTCACGTGCCGGCCGGTTGTGACCTGATAGGAGCCTGGCAAGAGGCCCCGTCCCAGTGCTGTCCAGCCGACCGGCACGTGGCAGAGCCGCCTATCTGGAGGACAGCTCATGACCAGTGTGATGCCCATCGAAGCCCGCCGTCGAGTCGTCGTCGGGGTCGATACCCACAAGGACTTCCACGTCGCCGTGGCCCTGGACCACAACGGAGGCCGCCTCGGTGAACTGCGGTTCGCCACCACCCAAAGCGGGTTGACCGAGGCCGAGCGGTGGGCCGCCAGCTTCGGTGAGATCGACACCTGGGGCATCGAAGGGACCGCCAGCTACGGCGCCGGGCTGGCCCGCCAGCTGCTCAAGGGCGGCGCGACTGTGCTGGAGGTCAACCGCCCCGACCGGCACACCCGCCGCACCCTCGGTGGCAAGACCGACCCCATCGACGCCGAGGCCGCGGCGCGAGCGGCGCTGTCTGGCCGGAGCACCATCAAGGCGAAGTCCGGTGACGGTCGCGTCGAGATGCTCCGGCATGTCCGGATGGCCAGATCCTCAGCAGTGAAAGCACAAACCGTCGCGATGAACCAGCTCAAAGCCATTCTGATCACCGCACCTCCAGAGCTCCGCGAGCGCTTCACAGCTCTCACCCCGATCAGGCTCATCGACGCCTGCCACCAACTGCCGGTGTCCGCCGAACTGACCCTGGACAACACCATCAACAGAACGCTGCAGACCCTCGCGACCCGTTGGCGGCACCTGCAAGCTGAGGCCCGGATCGCCCACAAGCTCCTTACTGAGCTCGTCACCGCCCAGGCACCCAAGCTGCTCGCCGAACACGGCGTCGGCCCCGACACCGCCGCGGCTCTGCTCATCTCGGCTGGGGACAACCCCGAACGGCTGCGCTCCGAAGCGGCCTTCGCGGCGCTCTGCGGCTCCAACCCGATCCCGGCCAGCTCCGGCAACACCAACCGGCACCGCCTCAACCGAGGAGGCGACCGGCAAGCCAACGCCGCACTGCACCGCATCATCCTGGTCCGGCTCGTCCACCACGAGGAGACGAAGGCCTACATGACCGCGCACCGCACCCCCAACCGGAGCAACTCGATGCACGTGATGCGATGCCTCAAGCGCTACCTCGCACGGCGCCTCTACCCCCTCCTGCTCGAGGCCACGGAGCAGCCACAAGAACCCGCAATTGCCGCTTGACATCAATAGGAGCGTCGGAAACGTCGGCAGCGCCGGCCGGAGACGCTTCTGCGGAAGCGCCGGTCCCTTATGTCTATGTCGAGCCGCCCTACCCGAATTTCCCGCAGGTGGTGAACCCGTTTACCGAGTCCGACCCGGTACGAAACGCGGCGGTGCAGGCCTTTTGGGAGGAGGTGACCCACCGGCGGGCCCTCGCCGCGGCGTGGACGGCGCATCAGGACTTGGTCGCGGCCGAGGCGGCTCGCCGCGGAGAGGTCCACGGCAAGGCCACGCTCACTGACGCGCTGATCCGGGCGTTGACGCGTCCGGGTGAGGCGAATGCGGTGAAGGTGGTGTTGCAGGTCGACCCGATGAGTGGTTGGGCCCGCACGGCGAAGGACGAGATGCTGCCGCCGAGCACGATGACGGCGTTGCTGCGCACGTTGCCGGGCCGGCAGCAGTTGCCGCGGATCCGGCCGTTGACCGCGGCCGATCTGACCCGGCACGACCAGGGCCGGGACAGTCGGCTCGTCACCCCGGCGCAACGCAGCCTGCTCGGCGTACTCGACGGAGAGTGTGTCGTTTCCCCGGCTGCACCCGCACAGCCAACCTGCACGCGCACCACGTCGTGTTCTGGCGCGACGGCGGCGCCACGGACCTGTCCAACATGGCGCTGGTCTGCGCGAGGCACCACACGCTCATCCACGAGCTCGGCTACCAACTCGTGCTGCGTCCCGACCGCACCCTGATCGTGCGTACGGCGGAAGGCCACCGTCTCCTGCACCACCCGGCGCTTCCCTGGGAACCCAAGGAGGACCTCGACCCTGACCGGCACATCACGGCCGCAACTCTCCCCACGCAGTGGAACGGCGACCGGATGGACCTCGACCACGTCGTCTGGGTCCTCGCCCAACACGCCGCCTGAACCGGCCCGACGACACCGGCCCGACGAGGATGGGAAGTGTCCTACACCTGGGGAAGGGCCGAGCTGGGCGGCGGGGCGGCTTTGCGGGCCTGCTCGATGAGCACGCGGGCTGGGTGGCCCGAGCGGGGCTCGATGAAGATGCCGGTGGCCTCGGCGAGCAGCTGGCCGTCGAGGAAGCTCTTGCCCCAGGCGACCACCTTGCGTCCCACCTGCGACAGAACGCCTGCCTCGTAAGAGATCTCGCGGTGCAACGGGGTGCCGCCGCGGAGCTTGACCTCGAGGGTGCCGGTGAGCCCGGCGATGCCGGAGGCTGCCTGCGCGACCCCGAGCAGGTCGTCGAAAACCGCGATCACGTGGCCGCCGTGCACGAGCCCTGGTGGCCCCTCGTAGCACTCACCGAAAGTCGCGGTGGCGCGCGTGAGGTCACCGTGGAAGGTCAGTGCGAGTGGGGCCGCGAGGGCGTTGGAGCGACCCGAGAGCGGGCTGCGCTCGAAGAGGGAGGCGTCGTCGCCGGCGAGGTGGAGTCCGAGGGCGCGTACGTCGGGCAGGCCGGCAAAAGCCTTACGGGCCAGGCCAATCCGCTCCTCGACGACGGCGAGCTGCTCCTCGCTGACCTCCTCCACGTCGAGCATCAGCAGGTCGCCGATGACCAGCCGCAACTCGTCCGTCAGGGCGTGCTTGCGCAGTCGGCGGGCTGACGGCTCCGGGTCTTCTGGGAACCACCGCTCGCGGGCGGTCGTCACCGGGCCGCGATCAGGTCGCCGAGGTGGTCAAGGGAGCGTTGCGCGCCGCCGAGTGACAGCTCGACGACCTTCCCGACCAGGAACCACCGATGCAGCGGGAAGCTCACGTCGACGCCGAGCCCGCCATGCAGGTGCACGGCCTTGCTGACGACCCGCTGTACTCCTTCGGCTCCCCAGAACGCGGCGATCGCGGTCTGCTCGGCCGCGGGCGCGCCCTGGTCCAGCCGCCATACCGCCTGCTGCATCGTGAGCCGCATCGCTTCGACGTCGATCCAGCAGTCGGCCACCTGGTAGGTGACCGCTTGGAACATCGCCAGCGGCTTCCCGAACTGCTCGCGCGTCGACACGTGCCGCGCGGCGAGAGCGAGAGACTGCTCCGCAACCCCTACGGCATAAGCACATTGCAGCAAGGTGAGCCGCGCCAGTGCGGTCTCCAGCGCGGCTTCCCCGGTGGCCAGCTCGATCGCCGGGGTGTCCGTGAAGGTGATTGTCGCGTGCGGCTCCAACGAGCTCACGACCTCGTCCTCCAGGTCCGCGTCCGCCATCGAGACGAGAGCCAGGAGCGGGGTGCCGTCGTCGGTGCGGGCAGCAACCACTGCGTACGACGCCTGGCGGGCCCACGCGACGGCGAGCTGCGTCCCGGAAAGCACCCAGCCCGCACCGGACGAGGTGGCCGTCACTCCCTGGGCCCAGCCGTCGGCGCCGATCGCGGTCACCACCAGCGTGGTCCCGGCCAGCATCTGTGCGACCAGGGCCGGGTCGGTGAGCAGCGGCAGGGCGGCGAGGACGGGGACGACGGGGACGCGGGCGGCGGCCCGGCCGGACTCCTCCGCCACCACGGCGGCGACCGCGAGCGGCAGCCCTCCGCCGCCCAGGTCCTCGGGTACGGATAACCCGAGCAGCCCGGCGTCGAGAAGCCTGGCCCACAGCGCGGTGTCGAAACCCTCCACGCCGAGTCCCGGGTGGGTCGCGGTGGCAAACAGGGAGGTGGCGAGCCCGCGGACGGCTTGCTGCTCCTCGGTGGGGGTGAAGTCCATGCTCAGCTCTCCTGGGGGGCGGACATCGGTTACCTCTTGCTTCGGGGGAGGCCGAGGGCGGTCTGGGCGAGGATCTCGCGCTGCACCTCGTTGGAGCCGCCGCCGAAGGTGCGCACCGGCGCACCCCGGTAGGCCTTCTCGAGCACGCCAGCCAGCTCCGCGCCGGCCGAGCCCTTCTGCAGGAACCCGGCCCGGCCGAGGACCTCGAGCAGCAGGCGGTAGGACTCGATGTCGGTCTCCGACCCGTAGACCTTGCCGCCCGAGGCGTCCGCCGGTGTCAGCTCGCCCACCTCGGTTTTCCAGGCCATCCGCCAGTTGAGGAGCTTGAGGGCTTCGAGGCGGGCATAGACCCGGGCCAGGGTCAGCCGCACCCACGGCACGTCGATGAGCCGGGTGCCATCTGGCGACGTTTCCTCGGTGGCCCACGACCGGACGGCCTCGAAGAGCTCGAGCGACCGGCCCCCCATGGCGGCCAGGGCGACCCGCTCGTGGTTGAGCTGTGAGGTGATGAGCTGCCAGCCGCCGTCGATCTCACCGACCACCATCGACACCGGCACGTGCAGGTCCTCGTAGTAGGTCGCGCTCGTGACCTCCCCGCCGACCGTCACGATCGGGGTGGCGGAGAAGCCGGGACTCGTGGTGTCCACGAGCAAGATGGTGATGCCCTTGTGCTTGGCGGCGTCAGGGTTGGATCGCACCGCGAGCCAGATGTAGTCGGCCGTCTGGCCACCGGTCGTGTAGATCTTGTTTCCGTTGACGACGAACTCGTCGCCCTGGCGGTCGGCGCGGGTCCGCAGCGAGGCGAGGTCGGTGCCGGAGCCGGGCTCGGTGTAGCCGATGGCGACGTCGAGGGTGCCGGCCAGGATGCGGGGGAGGAAAAAGTCCTTCTGCTTCTGGGATCCGTGCCGCATCAGGGTCGGACCGACGGTGTTGAGGGCGATCATCGGCACGGGCGCGCCGGCTCGGGTCGCCTCGTCGAAGAAGACGAACTGCTCGAGCACCGAGCGGCCCTGGCCGCCGTATTCGGTGGGCCAGCCGATACCGAGCCAGCCGTCGGCGCCCAGCTTCTGGCGCACCTCGCGCGCGGTCGGCCCGCCGTGCCCCTCGGCCGCGAAGGCCTCGCGAACTGCAGGGGTGAGCAGGCTCGCGAAGTAGGCGCGGAGCTGATCGCGCAGCTCGTGCTGGGCCGGGGTGTAGTCGACGTACACGCACTCTCCCGTATCTAGAACGTGTTCTATTTGATGAGTAGAGCAGGGAGAGTCAGGCCGGGTCAAGGGCCTTGGCGATGTCGCGGTCCAGGTGCTTGCGCCCGCGGAGCAGCAGGAGCGACCCGATGAGGACCACCCAGGCGGTCATGCGGAACGCCAGGCCGAGGTCGCCCTTGGTCTCGCCGGTCGAGATCACGATCTGATGGGCGTCGGCGATCGCGCCGATGATCGGCGGGGTGGCAGCGGCCAGCACATTCGCGCAGAGCTTGAGCAGCCCGAAGGAGGTGCCCCGCAAGGCGGCCGGCACGACCTCCGCCGTGATGACGGTCAACGGCGGGAGCGCGGAGACGACGAGCGCGACGCCGACCATCTGCAGCGGTAAGCGCACCGTGAAGACCGGGATGCCGTCGAGGAAGCTGACCAGCAGCGTCACGGTCCCCAGGGCCGTGACGATCGCAGCCAGCAGCATCGGGGCGCCGACGACCCGACCGCGGATCCGGTCGGTGACCAGGCCGCCGCCCACTCCGCCGGCGATGGCGCCAACGAGGATGACGCCTCCCGCGATAGCGGGCGCGGTCTCCTCGGACAGCCCCGAAGCCCTTACGTGGTAGGCGATTCCCCAGAAACCCAGGGCAGTGAGGATGCCGTTGATGAACGCGGTCGACAACAACAGCACCCGCAGCGACGGGACCTTCAGGGCCTCACGCACGCACTCCCAGGTGGTCAGGGTCGGCACCGGTGCGGTGGTGGGAAGCGCCGTCGCGGTGGCGGGAAAGTCCATTGCGTCGGCCTCACCCCGTGGCGGCAACGGGAGTCGCCGTACGAGCAAGGCGACCAGGATGCCCGGCAGGCCGACTGCGAGAACGGCCACCCGCCATCCGGCGAGGGCGTAGATGGCGCCGCCGATCCCGGTGCCGAGGCCGAGCCCAACGGTCGGGACCACGCGCTGCCACGCATAGGCGCGGCCCCGCACCTCGACCGGGTAGTAGTCGGCGACCAGCGACTGGGCGGCCGGGTCGTTGATGGCGTCGCCCGCCCCGAGGGCGGCGCGGACGGCAAACAGCTGCCAGAAGCTCTGCGCCGCGGACGCCAGCACGGTCGCGAGCGACCACAGGCCAAGGACGAAGCCCATCAGCAGCCGGCGATCTGTCCGGTCGGCCAGCAGGCCACCGGGTACGGCGAGCAGGAGCGCCGCCACGATCAACGCGGTGTTGAGGAGGCCGCCCTGGAAGTCACTGAAACCGAGGTCACGCTGGATCGCGGGGAGCACCGCGGGGACGACGCCCCGGTCGACGGCGTCGACGAGCCCCACCAGGCACAGGACCACGAGCGGTCGCTTGCCATAACGCCCCCACTTGGCAGGCGCCTCCGGCGTCGCCTCGGCGCCGATCACCGACGGGCTACCGACCGACGAAGTTGGGCTTGCGCTTCTCGGCGAAGGCCCGCGGGCCCTCCTTGGCATCCTCGGTGGCAAACACGTGCATGCCGATCTCGAGCTCGACCTTCAGCGCCTCGTCCTCGGGCAGCCCCTCGGTCTCGCGCAACGAGCGCAGCACCGAACGGACCGCGAACGGGCCGTTCTCGCAGATGGCCTCGGCGATCTCGTGCGCCTTCTTCAGTGCCTCGCCGTCCGGGACCACATGACCAATCAGCCCGTAGGACAGGGCTTCTCGGGCCGTGATGGTCTTGCCGGTCAGCAACATCTCCGCGGCCAGCGTGTAGGGGATCTGCCGGCGCAGGCGCACCGTGGAGCCACCGAGCGGGAACAACCCGCGGCGCACCTCGGCGACCCCAAAGGTCGCGCTCTCGCCGGCCACCCGGATGTCGGTGGCCTGCAGGATCTCGGTGCCACCTGCGATGGCCGGGCCCTCCACGGCCGCGATCAGCGGCTTGGTCAGCCGGTAGTGGCGCAGCAGCGCCTTCCAGGCCAGCCCGGCGTCCTGCGTGAACCGCTTCGCGTAGTCGTCGCCCGGGTCGGGCTGGCTCATCATCGCCTTGAGGTCGGCGCCTGCGCAGAACACCTCCGGTGACCCGGTGAGGATGACGACCCGGATGTCGTCGTCGCCGTCCGCGCGCTCCCAGGCCTCCGCCATCCGGGCGAGCATGTTGGGGGTGAAGGCGTTCTTGGCCTCCGGCCGGTTCATCGTCAGGACCAGGGTGTGGCCGGTCTTCTCGACGAGCAGGTGCTCCTGGGTCACAGCGATGGTCTCCTCGAGGTCTGGCGGTCAGAGGTCTGGCTTAGGGAAAGACGTCGGCGCCGGTGTCGGCGTCCCGTGCACTGATGGCCTCGACCGGGCAGCTCTCGAAGGCCTCGACGAGCGCGGGGGTCTCCTCGACCGGGTTGGACTTCACGACCGATTTGCGGTCCGCTCCGGTGCCGAACACCTCCGGCGCGAAATTGCGGCAGTAGCCGCTGCTGATGCAGGTCGGGCCGACCTCGAGCTCGAGCTTCCTGACCACGATGACCTCCGGGGGCGCAACGGCAAGGGTGAGCCGGACTGGGAAGGTAACAGCCGGATCAGATGTCATGCTAGAACAGGTTCTTGTTTTAGGGGAGGCTTCTGGTGCTGCTCGATGTCCGGCTCGACGCGGACCTGGCCGCGGTGCCCCACGTGGTCCGGGAGCTGGAGGAAGCTGGCATCGCCGGCGTCTTCACCTACGAGGGTCCCGGCGACCCGTTCCTCCCCCTCGGGGTGGCTGCGATCAACTCGAGCCAGCTCGCCCTCTACACGAACCTCGCGGTCGCCCTGCCCCGGTCACCGATGCACTTGGCCTACCTCGCGCACGACCTGCAACGCGCCTCCGGTGGCCGCTTCTCGCTCGGCCTGGGCACCCAGGTGAAGGCTCACGTCACCCGGCGCTTCGGTGCGACCTGGGAGTCACCGGTCGCCCAGCTCCGGGAGTGGGTGCTCGCGGTCCGGGCCATCCAGCGGGCGTGGGGGACCGGGGAGCCACTGGACTTCCAGGGCCGCTGGACGCAGCACACCTACTGTCCGCCCCTGTTCGTCCCGCCCCCCGCCCCACCTGCGCCGATCCTGGTCGGAGCCCTCGGACCACAGATGACGGCGATGGCGGTCGAGGTCGCCGACGGGCTGCTGGTCCATCCGTTCTGCAGCGAGCGCTCGCTGGCTGAGCTGACGTTCCCGCAGGTGCCCGACGGGTTCCCCGTCGTCGGGCAGGCGATCGTCGCGGTCGGGGTGACCGAGCAGGAGATTGCCCAGGCCCTGGAGGGCGCGCGGGGCCTGATCGCCTTCTACGCAAGCACTCCGGCCTATCGACGGGTCCTCGACGTGCACGGCTGGGGCGACCTGCAACCACGACTGCGCGACCTCACCCGCGAGGGTC
>JANOTZ010000282.1:0-13161 GCA_031416735.1 Frankiales bacterium
GGTCGCAGCCGGCGAGCCGGACTCGAGCCGGTAGACACCGCGCGGCAGCGTCGCCACGTCGGCCACCGGCTCCCCCGCGATGTCCAGCAACTGCAGGGAATCTCCGTGCCGCACGGCAACGACCGCGACCCGCTCGACGACGGTGACCTTCAAGGCGTTCGGCCAGCTTCGGGACACCTTGACCGACGCGACCGGACCCAACGCCTTGATCCGGCGGGCCACGGCCACGGTGTCGACCCGCGCCAGTGGCGTGCCGGTCTCGACCGCGGCGGCCGCGGTGATCTGGGTCGTGGACAGTCGGGTCCCACCGGCCACGAGCACCTTCTGCACGGCGAACAGCGACGATGCCAGCAGGACCCAGCCGAGCAGTCCGAGTGGCAGCACCACGGACAGGACCAGACCGAGGCGCCGGCCCATCGAACGACGCCGGTCCCGCCGCTCGGCAGCGGCCTTTGCGGCCAGCCGTGGCCCGGCCACCAGCACCCGCTGCGGCTTGCTCACAGGGCAGCACCGGCCAGCAGGCGCAGCACTTCCGGGCCGATCTGGGTCACGTCGCCGGCGCCGAGCGTGACGACGAGGTCGCCGGCGGCGACGCGCGCAACGACGGCCTCCGGGACGGCCGTCCAGGACGGTTCGTACAGCACGTGGTCGGCCGCCAACGGAACCGCAGAGGACACCAGAGCGCCTGTCACACCTGGGATCGGGTCCTCACGGGCCCCGTAGACCTCCATCACGATCACCTCGTCCGCCAGCGCGAGGGCGTCAGCGAAGTCGGCGGCGAACGTCTGCGTCCGGGAGTACATGTGCGGCTGGAAGACCGCGACCAACCGGCCGCCACCGGTCATGCCCCGGGCAGCGACCAGCTGGGCACGCACCTCGGTCGGGTGGTGCGCGTAGTCGTCATAGACCCGGACACCGGCAGCACTGCCCTTGAGCTCCATCCGGCGACGGACCCCGCTGAAGCCCCGCAGCCCCTCGATCAGCCGAGCCTCGGGCAGGTCGAGCCCCATCCCGGTGAGGAGGGCGGCGGCGCTGTTACGGGCCTGGTGCACCCCGGCCACCTGCAGGTGCACGTGGCCGATGCGCCGACCCCGCAGAACCGCGTCGTAGGTGGAGGTCGACCCGCTGGTGGTGAGCCCGTCCATCCGCAGGTCGGCGTCGGCAGCCGTCCCATAGGTGCGCACCTCGACGCCCTGCTCGCGCGCAAAACCCGCCAGGGCAAGCGATCCCGGGTCGTCAGCGCACATCACGACGAACCCCGAGACGGTGAGCACGAAGTCGTGGAAGGCCTGCTCGTAGGCCTCGGCGGAGCCGTGGTGGTCCAGGTGATCGGGCTCGACGTTGGTGACGATCGCCGCGTGCGGTCGGTAGGCCAGGAAGGAGCCGTCGCTCTCGTCGGCCTCCACGATGAACAGTCGACCGCTGCCGTGGTGGGCGTTGGTGCCGGCCTCGTTGAGGTCACCACCGATCGCGAACGACGGATCGACCCCGCAGTGCTGCGCGGCAACGGTGAGCATCGAGGTCGTGGTGGTCTTGCCGTGCGTGCCCGCGACCGCGACCGCGCGGTAGCCCTCGAGCAACTGCGCGAGTGCCTCGGCCCGTTGCAGCACCGGGATGCCAGAGGCCCGGGCGGCGGACAGCTCGGGGTTGGTCTCGCGGATCGCCGTCGACACGACGACGGTGGTGGCACCGACGATGTGGGTGGCGTCATGGCCGATGTGGACCTCGGCGCCGAGCGCCCGCAGCGCGGCGACGCCGCTCGAGTCCCTGGCGTCGCTGCCGGAGACCGCCGTGCCCCGGGCAAGCAGCACCCGGGCGATGCCGCTCATCCCGGCACCGCCGATCCCGACGAGGTGAACGCGGCTCATCGGGTGGCCTCCAGGACGCGGCTCATCGGGTGGCCTCCAGGACACGGCTCATCGGGTGGCCTCCAGAACGATGTCGGCGAGGGCGTCATCGGCGTCGCGACGCCCCAGACCTGCTGCGGCCAGGGACATCTCGGCCAGTCGGGACGCGTCGAGCAGCAACGGCAGCACAGTGCCCGTGATGAAGGCGCCGTCGAGGTCGGCGTCGGTCACGATCAGCCCTCCCCCCGCGTCGACAGTCGGTCGTGCGTTGAGAGCCTGCTCCCCGTTGCCGACCGGAAGGGGGACGTAGACCGCGGGGAGTCCGACGGCGGCGAGCTCGGCACAGGTCATGGCACCCGCCCGGCACAGGACCAGGTCGCTCGCGGCGTAGGCCAGGTCCATTCCGTCGACGTAGTCGAGGACGTGGTGGGTGGTCGGCGGGACTCGGAGGGCGGACCGCACACCGTCGCCCTGCGTGGGACCGGTGACGTGCAGGACCTGGACCCCCGCCGCGGCCAGCGCCGCAGAGGCCTCGACCACCGCGGCGTTGATGCGCCGAGCGCCCTGGGAGCCGCCGGTCACGAGCAGCACCGGGCCGTCGCCGAGGCCGAAGGACGCGCGTGCCGCGGCCCGGGCGGCTGACCGGTCGAGCTGGGAGATCTGCTGGCGCAACGGGATCCCGATGACCCGAGCGTCCTTCAAGGCCCCGTCGACCGCTGTGGCGACGGTCACCGCCCACCGCGCACCCAGCCGGTTGGCAATGCCAGCCCTGGCATTGGCCTCGTGGACGACGATCGGCGTTCCACGCCGGCGGGCAGCCAGGTAGGCGGGCACCGAGACGTACCCGCCGAAGCCGACCACGACGGAGGCGTCGACTTCGTCGAGGTGGGCGCGAGCCGCCCGCACGGCCCGGAGCAGCCGGCCTGGCACGCGGAACAGGTCGAGGGTGGGCCGTCGGGGCAGCGGGACCTTGGGCACCACTGCGAGGTCGTAGCCCCGCAGCGGCACCAGTCGCGACTCCAACCCTTCGGCGGTGCCCAGGGCTGAGATCCCGATCGCAGAGTCCTTGCGGCGCAGGGCATCAGCGGTGTTCATCATCGGCTCGACGTGTCCGGCTGAGCCTCCCCCGGCGAGGACGACATGCGTGCTCACCGGCGCCGCGCCACGGGCCGACGGGTCGGCACGGTCGAGGGACGTCGGGTGCGCGCGGCTGCAGGGGCCACAGGGGCGGCAGCGGCGCCAGGGACCTTCGGTGCCTGGCGCGTGACGAGCGCCCGGAGGCGGCCCTGGTGGGCGGCGAGGGCCTTCGCGGCCCCGGGCTCGTCGCGGGCGAAGGACATGAGCATCCCGATGCCTACCAGGGTCGGGATCAGGGCGGAGCCTCCGAAGGAGATGAGAGGCAGCGGGATGCCGGTGATCGGCACCAGGCCGACGACCGTCCCCATGTTGACGAGCGCCTGGACGGCGATCCAGGTGGTGATGCCGGTGGCCGCGAGCCGGGAGAACGGGTCCTTGGTCCGCTTGGCGATCCGCACCCCCGCGAAGGTCAGGGTCGCGAAGAGCAGCAGCACAGTCAGGGTGCCGAGCAGCCCGAGCTCCTCCCCCACGATCGCGAAGACGTAGTCGGTGTAGGGGTTGGGCAGCCCGCCGGCCCACTTCTCGCGACTGGCCCCCAGCCCGAGGCCGAACCACCCGCCGGCCCCGAGGGCCTGCAGGCCCTGACACGCCTGGTAGCCGCCCTCGAGACGCTGGTCGATCGAGCAGGGGTTGATGAAGTTGACGAGGCGCTGGAGGCGGTAGGGCTCGCTCACGGCGAGCAGCGCGCCCAGGAACAGGCCGACGGCCAAGATCCCCACGAACACGCGGGCGGGGGCGCCAACCACCCACAGCAAGGACATCAAGATGGCGCTGACCACGATGGTGGTGCCCATGTCCGGCTCGAGCATCACGAGCACCGCGACGAGCACCACCACGGGCACCAACGGGATGAGCAGGTGCTTCCAGTCCCCGAGCAGCTTGCGCTTGCGGACGAGCAGATCAGCACCCCACAGCACGATCGCGAGCTTGGCGATCTCGCTCGGTTGGACGTTGAAGCCACCGGGCAAGGGGATCCAGCGGGTGGCGCCGTCGACCTTGCGGCCGACCCCCGGCACGAGCACCAGAACCAGCAGGGCGATGGACAGGAGAAGTACGAACAGGCCGGTCTTGCGCCACACCCTGGCGGGGATGCGGGAGGCGACCCAGAGCGCCGGCACGCCGATCCCGATGAAGATCCCCTGTTTGATGGCGATCGTGTAGGCGTTGCCGTAGGTCGAGTAGGCCCGGACAGCGGAAGCCGACAGCACCATGACGAAGCCGATGGCCAGCAGCAGACCGGTGCTCACCATGACCAGGTAGTAGGACGCCAGCGGCTTCTGCAGCACCGACTTCCCGTCACTCACGACGGCAGCCTCAGGACAGAAAGCCTCATGACAGCGCCCGGACCGCCTCGGCGAACAGGTCGCCGCGCTGCTTGTAGTCCTTGAAGCAGTCCATCGACGCGGCGGCAGGGGCCAGCAGCACGGTGTCGCCCGGCCGCGCGAGCAACCGAGCAGCGTCGACGACCTCCTGCATGGCACCAGTGTCGAGGCGGGCGACCTGCACGACGGGGATCTCGGGGGCGTGTCGTGAAAGGGCCTCCACGAGGAGCGCCCGGTCAGTACCCAGCAGCACCGCGGCGCGCAGTCCCGGAGCGGCCCGCCGGACGAGGTCATCGACGTCGGCCCCCTTCAGGAGCCCACCGGCGACCCACACGACCGACGGGTAGGAGGCGAGCGAGGCGGCTGCGGCATGCGGGTTGGTGGCCTTGCTGTCGTCGACCCAGGCGACCTCGTCGACGACGGCCACCAGCGCGTTGCGGTGCGGCTCGGGGGTGAAGGCCCGCAGCCCCGCCGCGACCGACCCGGCCGACACGCCGAACGAGCGGGCGAGGGCAGCCGCGGCGAGGGCATTGGCGACGTTGTGGTCCCCCGGCACGCCGATGTCGGCGAGGGTGGCGAGCTCGGTCGCCTCCCCCGGCACGTCCGGGAAGGCCCGGTCGACGAGCAGCTCCTCGACGACGCCGATCTCACCGGCGCGCGGGGACTGCAGGGTGAACGCCACCTGACGGCCGCGGGCCTGGCTGAGGAGGGTGCGGACCGCGTCGTCGTCGGCGTTGCCCACACAGGTGTCCGCGCCGAAGATGCGGGCCTTGGCCCCGACGTACTCCTGGAACGAGCCGTGCCAGTCGGTGTGGTCGTCCGCCAGGTTGAGGATCGCACCGGTGTGCGGTCGCACCGTGGGCGACCAGTGCAGCTGAAAGCTCGACAGCTCCACGGCCAGCACGTCGTACGGCTCCTCGGCCAGAACCGCGTCGAGCAGCGGCAGGCCCACGTTGCCGGCCGCCACCGTCCGATGGCCGGCGGCGGTGAGCATCGCCTCGAGCATCTTGACGGTCGTCGTCTTGCCGTTGGTCCCCGTCAGCGCGAGCCAGGGCGCTGCCGACGGGCCGCGCAACCGCCACGCCAGCTCGACCTCCCCGATGACCTCGACGCCACGGGAAGCGGCTTCGACCAGCATCGGCACCGAGGGCCGGAAGCCCGGCGAGGTGACCACGAGCGCCAGCTCGCTCGGCAGGGACCGCACCACGGGAAAGTCGTCCAGCTCGGTGACGGTGTCGTCCACCACCGACACCACAGCGCCCAACCCACGAAGGACCCGGGCGGCGGCGGCGCCGGAGATCCCGGCACCCGCCACGACCACGGGAAGCCCTGCGTACGTAGGCATCAGACCAGTGAACCGGTGGAGAGGAACTCCGCGTAGAACAGGCCGATCCCGAAGGCCACGGCCAGCCCCGCGATGATCCAGAAGCGGACGATGACGGTGTTCTCGGCCCAGCCGGCGAGCTCGAAGTGATGATGGATCGGCGCCATGTTGAAAACCCGCTTTCGGGTCATCTTGAAGAAGCCGATCTGGATGATGACCGACAGCGTCTCGACGACGAACAGCCCGCCCAGGACGATCAGCAGCAGCTCCGTCCGGGTCACGATCGCGATGCCGGCGAGCAGACCGCCCAGGGCCAGCGAACCGGTGTCACCCATGAAGATCTTGGCTGGCGCGGCGTTCCACCACAGGAACCCGAAGCAGGCACCCATCGCCGACGCCGCCACCAGGGCCACGTCGAGTGGGTCGCGCGCCTCGTAACAGCCCTTGGTCACCTGCAGCGAGCAGGCATTACCGAACTGCCAGAACGCGATGATCACGTACGACGCGAGCACCATCACCGACGAGCCCGAGGCCAGCCCGTCGAGGCCGTCGGTGAGGTTCACGGCGTTGGAGGTGGCGGTGACCATCAGGTAGGCGAACACGATGAAGCCCGCCGTACCGAGCCCGATCGCGTGGTAGTCGCGGACGAACGACAGGTTCGTCGACGCCGGGGTGAGCCCGTCCTCGTTGCGGAACTGCAGGGCCAGCACCGCGAACCCCACTCCGGTCACCAGCTGGCCGGTGAACTTCGCCGCGGCTGTGAGCCCCAGCGAGCGCTGCTTGCGGATCTTGATGAAGTCGTCGAGGAACCCGACCAGCCCGAGCGAGGTCATCAGACCCAGCACCAGCAGCCCACTCGCGGTGGGGCCGCGCCCCGGGTTGCGCATCACGACCAGGTGGGCGACGGCATACCCGACGAGGGTTGCGAACAAGATGACGGTGCCACCCATGGTTGGCGTGCCGCGCTTGGTGGCGTGGCTGGCCGGACCGTCCTCCCGGATCTCCTGGCCGTAACCGCGCCGACGGAACAACCGCACGACGATGGGAGTGCCCAGGAGGCTGATGGCGAGGGCCGTCATGGCGGCGATGAGGACGGAGATCATGGGGCTCCCTCAAGAGCGTGAAGGAGGGTCGGGAGGCCGGCGACGAGGACGACGTCGTCGGCGGTGAGCTCAATCTGCAGCAGGGCGAGCGCCGCATCGGCGGTGGGGACGTGCCGCGACTCCTCGCCCCAGGAGCCTTCGAGGACCGCGCCGGCATGCACCGGACCGGCCTCGCCCACCACGACGAGGGCACTGATGTCGAGTCTCACCAGGAAACGTCCGAGATCCATGAGCTCCTCGTGGGTGGCGTCATGGACCTCGCCCAGCACCGCGAAGGTGCGGCGGGTCTTGCCGTCACTGGCCACGGCCAGGTCGCGCAGGGCCTCGCGGAGGTCGGCCACGTGGGGTGGTGACTGGAGCAGCTTCACACCATCACCTCCTTGATCGCTTCGCGGAGCACGACCCGGTCGTCGAACGGCATCTTCACGCCACCGATGTCCTGGCCGGTCTCATGGCCTTTGCCGGCGATGACGACGGTGTCACCGGGACGGGCCTGCGTCACAGCCCAGGCGATCGCCGTACGGCGGTCGGGTTCGAGCACGGCAGCAGGCTGCTCCATCTGCGAGAGGATCGCGAGCGGGTCCTCGCTCCGCGGGTTGTCGCTCGTGAGGACCGCGAGGTCGGCGCCCTCGACGGCCGCCTTTCCCATCAGGGGACGCTTCGAGCGGTCCCGGTCCCCACCACAGCCGAGCACCACGATCACCCGCCCCGAGGTCACCTGTCGGACGGCCCGCAGCAACGTCTCGACCGCATCCGGGGTGTGGGCGTAGTCGACCACAGCCGTGAACGACTGACCGACCTCGATCCGCTCCATGCGCCCGGGAACCCCTGCCAGTGCTGCGATTCCGCGCACCGCGTCCTCGACGGGAATCCCAGCCGTGACCAGGGTGGCCAGCGCCGCGACGGTGTTGTCCACGTTGAAAGCCCCGGGCAGCTGGACGGCGGCGTCGACCTCGACTCCTGGGCCGAGGAGGCGGAAGCTGCTGCCGTCCGGCCGCAGCTCGACGTCCACGGCGCGCCAGTCACCGGCGTCGCCGTAGGACGTGAGCGGGATCGCCGAGGTGGCCAGCAGTCGGCGACCGGCCTCGTCGTCGGCGAACACCACGCCACGCCCTGAACGCTCAGGGGTGAACAACGCCGCCTTGGCCGCGAAGTAGTCCTCCATCGTGGCGTGGAAATCCAGGTGGTCCTGCGAGAGGTTGGTGAAGACTGCGGTGTCGAAGTGCACGCCCCCCACCCGGCCCAGCGCCAGCGCGTGGCTGCTGACCTCCATCGCCACCGCGTCGACCCCCCGCTCCCGCATCACGGCGAAAAGCGCGTGCAGGTCGGTCGCCTCGGGGGTGGTGCGGACGCTCTCGACCGCCTCGTCACCGATGCGGGTGAGGACGGTGCCGAGCAGTCCGGTGGAGCGGCCGGCGGCGCGCAGGCCCGCCTCGAGGAGGAAGGCCGTGGTGGTCTTGCCGTTGGTGCCGGTGACGCCGAGCACCAGCAGGGCCGACGACGGGTCGCCGTGCACCCAGGAGGCGACGTCACCCAGGAGGTCACGCGGCTGGTCGGTGATCAGGACAGGCACGCCGCCGACCAGGTCGGCGCCGACCTGGTCGGTGAGGACCGCGACGGCACCTGCGGCCACGGCCTGTCGGGCGTAGGTGGCGCCGTGGGCGTTCGCCCCGGGCAGGGCCGCGTAAAGGTCACCGGACCGCACCGCCCGGGAGTCATGGGTGCATCCCGTGACGACTACCCCGTCGAGGTCGCCCTGCACCCGGAGCCCGGACACCGCACCGAGCACCCCGGACAGGACCCTCGGCGACGGGTCGGACGGCCGCAGGGCGGCAGCGTCCGTGGTCGCAGGCACGTCGATGAGGCTAGCGAGGTCCGTCGACGGACAGTCGGACCGGCGTGGCGGTGGTTCCCGAGGGCGCCACCCCGTACGCCCGGAGCGCGAACCCGGTGATCTGGCTGAACAGCGGAGCGGCCACCTGGCCACCGAAGTAGCCCTTGGCGCCGGTGCCCTGCAGGACCACCGCGGTGACGAAGCGCGGCGCGTCAGCCGGAGCCAGACCGATGAAGGAAGACGTGTAGGTGCCGTCGTACCGGCCCTTGCGTGGTCCCTCGACGGCGACGCGCTGCGCGGTGCCGGTCTTGCCCGCGATCCGGTAGCCGGGGATGGCCGCCTTGGGGGCGGTCCCCTGCTCGGTCACCACCGACTCGAGGATCCCCCGCAGGGTCTTCGCAACCTCGGGGGTGATGACCCGGGACCGCTTCGGAGCGGCAGGCAACGTGACGTGCCCGGCGCTGTCGCGGTTGCTCTTGACGATGCTCGGCTGCACCCGGACGCCGTCGTTGGCGATGGTGGCGTAGACCGACGCGATCTGGATCACGTTGGTCGAGATCCCCTGGCCGATAGGGATGTTCATGATCGAGGAGCCCGACCAGTCGGCCGGCTTGGGGACCAGACCACGGCTCTCGCCGGGCAGGCCGAGCCCGGTCTTGGACCCGAACCCGAAGGCGCGCATCATCGCGTAGAGGCGGTCGGCGCCGAGCTGCTGCGCCACCTTCACAGTGCCGATGTTGCTCGACTTGGCGATGACGCCGGCGAAGGTGAGGTACTCCAGCCCGTGCTCCTCGGCGTCGTGCAGGATCCTGTTGCCGACCTTGTACGTCGGGGGCACCTCGATAACCGTCTCCGGAGTGACGATCCCGTCCTGGAGGGCGGCGGCTGCGGTGATGACCTTGCCCACCGAGCCCGGCTCGAAGATGTCGCTGATCGCCGGGTTGCCCATGGTCTGCCCGTCGCGCCGGTTGTCCGGGTCGAACGTCGGCGCGGTCGCCAGTGCCAGCACCTCGCCGGTCTTGATGTCCATGACGACGACGGAGCCGTTCTTGGCCGCCGTGGCGGTGACCTGGTCGGCGAGGAGCCGCTGGGCGTACCACTGGAGGTCACGGTCGATCGTCAGCGAGACGTCCTTGCCCGGCACCGGTGCGACATGGCTGTCGGAACTGGTGGGGATGACCCGCCCGGCTGCGTCGAAGCGCGCGATCGTCTTGCCGTCCTTGCCGGTCAGGACGTGCTGCATGGCCTTCTCGATGCCGGCGACGCCGAGGCCGTCGAAGTCGGTGAAGCCGAGGACTCCGGCCGCCAGCTCACGGGACGGATGGATCCGGCGGGTGGCCCGTTCCTGCCCGATGCCGACCAGCTTGAGGTCCAGGACCTTCTTGGCCACGGCCGGCTCGAGCCCGCGCTTGAGGAACACAAATCCCTTGTCCAGCGACAGTTTTGCCTCGACATCGGCCGGGTCCATTCCGAGCAGCGGCGCGACAACGGCCGCGATGCTCCTCGGATCGCAGGGCTTGGTGGCCCCCTCCTGGCAGACGGCGTCGGCGATGGTGCGCGGGTTGGCGGTGATGGTGATCGCGCCGACCGAGAGGGCGAGCGGGTTGCCGTTGCGGTCCAGCACCTGACCGCGTTCGGCCGGCAGGGTGACGGGACGGACGCCCTGCACACCGCTGCGGTCAGCCAGGGCGACGGGCTGCAGCCCCTGCAGCTGCACCAGCCGGCCGCCAAGTAGCAGCACGATCGCGCCGAGCAGCACCAGCCCGCTGCGCAGCCGCACCCCCGGACGACCCAGAGGGCGGGTACGGCGGACCGGTCGCCGTGCCGGTTGCGCCGCCCGCCCGGTGGGTGCCCGCCGGGGACCGGACGTGGGCCGCGCACCAGCGGGCCGCGCAGCAGCGGGACGGGCAGCAGCGGGACGAGCGGCCGGCCGATCCACGGGGCGGGGGTCCGGGCGGGAGGACGAGGGCCGACCAGGCCGCTTCGGAGGGGTCACCGGTGCGCTCCTGAGGCGGGCTTGGCGGGCTGGTTCTGGGCGGGCTTGCCCTGAGCAGGCTGTGCCGGCTGGTTCTGGGCGGCCCGGGCCGGCGGTGCGGTCGGGCGGGGAGCCGTCCAGGTCGTCGACGAGGCGGGCGCGGCGGGAGCGACGGGAGCGACCCCGGGCATCGCCTGGCCGAGCACCTTCCCGCTGGGCAGCTGCAGGAAGGCGGGGGGGCCACCGGGGACCATGCCGAGCGCGGCGGCCTGGGCGGCGAGGGCGGCCGGGGCCTGGTGCGCCTGGACCTGCTTGCCGAGGTCCTGCTCGCGCTGCTCGAGCTCCCGGGCCTGGCTGGCTAGGGAGTGCAGCGCGAAGCTGTCCTGGGCGACCAGGGTGTTGAGCAGCAGCAACCCGAGCAGGCCGCCGACCAAGATGGTGACGACCATAACGAGAAACGGGGTCTTGGCGGCGTTGGACCGGCGCTGCGGCACCAGGCGCAGCGGCGAGGAGCGCTTCGGTTCGGGCTTCGGGGTCGTGGAGGGGGAGCGCAGCGGGACCGCGTGCGTGGTCATCGCGCTCATGCGACGTCCTTGACCTTCTCGGCGGCGCGGAGCCGCACCGACTGGGCGCGGGCGTTGACCGCGATCTCCGCGTCGGACGCCTTCTCCGAGCCGCGGACGAGCAACCGCAGCTCAGGCTGCGACCCCTCGGGCACGAACGGCAGGTCGACGGGCACGTCGGAGGTGGACCGGGCGACGAGTGAGGACTTCACGATCTTGTCCTCCAGTGACTGATAGCTCAGCACCACGATCCGGCCGCCGACGGCGAGGGAGTCGAGCGCGGCCGGGATGGCCCGCCGCAACACCCCGAGCTCGTCGTTGACCTCGATGCGCAGGGCTTGGAAGGTGCGCTTCGCGGGGTGCCCCCCGGTACGGCGGGTGGCGGCCGGGATCGCCTCGCGGACCAGCTCAGCGAGGACGGCCGTCGAGGTCAGCGGGGCCTTGGCGCGCTCGCGGACGATGGCGTCGGCGATCCGGCCGGCGAACCGCTCGTCGCCGTACTCCTTGAGGACCCGGGCTAGGGTCTTGCCGTCATAGGTGTTGACGATCTCCGCGGCGCTGATCCCGGTGGTCGGGTCCATCCGCATGTCGAGCGGCGCGTCCTGCGCGTAGGCGAAGCCGCGGCCGGCCTCGTCGAGCTGCAGCGAGCTGACGCCGAGGTCGAACAGCACTCCCTGGACGCTCCCCAGACCGAGGTCGGCCAGGACGGTGGGCAGTTCGTCGTACACCGCATGCACGAGGGTCACGCGGTCGCCGAAAGGCGCGAGCCGGACGCCGGAGCGGCGCAGTGCCTCGGGGTCGCGGTCCAGGCCGATGAGGCGGGCGGGGGTGCGCGCGAGCAGCGCCTCGGCGTGGCCGCCCATGCCGAGGGTGCAGTCGACGACGACCGCGTCGGGGCCGGTGAGGGCCGGGGCGAGCAGGCCGAGGCAGCGCTCCAGCAGCACCGGCACATGCGCCGGGGTGCTCGCGTCCGTCATCTCGACCCTGTCTCTCGTTGGTGGTGACCCGGGGCTCGCGGTTCCCGGGGGCTTGCGTCCCTGGCGCCAGGTCCCCGCCCGCTCCCCCGCCTGGCACCGGGGAAGGTGTGTCAGGAGGGAGGGCGGTCGGAGACCTCGCGTCAGGGGTTAGAACACGCCGGGCAGCACCTCTTCGGACTGCTCGGCGAACGTCTGCTCCTGCTCGTTCTCGTACGTCGCCCAGGCCGCCGCGTCCCAGATCTCCAGGCGCGTGTTGGCCCCGATGACCACGCAGTCCTTGCTCAGCCCCGCGTAGGTGCGCAGCCCGGCCGGGACGCTGATGCGGCCCTGCTTGTCCGGCACGTCGTCGAAGGCGCTCGCGAAGAACACCCGGCTGTAGTCCCGAACCGCCTTGGCGGTGAGCGGCGTGTTCTGCAACCGCTCAGCCTGTACGGCGAAATCGGCGTGCTTGAAGACGTAGAGGCAGCGCTCCTGACCCTTGGTCACCACGACGCCCGCCGCCAGCTCCTCGCGGAACCGGGCAGGCAGGAAGAGCCGGCCCTTGTCGTCGAGCTTCGGGGTGTGGGTGCCGAGGAACACGACTCCACCTCCCCTCGAGAACCCCTTCGGCTCCCGTGTCCCCCACGTTACTCCACCTTCATCCACTGTCAAGCACCTTTCCCTCTTTTGGACGGGAAGATGTTGGGAAAACCGCAGGTCAGAGGCGGTGGAGCACGGTGGGGCGCATCCGCGCAACCTGGGCCGACACTGGGCCCGCCCTGCGCCCCGTCCGCGCCCCCCGCCGACCCCGCCCACGCTCGTTCACGCCTTCCGTCCGCCGAAGTGGCCACCCCAACCGCGTGGCGGAGCAGACGCAAGCCGGGGGGTGGGGGCGGGTGGGGGGCGGGGTGGAGGGGCGGGTGGGGTCGGGGTGGAGGGGCGGCCGGAGTGGGGCGCGAGCGAAAGAGCCGGGGGTGAGGCAGGCTGTAGGAACGCGCACCAGCACCAGCACGTCACACCTATGAGCACGCCGACATCAGCAGCACGCCCTTGGAGGAGCACCGGTGGCCGTACGCCGTACCCGCGCAGCGCAGAGCACC
>JANOTZ010000283.1:0-1897 GCA_031416735.1 Frankiales bacterium
AATCGTGGAGGTGTCCAGGCCAAGGCCGATAGCACTGTCAGCCGGTCCCTGCGCAAGAAGGGCAGAGACGCTGGATGGGACGACAATCCCTGCATGGGGGCCGAAGATGTAGTTGCCACCCGTCCCGTCGGCGCAGGGAGCGATCCCGCCCAACGTCTGCGTGATCGCGACGTTCGGCCCGCTGGTGGCGCAGCCGGTTTGGGTGAGCACCCCTGCGGTGTCCACAGCCACCGACCCGTACAGGGCGGCGACGGCGTAGCCACGGCCGGCGGGCAGGTGACCGAAGGCATGCAGTTGCGACTCGTGGCCATCCGGACCTAGGTGTACTGACCACACACGTTGGTGACAGGGCGACACGGCCTTCGAGGTCCGTGACGTAGCGAGGACCTCCCGGTGAGGTGTGGGTGCTGGCAAGCATCCGCATCTCACGCATGGAGGTCCTCGTGGTTCACGCTAACGCCAAGCTCGCCCCTGCCGGAAGACTCGCTCTCGCGATCTGCATCGTCGAGGACGGCTGGCCGCTACGGCGGGCCGCTGAACGGTTCCAGGTCGCCGTGCCGACCGCGCAGCGCTGGTCGTCTCGCTACCGGGAGCGCGATACGTCGGTACCGGCGATCGAGGCGATGCAGGACGGGTCCTCCCGACCGGAGAGCAGCCCGAGGCAGACCCGGCCGCCGAAGGTCCGCAAGATCCTGCACCTGCGGACCAAGCGGGGCTGGGGACCGGCCCGGATCGGCCACAAGCTCCGGATGCACCCCTCGACCGTGGGGCGGGTGCTGCGCCGTGAGGGGGCGGCTTTGCTCAGCGAGGTCGATCTGGCGACCCGCAAGGAGCTGCGCGGGAAGGTCAAGCGTTACGAGCACGACGCCCCTGGTGATCTGATCCACGTGGACGTGAAGAAGCTCGGGAAGATCCCCGACGGCGGTGGGCACCGCATCCACGGCCGAAAGCGCGGCAAGGTCAACAGCCGCCTGATGGGCACTGTGAACAAGACCCTCACCGGTGCCCGGGGCTACGGCTACGTCCACACCGCCCTGGACGACCACAGCCGGCTGGCCTACAGCGAGGTCCTCGCAGATGAGACCGCCGCGACCGCGACCGCCTGGTGGCGACGGGCGATCGCCTGGTTCCAAGCCCAAGGAATCACGATCAAGGCCGTCCTGAGCGACAACGGCAGCTGCTACCGGTCGAACCTGTGGAAGGCCGCCTGCGCCGATCACACCATCAAGCACCGTCGCACCAGGCCCTACCGGCCTCAGACCAACGGCAAGGTCGAGCGGTTCCATCGCACCCTGGCCCACGAGTGGGCCTATGTCCGGCCCTACCCGTCAGAGCGCGCCCGCGTAGTGGCCTTGCGCAAGTGGCTCCACCTCTACAACCATCACCGGACCCACACCGCCATCGGCGGCGTCCCGCCCGCGAGCCGCGTCACCAACCTGTCGGGTCAGTACACCTAGGCCACCGATCACAGTGCTCTGGTAGTGCAGTGGCTTGGCCGTGGTGCGCACGGTGGACGTTCCGACCAACCGGGTCGGCTTGAGCGTCGCAGTGACCCGCGCACTGGGAGCGCCGACGAGCACCGCGTAGTAGCGGCCGGCTCGCAGACGGATGCCTCCATTGCCGTCATCGGTGCCCAGCAGCGGGGGGCCTGTGGCTGTGTACGGGCATCGACGTCCAGGGCACCGAAGCCCCTCCGACATCGTGGCCTCGAGCAGTGCGGGCCGGTTGGTGCCTCCGCCCTTAGCGATGAGGACCACTGCGCTGTAGCCGCCGCGGTCCGCGGTAGACGCCGCGCTGCCGCCACCGTTACTGAAGGTGACGTCCCGCGCGAAGGTCACTTCAGCCATCGTGCCTGCGAGCCCCGTGACGATGATCCGCCCGGCTGGAGGAGCCTTCG
>JANOTZ010000284.1:0-6249 GCA_031416735.1 Frankiales bacterium
GGGTCTCGTCGGAATCCTGAGCTTTCTGGCTCTCGTCAGCCTGCTCATCCAGTTGCGATGACTCCGTCGTCTGCTCACGTGACGCCTTCTGCCGATGCGGCCGTGGGGACGCCCTCGGCTGCTGCCGACGGCAGGACGCGCCGGTGGCTCGCGGTGTTCGCGGTCGTGGTCGTCATCGGCCACCACACCGGCACCATGCTGGCGCCCCTCGGCAGCGTCGGTCCCACCCGATGGGCGGACTGGGTCGACCTGTTCCTGCCCTACCTCCTGGTCGGCGCAGCGGCGATGGTGCTGCTCCGCGCGCAGGCATCTCGGCAGGCCTGGGTGGTCCTGGGAGTCGGCGCCCTCGTCTACACCCAGGGACACGGTCTGCACCTCGCCGCCAACTCGGTCGGCAACGAGGTCGGGCACGCCGCTGTGATCTCGCTCTGGGACGAGTACGTCGGTCACTACATCTGGTACTTCGGTCTGGCGGTCGTGGTCGCGGCGCTGGTGCTTGCCGTCCGGGACGTCGTCGTCTCCTGGGGAGGGTGGGTCCTCGCTGGGCTGTTCGCCCTGACCTTGAGCACCAACGCGATCGAGGGCCAGACCGTGCCGCTGTCGGCGGCCCTGGCCGTCGCCTTCCTGTTGGTCTCCCGGTCGCTGCTCGTGCGGGTCGTCTACGGAGCCCACCTCGGGCTGCTCGTCGCCTGGGTCGCTTGGTGGGCGGTCACCGAAGGGCGCTGGTCCCCGGAGTTCACCGACCTCGGCTGGATCTGAGGCTCTCCCCTCACGGTCGCGGAGGTGGCGGGGAAGGTGGCCGCAGCGGCATCGACAGGGGGTTTGCGGGCGCTGCCCCGGGAGGGGAGGATGGCGGCTTCCGCGGATCTTGGAGGTAGGCCGGTGTTCCGGGTGCTCAGGTGGTTCACGCTCGTCGGGATGGCCTGGGCGACGGTGGCGAACCTGCCCGGACTCGCGCGCTACCTGCGGATGCGGGCGATGTAGTCCTGCGCGGTTCTCGCGGTTCTCGCGGTGCTGAGGAACGCCCCTGCGGAGACCGGTTAGAGCGGGCGCTGGGAGGTGAGTTGCTGGACCCGCTCCAGCAGGTTCACCGGGTCGGGCAGCGGCGTTTCACCCGACATCAGCTTGCTGAGCTCGTGCAGGGCACTCGACACGTGTGTCCGGGTGATGGCGAGCAACGACGCGAACTCCTCGGAGTCCTTGACGGTCTTGACCGCATCAGCCACCTCTTGGAACCCCTGAGAACCGGCCTTGGCACCGACCGACCAACCGACGAAGAAGGCGAACAGAACCCCCATCAGCTCCCCGATTCCGTGGAAGGCGACGTCCTCGCGACCAGGTGCAGGCTCACCTTGACGTCCGGGTAGATGCGCAGCATCAGGACCGAGGGGAGGTCGATGTCGAAGTCGCGGATGTCGATCGTCTGCTCGCCGACGATGAGGACCTCATCGGCCGCGGGGAAGGTGAGGTTCACGACCCCCTGCAGGGTGGCCGTCACGCCATGGATCGTCACATTGCCCGAGACCCGGTAGTTGCAGTCGCCGATGAGGTGGGCCTCGAGGAGCTCGAGACCGACCTGGGGGTAGCGCTGGACCGCGAGGCGCTGCTGCAGCTCAGCGTCGTACAGGGCGTTGCCCGAGGCCAGGCTGGCGAGCGGCACGGTGAGCTTCGCGCAGGGCCGGTTGTCGGTGTCGACGTGCCCGTCGGTGCGCACAGCCTCGATGACGCCGCTGATCTGAGTGCTACCGAACTTCACCGCACCGACGTTCGAGCGGGCTTCGATGAGGACTGCGGAGAAGGCGGGGTCGACCGAGAAACGGAGGCGCTCCGGGGTGCCTTCGCTCATCACTCGCGCTCTCCGTCCGATGGCTTGGTGGGCAGAGTCAATCATGGCGGTCACGACCAGGGTGCGCCCCGATGACCATCCCCAATCGTGGGTCCAGCAACGGCGTGCTGCCTATGATGAGCGTCGGCACCGACGGGAGCAGCGGATGGAGCGGGTGGCTGATCAGACAGCCCGCTTGGCGTATCTCGTTGCCGCGTCCGACACCTCTGACGACGCCCTCTTGAGCCTGGACCTGGAGGGTCGCCTCGTCAGCTGGAACCGCGGGGCTCAGCGGCTGTTCGGGCAGGGCGACCGGCTGGTCGTCGGGGCACCGGTCGCTGCCCTCGTCGGCGACCAGGATCGCCCCGAGTTCCAGCGTGGTCTGGCGTTGGCGAACGCTGGGACCCCGGTCGTGCGACTGGACATCTCGGCGAAGTGGCGCGATGGCACGATCGTTCCCGCGAAGGTCAGCATCACGCCGGTCCGCAGCGATGACGGCGTGGTGTTCGGGGTATCTGTGGTCATGCGCGACGTGGCCGAGCTGTGGCTCGCTCAGAGCACGCTGGCCGACAGCGCCCAGCGGGTAGCGGAAAGCGAAGCCCTCGCGCACGTCGGAAGCTGGGCGTGGGACGCGACCACCGGGGCGGTGCAGTGGTCGCAGGAGCAACATCACATCCACGGGGCCGCCCCCCAGGACTTCGCCGGGACCCTGCAGGCGCAGCTCGATCGGGTGCATGCGGATGACCGTGCCGAGGTCGACCGGGCCTTGCAGGAGGCGATGCGCCATGCGGCGCCGCTCGACCGGGAGTTTCGGATCGTCCGGCCAGACGGCGTGGTGCGCTGGGTGTATGCCCACACCCGACTGGTGGTCGGACCCGAAGGTCAGGGGCTCGGCCTGCGAGGGATCTACCAGGACATCACCGACAGGCATGAGAGCGCGCGGGTGCTGCTCGAAGCCAACGAGCGGCTGACCAGACTTGCGCTGTACGACCGCCTCACGGGACTGCCCAACCGGGTGCTGCTCACCGAGCGGCTCGGGCACAGTCTGGCCCGGTCCCGTCAGCGCGAAGCCCGCTTCGACCTGATGTGCCTCGGCGTCGATGATTTCCGGATCATCAACGACAGCGCTGGGCATGCCGCCGGCGACCAGGTGCTGACAGCGCTGGCTCCGCTGTTGGGGCAGGCCGTGCGGCACGCCGGACTCCCGCAGCGTTCGCCCGGTCGGATGCTCGCGCGGCTCGGTGGCGACGAGTTCGCGATCGTGATGGACGAGGGTGACCCGCGCGTCCTGGCGGAGTGCATCCACGAGCTCTTGCAGCAGCCGCTCCAACTTCCTGACGATCAGGTGTTCATCAGCGTGAGTGTCGGCAACGTGCAGGTCGGCCCTGCCCGGACCGACGTCACGCCGGAGGTATTGCTCACCGAGGCCAACATCGCGATGCATGAGGCGAAGCGCGGCGGTAAGGCCCGTTTCGTGAGCTTCGAACCGCACATGCACGAGGCGGCTCGTCGTCGCCATCGGCTCGGCCACGAGCTGCACCGGGCTCTCGCCGAGGACGAGTTCGTCGTGCACTACCAGCCGGTCGTGGATCTGACCTCCGGTCAGGTGATCGGCGCCGAGGCCCTGGTGCGTTGGCAACACCCCACCCGTGGCCTGGTCGGTCCCGACAACTTCATCAGCCGGGCGGAGGAGACCGGTTTGATCGTCCCCCTCGGTGCGTGGGTCTTGCGGCAGGCGTGCGTCGAGGCTGTCACCTGGCAACGCGAGACAGGACGCGCGCTGACCGTGGCCGTCAACGTCAGCGGACGTCAGCTCCGCGAGCCGGACTTCGCGATGACCGTCCGGGCGACGCTTGAGGAGACCGGGCTGTCGCCTGCGCTCCTCTGCCTGGAGATGACCGAGTCGATCCTCATGGAGCGCGACGACGACGGGCTCGACATGCTCCTCGCTCTGCGTCAGGAGGGGGTGCACCTCGCCATCGACGACTTCGGCACCGGCTACTCCTCCCTGGCGGCGCTGCGACGCCTGCCCGTGGACCAGCTCAAGATCGACCGGTCCTTCGTGGCCGGCTTGCCGGCCGATGAGGATGCCGCGACCATCGTCTGGGCCATCGTGCACCTCGGGCACACTCTCGGTTTGAAGGTGCTTGCCGAAGGGGTCGAGACCGCGGAGCAGCGGGCGGACCTGCTGCGTTTCGGTTGCGACGAAGGGCAGGGGTTCCTGTTCGGCCGTGGCATTCCGGCCCGCGAGATGGCGCACCTGGTCCACACCGGCACCGGCTTCGTCCACCAGCAGCTCTGAGGCTGCTCGTCGTCGTGCCCTGTCCGGGCGGGGCGTCGCGGACTGTCCGGGACACCACCTAGGTTGTACCCGTGAGCAAAGTCGATGCGATGCGCGCGCTGCGCGAGGCCAGGTACGCCGCAACTGCCAAGACGGCGGGCGTGCCGCGCGAGGCGGCCACCTCGAAGGTGACGGCCCCGGCTGCCAAGGCGGGTGGGCCCGCGTCCGCCAAGGCGGTCACGTCCCCGTCAGCCAAGGCGGTGAAGGTGCCGGTCGCGAAGCCGACGAGCTCGCCCGATGAGGGTGCGGCCGAGCCGGACCGGTGCGGGCACCGCAGCATGAACAACCGGAGCTGCACCCGTGACGCGGGGCACGCGGAGAAGAACCACCGCTACAACTGACGAGTGAGTGAGACGATGCCCACAGCACCCGACCGGCACGCGGAGCCGTCAACCTCCGGACCACTGACCCAGCGGCAGTTGGCGGGTGAGGTCCTCGAGGACCTGCGGGTGCTCATCGTGGCGGGGATGACGGTCGGGGTCCTGGTGGCCGGGTTCGGCAGCCGACTCGCGATGCTGCTGTTGCGGCTGACGTCCCCGGACTCGGTGCAGGGGGTCACCAGCGACGACGGCTTCACGATCGGTCGCATCACCCTGGGTGGCACCTACAACCTGCTGCTGCTGGGCGCGGCCGTGGGGGTGATCGGGGCCGCGGCCTATCGCGTCGTCGCGCCCCGGTTGATCGGCCCGTCCTGGTTCCGCCGGCTGACGACGGGCTTGGCGTCGGCGGCTGTCGTCGGCTCGATGCTCGTCCACGCCGACGGTGTCGACTTCACGCTGCTCGGTCCCACCTGGCTGGCGATCGGGCTGTTCGTCGCACTGCCCGGCCTGTTCGGCGTGCTGATCGGCCCGGCCGTGGACCGGGTCGCACGGCCGGGTTCGTGGACGACGCGAGGACGGTGGCGGTGGGGGCTCCCGCTCGTGCTCGTCGCCTGCTTCCCGCCGACGTTGTTCGTCCTCGCAGTGTCGGCAACGGTTTTGGCCCTCTGGGTGCCGCTCCGGCACCACACCGCCCTGCGGCAGATCCGTAGCTCCCCGCCGTACACGCAGTTGGCACGGGGTCTCTGGTTGTTTGTCGCACTCGTCGGACTTCGCGCCCTCGTAGCGGACATCACCGCCCTCGTCTGACCGGCACATCGGGACCTTCGGCCCTGGTGCTGTCCGGCGCGCTGTCCTAGCGTGATGAGTGGAGCCGACTTGGAAGATCGACGAGTGGACGTTCCTCGGGAAACCGAGGGCAACTGCGAGTCGGGACGCCGAGCCGGCTTCCTCGTTGCCGCCGCAGCCGGGCGGCCTGAAAAATACATCCATCGGGGGGACACGTAGGGCTTGCTGGCGCCGGATCCTGAACGTTTCCGAACTTCCAGGAGGCGTCATGATGCGAAGGAACCTGCACCGTCTCGGGCTCGTCTCAGCCGCGACCGCTGCGATCACGATGGCCGTTGGGGGGCTGGCGCTGGGCACGTCAGGCGGCGGGGTCGTCGGCGAGGTCACGGCCCGTGGTACCGCCGACGACAAGATCAAGACGCGTGGCAACCAGTCGTATGACGTCGTGATGCAGGCGATCACGATCCAGCCCGCTGGGCACACCGGCTGGCACTCTCATCACGGACAGGCGATCGTCGTGATCAAGTCCGGGACGTTCACCACCTACTCGGCTCACGACAAGTCGTGCGCCCCGCACACCTACCAAGCTGGCGACGTGTACGTGGACCGGGGCTACGGGGAGGTTCACATCGCGCGGAACGAGGGTTCCGAGCCGCTCGTGCTGCAGATCACCTACCTCGACGTGCCCGTGGGTGCACCGTTCCGCATCGATGCCGACCTCCCGGGGAACTGCGCCTTCTGACGGTCTCAACGGCGGCCACCCACTGGGCTCCAGAACCATCCGGGCCGGTGGACGCGGCGTCTTGTCGAGTAAGACTCTGAATACAGTCTTGCTCAGACCTGAAATCAGGTCTATCATCGCAGGAATGACGACCATTCCCCTGACCGAGGCCAAGGCGAAGCTCAACGAACTCGTCGAGGACGCTGTGAGGACCCAGGAGCGGATAACCATCACCCGCCATGGCCGGCCCGCTGCG
>JANOTZ010000285.1:0-2184 GCA_031416735.1 Frankiales bacterium
CTGCGCGCCGCGCTGGCGCCAGTGCTCCGACCAGGGGTCCACCTCCTGCACGACCATCGGACGAGGCCAACGTCGATGCAGAACCATTGCGAGCCCGAAGGCGTGCAGTCCGTGGACATAGACCACGTCAGCCCGCCGCCATCCGGCAGCGGTCGCTCTCAACGCAGCCGGCGAGGTACGCCGCCAGGTCGCCCTGGGTAGGCGCGTCGTGCTGCTGGCCAACCACGACGCCCGAGCCGACCGAAGCGGCAGGCAGGTGAGACCGGCGCACGAATCCCTCAGCTCTGCGGGTAACTCAGCCCCTCGACCGTTGAACCACGCAAGGTCGACGGCGATGTCGCGCGCGATCTGCGGCAGCACCCGGGCCGTGATGAGGGTCGACCCCTGGCCGGTCTCCGCCGAGTCGTCAGGGGCATCCTCACAAATCGCGAGCACTCTCACTGCGGCTGCCTTGCAGCATCGGAGTAGAGCCCGGCCAGACGCCCGGCCAACACCGGCATGTCGTGGTGCTCGCGCGCGCGCCGACGCCCCGACGCACCCAGGCCTTCGCGCAGCTTCGGGTCCCGGATCAGCCGGTCGAGCGCCCGGTGCAGTGCGGCAACGTCATGCGGTGGAACGAGGAGCCCGTCCACGCCGTTTCGCACGACATCGGGGTTCGCGCCGACCGTGGTCGACAGCACGGGCAGGCCGGCGGCCATCGCCTCGAGGATCACCATGGGTTGTCCCTCCCAGTGCGATGGCAGGACGAAGACGGAGGCTCGGGCGAGCCGCCTTCGCACGCCTTCCGCGTCCTCAGGGCCAACGAGGGAGTCATGAAGTCCGACCGTGCGGAAGGCTTCCCGCAGTTGCTCGGACTCGTGCTCCCCGACCTCATTGGCGCCGCCGACGACCTCGAGCACCCAGGTTGGCAGGGTGCTGTCGCGGCGAAGGAGCGCGCACGCCTCGGCGAGGTCCCGTAGTCCCTTGCGCTCGCTGAGGGTCCCGACGAAGAGAACGACTGCCGGCTCCTGTGCAGGTTTGGCTGCCGCAAACAGCGAGACCGGCACGGCGTTGTCGACGCACTCCACCCGGGTACCGGGAAGGTAGGGCTGCAAGGTCCGCACGCCGACATGGGACACGGTCAACACTGCGTGGCACTGCCCGAGCAGGGGCAGCAACTGGCGGAAGAGCCAGCCGGGGAGAAAGCCTTCCGGCTGGCCTCCGTTGATGCGCCCGGAGTGCACGTGGCAGAGCACTCCGGCGCCACCGAGCCGGGCCGCGCCGCACAAGGCAATGCAACGGATCAGGGGCAGGACTCGTCCGGGCGCCTGCTGAAGATGCACAACGTCCGCCCCCCGCCCTGCGCGGAAAACGCGCACCACGTCAACCACTGCGTTGCGCACGTTGGCCGGTGAGAGCCGACCAGCAGAGCGGGTCGCTTCTCGTGTCGTGTTCAACAGGACCATGTCGATGGCGCGGTTGAGGTGGGGATCACCCACGATGCTTTCGGCGTACGTCGCGATTCCGCCTTGTGCGGGACTCGCCTGTGCGACCACGACGACGCGCAGTCTCCGGCCGGGAGTGTCAGCCATACGTCACCACCAGGGCCGGCGGCGTAGCCGTTTCGCGACTCGCGTAGATCGCACTGTCAGTGGATGTCGTGACGAGCGCGAAGCTGTAGGTGCCGTTGCCAGGGACGGCACTCGTGGGAAGCGCGATCTCCACGTCGGTGCCCGCGGTCACCCTTCCCACGGCGACCAGCGCATTCGACTCATACGCCGGAGCGTTGGCCCAAGTCGTGGTCAGTTCGCCCCAGGAGTTGGTGGGGACCAGGTGCACTGTGCCCCCCGCAGGACTGCCGTCCGTGACCCGCAGCCGAAGTTTCACACCGGTCACTGAACCGCTCGTCCCTGTCACATCGAAGCGTAGGAAGTCTCGGATGACCGGGTCGTTGCCTCCGCGAAGCCGTAGCTCGAGAAGAGCCCCGTAGTTGTTGGCTGGCTGCGTGTTCTTCACATAGGTGTCCGCGATGCTGACGAACGTGGCGGATGTCGCCGGAGCGGTGACTGTCACCGTGCCGGTCGACGTGGTGCTGCCGGCGCTGTTGCTGGCGGTCAACGTCACCAGATAGGACCCGACCGTGCTGAACGTGTGGCTCGGGCTCTGCAACGTCGAGGTCGCGCCGTCCCCGAAGTCCCAGGTCCA
>JANOTZ010000286.1:0-6558 GCA_031416735.1 Frankiales bacterium
CAACCCCGTGATGGTGGCCGGTCTGGTCCGGATCGGTGAGGCCGCCACCCGCATCGCCGCGGGGGAGGGCCGCACCGCGGTGGCCCACGCCACCAGCGGACCGCTGTTGCAGCAGAACCTGGTCTGCGTCCTGGAGGGAGACTCGTGAGTGCAACCGCGCAGCAGTGCTCGGCACGGGGCAGACGCACCACGTCGCCGCCCGCAAGGACGTGTCGATCGCCGGGCTCGTCCGTGAAGCCGCGGACCGCGCCCTGGCCGATGCCCAGCTCGAGTGGAGCGACATCGACGCCGTCGTCATCGGCAAGGCCCCCGACATGTTCGAGGGCGTGATGATGCCGGAGCTCTATCTCGCCGAGGCGCTGGGCGCCCTGGGCAAGCCGCTGATCCGGGTGCACACCGCCGGCTCCGTCGGTGGGTCCACCGCGATCGTCGCCGCCCACCTGGTGCAGGCCGGCATCCACGAGCGCGTCCTCACCGTGGCGTTCGAGAAGCAGTCGGAGAGCAACGCCATGTGGGCGCTGTCGATCCGCATCCCGTTCTCCCAGCCGCTGGTCGCGGGGGCGGGCGGCTACTTCGCACCGATCATCCGCGGCTACATCCGCAAGTCGGGGGCGCCGCTCGACACCGGGGCGAAGGTGGTCCTGAAGGACCGCCTCAACGCGCTGAAGAACCCCTACGCCCACCTGCGCCAGGACGACATCACCCTCCAGACGATCCTCGACTCCCCGTTGCTGTGGGACCCGATCCGGTACGCCGAGACGTGCCCGTCCTCCGATGGGGCGGCGGCCATGGTCATCGGCTCGGAGGCCGCGGCGCGCAAGAGTGACCGCCCGGTGGCCTGGATCCACGGCACCGCCGTCCGCTCGGAGCCGACCATGGGCGCCGGCCGTGACCGGGTCAACCCGCACGCCGGTCGCGAGTGCGCCAAGGCGGTCTTCGCCGAGGCCGGGATCACCGACCCCTTGCGCGAGATCGACTGCGCGGAGATCTACGTCCCGTTCAGCTGGTTCGAGCCGATGTGGCTGGAGAACCTCGGCTTCGCCGAGGAGGGGACCGGCTGGAAGATGGTCCAGGACGGCGCCACGGCGCTGGACGGCGCCCTGCCCGTGAACATGTCGGGCGGCGTGCTGTCGTCCAACCCGATCGGCGCCTCCGGGATGCTGCGGTTCCTGGAGGTCGCCAACCAGGTCCGTGGCCTGGCCGGTGAGCACCAGGTCGACGGGGCCAGGAAGGCCCTGGGTCACGCCTACGGCGGTGGCTCGCAGTTCTTCGCCATGTGGGTCGTCGGATCAGAGAGGCCGCAATGACAGGCAGGCTCGAAGGAAAGGTCGCGCTCATCAGCGGATCCGCCCGTGGCATGGGGGCGGCGACCGCGCGGCTGATGGTGGCCGAGGGCGCTCGCGTCGTGCTCGGCGACATCCTCCCGGAGGTCAAGGAGGTCGCCGCATCCCTGGGGGACAAGGCGATCGCGGTCACGCTCGACGTGACGGACGAGCAGTCGTGGCGCGACGCTGTCGAGGCCGGTGAGAAGGCCTTCGGCAAGATCGACGTGCTCGTCAACAACGCCGGCATCCTGCTCATGGACGAGCTCGGCAACACCACCAACGAGATCTACCGCAAGGTCAACGACGTCAACGCCTTCGGCTGCTTCCTCGGCATGCGCGAGGTTCATCCGGCGCTGAAGCGGGCGGGCGGCGGCGCGATCGTCAACCTCTCCTCGGTGGAGGGGCTCGGCGGCAACCGCTTCCTGGTGGCCTACACCGGGTCGAAGTTCGCTGTACGAGGCATGTCGAAGGCGGCCGCGATCGAGCTCGCCGTCGACGGGATCCGCGTCAACAGCGTGCACCCGGGCGGCATTGACACCCCGATGGTGCGGCACTTCGTGCCGGACGAGAAGTCGCTGCAGTGGGTGGGCAAGCAGGTGCCCATGAAGCGCACCGGAACGGCCGAGGAGGTCGCTCAGGCGGTCGCCTTCCTGGCCAGCGATGCGGCGTCCTACATCACGGGCGCCGAGCTCGCGGTCGACGGCGGGGCCACCGCCACGTCCGGCTTCAAGCACTAGAGGGAGATGCTGTGCAGTTCAACCTGGCTGACCTGCTCGAGCAGGTCGTCGACGCCGTCCCCGACCGTGAAGCGCTGTATGCCGAGGGGCGTCGGCTGAGCTTCCGCGAGTTCGACGAGCGGGCCAACCAGCTCGCGCACCACTTCGCGGCCAACGGCATCGGACTCGGTGACCACGTCGGCTGCCACATGATGAACGGCACCGAATACCTCGAGACGATGTACGCGTTGTTCAAGATCCGGGCCGTGCCCGTCAACGTGAACTTCCGTTACGTGCAAGAGGAACTGCGCTACCTCTATGACGATGCCGACCTGGTGGCGGTGGTCTTCGACAGCGAGTTCGCCGACAAGGTGAGTGCGGTGCTGCCGAAGGTCGGCACCATCAAGCACTTGCTCGCAGTCGGGCCGACTGAGGGGTGCGAGCTCCCTGCTGGCTCGGAGCTCTACGAGGACGCGCTCGCCGCCCAGCCGCGCCACCGGGAGGGTTTCCCGGAGCGCTCGGCGGACGACCTCTTCGTCATCTACACCGGTGGCACCACCGGCATGCCGAAGGGCGTGATGTGGCGCCAGGAGGACCTGTTCTTCGCCGGCATGGGTGGTGGCTATCCGGCCGGGGAGCCGCTGGCAGCTCCTGAGGATGCCGGGCCGCGGGCGCTCGCGAACAGCCCGCTGGTGAGCTTCCCTGCGCCGCCGCTGATGCACGGCGCGGCCGAGCTGGGGTCCTTCATCAACCTGCTTGGCGGCGGCAAGGTCGTGCTGATCCGTCGCTACACCGGCGAAGGGGCGCTGCGGCTCATCGCGCAGGAGAAGGTCAACACCCTCACGATCGTCGGTGACGCGATGGCGGTGCCGCTCGTCGAGGCTCTCGACGCCGGCACCTATGACACGTCGTCGCTGCTCGCCCTGGCGAGCGCAGGGGCCCTGCTGAGCCAGCCGCTGCGCGACAAGATCAACGAGCGGATGCCTAACGTCTACATCAACGACAGCTTCGGCTCGACCGAGACTGGTTACAACGGCTCCGCGCCGCCCGGGTCGAAGGCCAGCGAGGGCTTGCGCTTCCTGGTCAACCCACGGACCGCGGTCTTCGACGACGACCTCGTTCCCGTCGTACCCGGGTCTGGGGTTGTGGGCAGGGTGGCGCAGAAAGGCCATATCCCACTGGGTTACTACGGCGATCCGGAGAAGACGGCGAAGACGTTCGTGGTCATCGACGGCGTGCGTTGGGTGATGCCGGGCGACATGGCGACTGTCGATGAGGACGGCACCATGTGCTTCCTCGGTCGCGGCTCGATCTGCATCAACTCCGGCGGCGAGAAGATCTACCCGGAGGAGGTGGAGGGCGCGCTGAAGTCGCACCCCGCGCTCATCGACGCGGTCGTGGTCGGCATCCCCGACGAGCGGTGGGGGCAGCGGGTCGCCGCGGTCCTGCAGGTCCGGGACGGGTTCGACGTGCCGTCCCAGGAGGAGATCGCCGAGCACCTGTCGACCCGGATCGCGCGCTACAAGGTGCCGCGCTTCGTGCACGCCGTCGACCTGATGCAGCGCTCGCCCAGTGGGAAGCCGGACTACGGCTGGGCCGCGAAGGTCCTGGAAGAGGCCGCCGCAGCCCGTGCCTGACTGGGTCACCACGGTCTCGGCCCTGGTCCGGGCCCGCGCAGAGGACCCCCGACCAGGCCTGCTCTTCGAAGGCCGGTCCTGGACCTGGGCGGAGCACACCCGCGAGGCCTGCGCCCGCGCAGCCTGGTACGACGAACGCCGGCCCACCGACCGGCCACCGCACCTCGGGGTGCTGCTCGAGAACGTCCCGGAGTACAGCTTCTGGCTGGCGGCTGCGGCGTTGGGCCGGTTCGTCCTCGTCGGTCTCAACGCGACGCGCAGGGGCGCGGAGCTGGCCGAGGACGTCCGGGGGACCGCGTGCGACCTGGTGCTCACCGACCGGCCGGAGCTGTTCGACGGGCTCGACCTCGGCGGCGCCCGGCTGCAGGACCCTCACATCGCCTACGCACCAGCCGATCTGCCGGTCGATGAGGCCCGGACCGACGACCTGTATCTGCTGATCTTCACGAGCGGCACCACGGGCTCACCGAAGGCCGTGCAGTGCTCGCAGGGCAAGATCGCGACCCAGGGGCTGGGGCTCGTGCAGCGCGTAGGGCTCGGTCCGCAGGACGTGTCCTACGTCAGCATGCCGCTGTTCCACTCCAACGCGGTGATCGCCGGATGGGCGCCGTCGGTGGCCGTCGGCGCGACGATCGCGTTGAGACGTCGTTTCTCAGCCTCCTCGTTTGTCCCCGACTGCCGGATGGTCGGGGCGACCTACGCCAACTACGTCGGCACGCCGCTGTCCTATGTGCTGGCCCAGCCTCCCTTGGAGGACGACGCAGAGAATCCGCTGGTGCGGGTGTTCGGCAACGAGGGGGCACCTGCCGACCTGGCCCGGTTTGCCGAGCGCTTCGGCTGCGAGGTGATGGACGGCTTCGGGTCGACCGAGGGTGGTATCAGCATCAGCCGCACCCCGGACACCCCCGCCGGATCGCTCGGCCGTGGGGTGGGGAACGTGCGCGTCCTCGATCCCGATACGGGAGTCGAGCGGCCGGTGGCGCTCTTCGACGGGGCCGGCCGGCTGCTCAACGCCGAGGAGGCCGTCGGGGAGCTGGTGAACCTGGACGGCTTGTTCGCCTTCGAGGGCTACTGGAACGCACCCGAGGACACTGCCCACCGCAGCCGCGGAGGGCTCTACTGGTCAGGCGATCTGGGCTATCGGGACGCAGACGGTTTCCTCTACTTCGCCGGCCGCTCCCTGGACCGGCTCCGCGTCGGCGGTGAGAACTTCCCCGCTGCACCTGTTTCCCGGCTCCTCACCCGACACCCCGGCGTGGTCGAGGCGGTCGCTTTCGCCGTACCCGATTGCACTGCGGGGGACCAGCTGATGGCGGCCGTGGTGCCGGGGGAGGGCTTCGACCCTCGCGGGTTCGCGCAGTGGGTGCTGGAGCAGTCGGACGCGAGCTCCACCTGGGTGCCCCGCTATGTGCGGGTGTCTCGTGAGCTTCCCCGTACTGCGACGGGCAAGGTGGTGGTGCGCGCGCTCGCGGCGGATCGCTGGAACGGACCTGACGTCTGGGTGCGCGACGGCGACGCGATGCGTCCTTTCACTGCTTCGGACCTCGCCCTGCTGGAGCAGGCCTTCACCGACTCCGGTCGCCCGCTCCGGTAAGGCGTCACCCTCGGCCTCATCATGCATGCGCCCACTTCTGCGGTGGTGGCGAAATGCCGTCTCGTACAGGCACCCACACCTACCGGGCTGTCTCCTCGGGATACTCGCCTTCGAGCACGTCGAGCGTCGCGTCCTGCTGGTGCTCCAACAGCTCGATGCGCGCCTGAAACTGCGTGACTTCGCGCTTCATGCGTCGCTTTCCCTCGACGTAGGCCACGAGGGCAAATCCGAGCGCTGTCACCCAGGAGAGATCCACAGCGACAAAGTAGTCGCTCAGCGAGAGCCAGGCTCCTGATCCGGTTCCTCGCCCTCACGTGCCCAGCAGGATGAGCCAGCCGTTAGTCGCAGCCCTCGCCCTTGTACTCGACGTCGGCCACGCGCCCACCGTCGTCCGCCGTTGTGGAGGTCCAGGTCAGTCCGGGGGCATCGGGTGTGTGAACGACGAAGAACATGGTGTTCTCGCCTTCCTCGGGCACGGCTCCCCTTGCTCCGGGCACATCGGTCAGCACCTGTCGAACCCTGTCGCCTGCAGCCACGCCGTACGGCAGTCGCCAGCGGAATCGGCTGGCTCCTCGACCCACGTTCCATCCCGTCAACAGCACCGGGCCGCTCGCGGAGTCGCTCAGGAACACTGTGAGCGTGTCCCAAGCGAGCATTTGGCCGGACTCGCCGTAACAACCGGGTAGTGGCTCGGCGCTCGTGGGCCTGCCGAGCGCAGCTCGTAGCCGTCGCTCCGCTTCTCTAGCCGGCGTGCCGATCTGCACTCCGGCGACAGACTTGGTGTTCACCCCGACAGCAGGAGTAGCCGCTGTTGACGCGACCGACGGGATGGGGTTGCCGGCGACGGCCGGGCCGGTCCCACTGCTCGGCGCAGCAACCGGACGCGGTGCGGATGGTGACGGTGGGCCGCTCGTGGCGCCATCTGGTCGGTCAGCCGTACACGCAGTGAGCATGACCAGGCTGAGGAGCAGCAGGGTGCGGTTCACGTCGACGACCCTAGTGAACTTGCCGGCCACCGGGAGGTCGCCGTGAGAGGAGAGCCGCACCTACTCGGCTGGTCGAGCGACAAAGGCGAGATGCGAGTCGTCGTGGTCGGTCAACCACGCGTCAAGGTCGACCGCGTAGGACGCGGTTGTAAAGACACTGAGACCAAGATCTGCCCTCCTCAGATGCCCTACCTAAGCGCTCTTTCCACAGATTTTGGCGGAGCCTCCATTTTGTCGGGGTTGGAATATAGGTTTGAGTCATGGATCTCCTCACCTCGGTACGTAAGGCGGGCGCTCTCG
>JANOTZ010000287.1:0-17129 GCA_031416735.1 Frankiales bacterium
TCAACCTCGAGTTCGACGTCTCGGCCGTCAAGCAGCCCTGACAGACGCGCCTACGACGGAAGCCGCCACCCCCTCGAGGGCGGCGGCTTCCCTCGAACCGTCCTGGGCTGGGACCTGATGCTCACGGCCCCCGCAGAGGTCGCGACGCAGACCAAGACCTGACGGCGGGGTCTAGCCTCGCGCCGTGGCGACGACGTGGCAGAGGGTGCGGCGCGCATCGTCGCGGCTGAGCACCGAGGCCGTGCAGCAGATGGATGCGCTGCCCTGGTTCACCGCGCTGCCACCGGCCCAGCGGGCCGATGTCGGGTTGGTCGTGCAGGCTGGCATCGCCGCGTTCACGAGCTGGCTGCGGGATGCCTCCAACGCTCCCGCGCCGGCGCCCGACGTGTTCGGTGCCGCCCCGAGGGAGCTGACCCGTGCGGTCAGCCTGAAGCAGACGGTGCAGCTGATCCGGGTGGTGGTCGGCGTCCTGGAGGACCGGGTGCCGACCCTCGCCGAGCCGGGGCACGAGGGCGAGCTCCGGGAGGCCGTGCTGCGCTACTCGCGTGAGATCGCCTTCGCGGCGGCGGAGGTCTACGCGACCGCGGCCGAGGCGCGGGGGGCGTGGGACGCCCGCCTGGAGGCCGGGGTCGTGGAGGCGTTGGTGCGCGACCAGGTCGGTGACATCACGATCTCGCGGGCCAGCTCCTTGGGGTGGGGTCGCCCGACCTGGACCGCCGCCCTCGCCGCGGGCACACCGGAGGGAGACCTCGAGCCCCGGCTGGAGGCCCTGCGCAGCCACGCCAGGCACAGTGGACTGTTCGTGCTGACCGGCGAGGCCGGCGGTGGTGTGATCGTGGTGCTGGGCGGGACGGGCAAGCCCGGTTCGGCGGTCGGACAGGTCACCGCGGAGTTGCCGGACGGACCGGTCGTCCTCGGTCCCATCGTCGAGGACCTGGCCTCCGCGGCGACCAGCGTGCGGGAAGCCTTGGCCGGGCTCGCGGCAGTCGCCGCCTGGCCGCACGCACCGCGGCCGGTACAGGCCGCTGACCTGCTCGCCGAAAGAGCGGTCCTCGGCGACGCCAGTGCTCGGGCCCGGTTGTTGGAGGAGATATACGGTCCGCTCGTCTCCGCCGGAGGTGATCTGCTCGTCACCGCCTCGGCGTTCCTGGAGTGCGGCAGCTCCTTGGAGGGCACCGCCCGGGTCCTCTATGTGCATGCAAACACCGTGCGTTATCGGCTTCGCAAGATCGATGAGCTCGTCGGGCTCGATCTGGCCGACCCGCGCGATGCGCAAGCAGTTCGTGTCGCGCTGGTCATCGGCCGGACACAGCTTTTGTAGGTTTCCCACAAAGTCGTGGGGTCCTTTCGGTCCATCACCGCTGCCGCCAGCGACCGGTTTCTCGGCGACTGTTGTCGGGTGATCGCCTTCCTCGTTCCCGGTCAGGGTTCCCAGACGCCCGGCATGCTGACGCCGTGGCTCGAGCTTCCCGGTGCCGTCGACGCCCTGGCGGGCTGGTCGGATGCTGCCGGTCTCGACCTCCTGCACCTGGGCACTTCCGCGGACGCTGAGGAGATCCGGGACACCGCGGTCGCCCAGCCGCTGCTCACCGCCGCTGCGCTGCTGAGCTGGCGCGCTTTCGCCGTCACCCCCGACGTCGTCTGCGGACACAGCATTGGCGAGCTCGCGGCCCTGACCGTCGCGGGTGTCCTCGACGCCACGTCGGCTGTCGCCCTGGCTGCCGAGCGCGGCCGGGCGATGGCCGGCGCCGCCGCTGTCCGACCCACCGGTATGGCGGCCGTCCTGGGCGGCGACGTCTCCGAGGTGCGGGCGGCGGCCCTCGCCCACAGTCTTGAGGTGGCGACCGTGAACGTCCCGGGCCAGGTGGTCCTGGGTGGTTCGCTCGCGGACCTCGACGCCCTCGCCGCCGCGCCCCCCACCGGTGCCCGGGTGCGCCGACTCGCCACGGCCGGCGCCTTCCACACCAGCGCCATGGCTCCGGCGGTGGCACGGCTGGCGGAGCTGGTGTCGGCCCTCACCCCGGGCGAGCCGATCTGCCGCGTCGTCGCCAACGCCGACGGCACCGTCGTCGACAGCGGCCGTGACCTGCTGGACCGGCTCGTCGGCCAGCTGACCGGCCCGGTGCGGTTCGACCTGTGCCTGCAGACCATCGCCGCGCTGAAGCCCACCGCGGTCGTCGAGCTAGCTCCCGGAGGAACCTTGTCGGCCATCGCGAAGCGCGCCCTGCCCGGTGTGCCCCTCACCGCCCTGACCTCACCCGCCGACCTGCCGGTGCTCGCCGGAGCGACCGTGCTGACCTCGCCCGCCGACCTGCCGGTGCTCGCATGAGGACCCGCACCCTGGTCGGAGCGGCCGTCACCGGCATCGGCGCGCACCGCCCCGCCCACCGCGAAAACAACCTGGCGATCGCCGAGCGCACGGCGTCGAGCGACACCTGGATCCGCGAGCGCAGCGGCATCGTCACCCGCGGCGTAGCGGCCGACGACGAGTCGGTCGTCGACATGGCCGCCAGCGCCGGTGGCAAGGCACTCGCAGCTGCCGGCGTGGACGCTGCCGACCTCGGTCTCGTCCTGCTCGCGACCTGCTCCATGCCCGGCCCGCTGCCTGGTGGTTCGCCGGAGATCGCCTACCGGCTGGGCGCCACCGCGGCCGGTGCCAGCGACATCGGCGCCGGATGCGCTGGATTTGCCTACGCACTGAGCCTGGCCGCCGACACCGTGCGCACCGGCACGGCCGAGCACGTGCTGGTCATCGGCTCGGAGAAGCTGCTGCCGATGGTCGACCCCGACGACCGCGGGACTGCCTTCCTCTTCGGGGACGGCGCCGGCGCAGCCGTCGTGTCCCGGTCGGTCACCGAGGGCATCGGTCCGGTCGTCTGGGCGCACGACGGCGACCAGCACGCCAACCTCACCATCCACGGCACGCCGCCGCGGCTCGCGATGGAGGGCCGCGCGATCTATCGCTGGGCCACCACGACGTTGCCCGACCTGTGCCGGCGGGCCTGTGCCGAGGCCGGGATCGAGCCGGCGGATCTGGCGGCCTTCGTGCCGCACCAGGCCAACCTGCGCATCACGGAGTACGTCGCCAACTCCCTCGGCCTGCCGGACACGGTGGTGGTCGCCCGCGACGTCGTCGACAGCGGCAACACCAGCGCGGCCTCGGTCCCGTTGGCTCTCGCCCGGCTCGTGGAGACCGGCGAGCTGAGCACCGGAGACCCGGTGCTGCTCTTCGGTTTCGGCGCCGGACTCACCGCCGCCGGCCAGGTCGTCCTCTGCCCCTGACGGCCCCCTGACCTCCCGCTTGGCGGGAGCTTCCTCACCCACGCACCACGCCCGCCCGAACCCTCACCAGCCCGAATCCCCACCACACAAGGAGAAGACATGACCCTCACACAGACTGATGTCCTCACCGGCCTCGCCGAGGTCCTCGAGGAGGTCTCCGGCGTGCCCGCCGAGAAGGTGACCCGCGAGGCCACCTTCGAGAACGACCTCGAGGTCGACTCGCTCACCATGGTCGAGGTCGTCGTGGCCTGCGAGGAGCGCTTCGGCGTCCGCATCCCCGACGAGGCGCTCGAGAACCTCAAGACCGTCGGCGACGCCATCGACTTCATCTCCGCCGCCGGGGTCCCTGCGTGACCGCGGCCCTCGCGGGCCCCGTTGCTGTCACGGGGCTCGGCGCCCTGACCCCGCTCGGCCCCGACGTGGCCGCGCTGACGGAGGGACTGCTCAGCGGTCGTTCCGGCGTGCGCCTGCTCGAGGGTGAGCAGTGGGATGCGCTGCCCGCCCGACTGGCCGCAACGGTGGACCTCGAGGGTCGACTCGAGCGGCTCGAGGCCCGCACTCTGGACCGGGTCCAGCAGCTCGCTCTCATCGCGGCCAGGGAGGCCTGGGACGACGCCGGTGCTCCGGCTGTCGCACCTGAGCGTCTGGCGGTCGTCATCGGCTCCGGCATCGGCGGTGCCCTGACGATCCTCGGCCAGGCCGACGTGCTGCGCGAGAAGGGACCGCGGGCGGTCAGCCCGCACCTGGTCCCGATGCTCATGCCCAACGGACCGGCGGCCACCGTCGGCCTTGCCCTCGGAGCCCGTGCGGGGGTGCACACCCCGGTGAGCGCCTGCGCCTCCGGTGCCGAGGCGATCGCCTATGCGCTCGACCTGCTCCGCAGCGGGCGCGCCGATGTCGTCGTCGCCGGCGGCTCGGAGGCCTGTGTGCACCCGTTGCCGATGGCCGGCTTCGCGCAGATGCGTGCGCTGTCGACGCGGCACGACGAGCCCGAGGCTGCCTCCCGTCCGTACGACAAGGGCCGGGACGGCTTCGTCCTCGGCGAGGGTGCGGGCGTGCTCGTGCTCGAGACCGAGGCGCACGCCAGGGCTCGCGGAGCCCGGGTGCATGCCCGCCTCGGCGGCGCCGGCCTGGCCTCCGACGCTCACCACGTCACGGCGCCCGACCCGGCCGGGACCGGTGCGGCGCACAGCATCACGCTGGCCCTCCAGGACGCAGGACTCACGGCGACCGACATCGGCCATGTGAACGCGCATGCCACCAGCACCCCGCTCGGCGACGTCGCCGAGGCTCGCGCCCTGGCCCTCGCCCTCGGCAGCCACCGGCCCGCGGTGACCGCCACCAAGTCGTGCACCGGGCACCTGCTCGGTGCCGCCGGTGCGGTCGAGGCCGTCGCGACCGTCATCGCGCTGAGGGACGGGGTCGTCCCGCCGATCCGCAACCTCGACGACATGGACGACGAGGCCGATGTCGACGCTGTGCGCGTCGTGCCGCGTCAGCTCAGCCACACCGCCGCCCTTTCCACCAGCTTCGGCTTCGGAGGTCATGACGTGTCCCTGGTGTTCCTGCGATGACCATGACTGCGGGGCCCGAGCTCGCCCCTACCTGCGTACGCCGACTGGAAGCCCTCCTGGACGGGTGGGAGGTCGTCGAGGCCGTCTCCGGTGTCGTCGTGGCGACCGGCACGATCCGCGGCACCCACGTCGTCGCCTTCGCCACCGATCCCGCCGTACAAGGTGGGGCGCTGGGGGTCGACGGTTGTGGCGCGATCACCCGCGCCACCGACCTGGCGCTGCTGCGGGGGATCCCGATCATCGGCATCTGGCACTCCGGCGGAGCGCGCCTGCGTGAGGGAGTGGCCTCGCTGGCCGCTGTCGCCGAGGTGTTCGGGGCGCAGACCCGCGCCAGCGGCAGGGTCCTACAGGTCTCCGTGGTCCTCGGCCCGGCGGCGGGGGGCGCGGCCTACGGCCCGGCCCTCACCGACATCGTCATCATGGGGCCGGAGGGCCGGGTGTTCGTGACCGGTCCGGACGTCGTCCGTCGGGTCACCGGCGAGGACGTCGACATGGACCGGCTCGGCGGGCCCGACACGCACGGCCGGATCAGCGGGGTCGCGCACCTCATCGCACCCACCGACGACGAGGCGCTCTACACCGCTCGACGGCTGGCGCTCATGGTCGGCGAGCAGGGCACCGTCGATCCCTCGATCGCGGGAGGCGCCGACCCCGGACCGCTGGTCCCGAGCGACCCCCGCAAGTCCTATGACGTGCGTCCGGTGGTCCAGGCGATCCTCGACCCGGGCAGCTATCTGGAGCTGCACCGCGACTGGGCGACCAGTGCGGTCACCATGGTCGGACGGCTCGGTGGCCGCACCGTCGGTGTCGTCGCCAACGACCCGCAGACGATGGCGGGCTGCCTGGACGCCGAGACCGGCGACAAGACCGGCCGGTTCGTGCAGTGGTGCGACGGCATGGGGCTCCCGCTCATCTTCGTGGTCGACGTCCCGGGCTACCTCCCGGGTGTCGGGCAGGAGGACGAGGGGGTGCTGCGTCGCGGTGCCAAGCTGCTGCACGCCTTCGCCGGTTCCACCGTGCCCCGCCTGACGATCGTGACCCGCAAGGCCTACGGCGGCGCTTTCATCGCGATGGGCTCCAAGGGGCTCGGCGCTGACAGGGTCTTCGCCTGGCCCGGTGCCCAGGTCGACGTCATGGGTGCGACGGCCGCCGTCGAGGTGCTCAACCGCCGCGAGCTCGCCAAGGAGAAGGACCCGCGGGCCCGGGCAGCCCTGGTGTTGCGGCTCGCTGCCGAGCACGAGTCCACGACCGGCGGTCTCACCCGGGCGCTCGAGTGCGGGGCCATCGACGAGGTCATCGAACCGGCCGACACCCGTCGCCGACTCATCGACACCCTCGCCTCGCTGCCGCACCGCAAGGGCACCCGACCGAACGGACCGCTCTGATGACCCCCCGCTCCGTCCTCATCACCGGTGGCAACCGGGGCATCGGGCTGGCTACGGCCAGATCCCTTGCTGCACAAGGACATCGCGTTGCCGTGACCAGTCGTGCTGGTGAGGTCGACGGTCTGTTCACGGTCAAGTGCGACGTCACTTCGACCGCCGAGGTCGAGGCCGCCTTCACGACGGTCGAGCTCGCCCACGGCCCGGTGGAGGTGCTCATCTCCAACGCCGGCGTCACCGATGACCAGCTGCTGCTGAGGATGAGCGAGGAGTCCTTCCAGCGCGTGCTCGACACCAACCTCACCGCGTCGTTCCGGCTCGCGAAGCGGGCGTCCCGCTCGATGCTGCGCGGCAAGTGGGGTCGGCTGCTGTTCGTCTCCTCGGTCGTGGGCCTCAGCGGCTCGGCCGGCCAGTCGAGCTATGCCGCCTCCAAGGCCGGCCTGGTCGGTTTCTCGCGGTCGCTGGCCCGCGAGCTCGGGGGTCGCAACATCACGAGCAACGTCGTGGCTCCGGGCTTCGTCGACACCGACATGACCGCCGAGCTCACCGATGCGCGACGGGAGCAGGTGCTCGCAAGCATCCCGACCGGCCGTACGGCGAGAGCCGACGAGATCGCCGACGTGCTGGCTTTCCTGGCCGGCGACGGGGCGTCCTACATCAACGGCGCCGTCATCCCGGTCGACGGCGGTCTGGGGATGGGTCACTGATGACGCTCGCCCCCGCACCCGCCGGCAAGGTCGGTGGGGTCGCTTTCGCCGTACTCGGCGAAGGACTTCCGGTGACCGTGTTCGCCCACGGGCTAGGCGGTTCGGTCGCCGAGACCCGTCCGTTGGCCAGTCGCGTCGCCGGCACGCGGGTGTTGCTGGACTTCCGCGGCCACGGGGAGAGCGACCTGCAGGGCGAGGGCTGGGACTACGACTCGCTGGCCGACGACCTGCTGATGGTGGCCGATGCCGTCGGGGCCTCGCAGGCGGTCGGTCTCTCGCTCGGTTCCGGTGCGCTGCTGCGGGCGCTGTCCCGCGATCCCGACCGGTTCCGCAAGCTCGCCTTCGTGCTGCCCGCGGCCATCGACGGCACCCGCCGCGACGGGGCGACCGAGCGGCTCCTGCGACTGGGCGCGGCGATCAACTGCGGTGACGCGCGGGCAGCCGCCGATGCGCTGCTCGAGGAGCTCCCCGATGCGGTGCGGGCCCGACGCGGGGTGGATGCCCTGGTGCTCCGCCGCGCCGCCCAACTCGTCACCAAGCCGGCTCCGGCTCCCAGCCACGAGGACCGGCCGTTGCACGACCGCACCCTGCTCGCCCAGCTGACGGCGCCCGTCCTCGTGCTCGCCCAGCAGAGCGACGACCTGCACCCGGCCGACCTGGCCGCCGAGCTGCACCGGGAGCTGCCGAACGCGGAGCTCCTCACCCTTCCCCCCGGCGGGGTCTTCTGGACCGCCGGTCGCGAGGCCCAAGAGGCCCTCGCCCGACACCTCGCGGAGAACTGATGCTGCTCGAAGGCAAGCGCCTGCTCGTGACCGGAGTCCTCACCGACAAGTCGATCGCCTTCTCCGTCGCCAGACTCGCGATGGAGCAGGGCGCCACCGTGGTGCTCACCGGCTTCGGCCGGTCGCTGTCGCTCACCACCCGGATCGCCAAGCGACTGCCGGGCAACCCGCCGGTGATCGAGCTCGACGTGACGAACGAGGACGACCTCGAGCTGCTGCCGAAGCGGGCCGGCGAGCACCTGGACGGGATCGACGGGGTCCTGCACGCGATCGGGTTCGCCCCGGCCGACGCCCTCGGGCAGGGCGTGCTCGACACCCGCTGGGAGTCGGTCGGCACGGCGTTGCAGGTCTCGACCTGGTCCTACCCCGCGCTGGCTCGCGCGGCGCTGCCGATGATGGCCCCCGGCTCGGCGTACGTCGGGCTGGACTTCGACGCGCGGGTGGCCTGGCCGGCGTACGACTGGATGGGTGTCGCGAAGGCCGGCCTGGAGAGCGCAAACCGCTATCTGGCAAGGGATCTCGGGGTGCACGGAGTGCGTTCCAACCTGGTGGCGGCAGGTCCGTTGAAGACGATGGCGGCCAAGGCGATCCCCGGGTTCCAGCAGTTCGAGGATGCCTGGGCGCAGCGCGCGCCGCTGGGCTGGGACGTGACCGACCCGGAGCCGACCGCGAAGGCCTGCGTCGCCCTGATGTCGGACTGGTTCCCGGCGACGACAGGACAGATCGTCTACGTGGACGGCGGGTTCAGCGCCGTCGGCGTCTGACGCGGCCCGATGCCACCGGCATCGAACCTTCCGCTTCGCTGTGGGCTCTCCCCGTCATGAGACCACTCCTGTTCCTGCCCGCGGTGCTCCTTCCCTTGACGCTGTCCCTGCCCGCGTCTGCCGCCGGGTGTGAGCATCTGGTCGTCGACCCCGCCGGGGACGCCGACCATTTCGGGAACACGGCGCCCTACCCGACGCAGATCGACGACCCTGCGCAGGTGGACGTGCGGTGGGCCGAGCTGCGGACGACCCGGACCCACCTCGTCGGGACGGTGAAGCTCCAGGACCTCAATCCCGAGGGGGTGAGCAACCTCGACCATGCCTACTCGATGACCTACCGCAACGGTGGCCGGGGGATCCAGCTCATCGCCATGTTCGAGGGTCCCACGAGCACCAGCCCGACGTGGGCCCGCGCCTGGACGTCGGAACTGGACGAGAGCCAGCCCGATGACGGAGACGTCTGGGTGGGGCAGTACCTCGGCGACATCAAGGCGGTGCGCGAGCTGCGTGCCGATCGGGTCGTCCTGACCGCGGAGCTCATCATGCTCGGTGGGCTCCAGGGCACTGTGACGGGCATCGGGGCGCAGGGCTGGGGTGCCAACGCGGCGGCGAGCACCTACGGCGTGGCGGACCGCGCCACTACGACCCGCACCTATCGCCCGGGCACGCGGGACTGCCTGCGTTAGCCGCCCGCGACGGCCTGATCGGCCGCGCCGCCGGCTCCGACCGGGGTGGTCACGTCCGGTCCCGCCGCCTTGATCTCGGCCTCGAGGGCTCGCACGTCGCGGGTCGGAGCGGCCGCCACGATGGACGGCGTGACCGCCCGGAGCCAGCTCAGGGTCCGCACCCAGCCCTGGGCGTAGACCCGCGAGCGGCGCGCGACGATCCCGTCGACCAGGCGCTCGACCGCCGGGGCCAGCGGGTAGGTGCGGCCGAGGATCCCGGGAAGTCGGGCGCGCATCGTGCCGAGCCCGGCCCGCTCGTCCGCGCCGCGAACCATGTCGGTGTCGGTCCAGGAGAGGTAGGCGACGCCGACCTTCACCCCGTGGTGCCTGACCTCGCCACGCAGGCTGAGGGCGAACGCCTCCGCGCCGGCCTTGCTCGCGCAGTAGGCGCCCATCATCGGCGTGGGCAGCAGCGCCGCCACCGACGCGATCTGCAGCACATAGCCGCGGGTCTCGACCAGGTGCGGGAGGAACACCCGGACCGTGCGGATGCTGCCGATCAGGTTGACCTCGATGACCCGGTCGTACGACGCCGGGTCGGCCAGCAGCAGCGGGCCGCCGGCCGCGATCCCCGCGTTGGCGACCACCACGTAGGCCGGCCCCAGCCTGCTGCGCACCTCCTCGGCGACCTTGGCGAGGGCCGCCCCATCGGTGACGTCGACCTGCCACCAGGCGCTGCCGGGCAGCGAAGCGCTGACCTTCTGCAGCTCCTCGGGCTCGAGGCCGAGGAGCGCCACGACGGCGCCCTTGGCGGTGAGCTGACAGGCCAGCTCCGCACCGAGACCGCGCGCGGCTCCCGTCACGACGACGACCTTGCCGCGTAGCTCCATGCGGGTCCCTCCGAGAGATGTGTGCCCGCACTATGCAGCACCCCGGATGGGCTCAGTTGCCGGCGCTGGCCAAGGTCACCTTCAGGGTGGCTGTCTTGCCGTCGCGGATGAAGGTCACGGTGACAGTGGTGCCGGGGTCGTGCGCCCGGATCGCGACGATGAGGCTGTCGGCGTCGGTGACCCTGCGGTCGTTGACCTTGGTGACCACATCGCCGGGTTGCAGGCCCGCCTTTGCCGCCGGACCGCCGCTGACCAGCTCGCGGATCGTCGCACCGAGGCCGGGAGCGCCGTCGGTCGTGTTGGGGGCATCGGCGACCGACACGCCTACCTGCGAGTGCACCGCCCGTCCCGTCGCGATGAGCTGATCGGCGATCTTGGTGGCCACCGCGGAGGGGATGGCGAAGCCGACACCGATGTTGCCGGAGCTCCCATCGCCGGCGGTGGCGATCGCGCTGTTCACACCGACGACGCGTCCCGCGAGGTCGACGAGCGCCCCGCCGGAGTTGCCCGGGTTGATCGCCGCGTCGGTCTGCACCGCGTCGATGACCGACTGTGAGGACGCCTTCTCACCCGTGCGCACCGGCCGGTTCAGGGTGGACACGATGCCCTGGGTGATGGTGTTGGCCAGGCCGAGGGGAGCCCCTACGGCCAGCACGGCCTGGCCGACCCTGAGCGACCCGGAGTCGGCGAAGGTCGCGGCCTTCAGCCCCTCGACACCTTCCACTTTCAGGACGGCCAGGTCGGTGCTCGGGTCGGTGCCCACGATCTTGGCGGGCACCGTGGTGCCGTCGCTGAGGGTGACGTGCACCGTGCCTCGGCCGTCGGTGGCTGCGTCGATCACGTGGTTGTTGGTGAGGATGTAGCCCTCCGCCCGCAGCACGATGCCGGAGCCCGTGCCGGACCGGCGCTGGGTGACGCCGAACGGCGAGTTGGTCTGCCCGGTCACCTCCACCGTGACGACGCTCGGCCCGATCACCGCGGCCGCCGACTCCGGTGTGCCCTGCACCGTGTCGCTGCCGGAGCCGACCACGCGGGTGCCCGACAGCGACGTGCCGCCACCGGACGAGGGATCGTCGTCGAGGGCCGTGGCCACGGCACCACCTGCGCCGCCGCCGACAACCAGGGCGAGGGCGAGCAGCGCCGCCGTACCCCCGCTGCGCTTCTTCCGGGGAGGACTGGGGGCAGGCGTGTACGGCGGTGGCTCGGCAGGCAGGACCGCGGTCCCACCCGGCTGCGACCACCAAGGGGCGGAGGGCATCTGCGGCGTCTCGGTCATGACTCCATCTTCACCATCAGTCTGGGAGTTCGCTGTGAGGGAGGTCCAGCCATCCTGGGAACGGCAACCCGGTAACCTCAAGGGAAGTTGTGCGAGGCCCGGGCGCGGGCCCTTTCCACGCCTGGAGGACCACCGAGATGCGCGCGCTGCTGCTGGAGAACATCCACGACGACGCCGCTTTCGCGCTGCGCGACGCCGGCTTCGAGGTCGAGCGGCGTGACCTTGCCCTCAACGAGGACGACCTGGTCGCGGCGATCCGGGGCGTGCACGTCCTGGGGCTGCGCTCCAACACCACCCTCACGAAGCGGGCCCTCGAGGCGGCCGACGAGCTGCTCGCGGTAGGCGCGTTCTGCATCGGCACCAACCAGATCGACCTGGCCGCCACGTCGGCCAGGGGCGTCGCGGTGTTCAATGCGCCGTTCTCCAACACCCGCAGCGTCGTCGAGCTGGCCCTGTCGGAGATCATCGCGCTCACCCGGCGGCTGACCGACAAGAACGCCGACATGCACGCGGGCGTGTGGGACAAGTCGGCGGTCGGCAGCCACGAGGTGCGCGGCCGCCGGCTCGGCATCGTGGGCTACGGCAACATCGGCTCGCAGCTGTCGGTGCTCGCCGAGTCCCTCGGCATGCGGGTCCTGTTCTTCGACACCGCGGACCGGCTGGCGCTGGGCAACGCCCGTCGCTGCGGCACCCTCGACGAGCTGCTCGCCGAGTCCGACGTGGTCTCGCTGCACGTCGACGGCCGGTCGAGCAACAGCGGCATCTTCGGCGAAGCCCAGTTCGCCCGGATGCGCCCCGAGAGCATCTTCCTCAACCTGTCCCGCGGTTTCGTCGTCGACCACGAGGCACTGAGGACGCACATCGAAAGCGGCCACATCGCCGGTGCCGCAGTCGATGTCTTCCCGGTCGAGCCCAAGAGCAAGAGCGAGGAGTTCGTCTCGGTCCTGCGTGGCCTGCCCAACGTCATCCTTACGCCGCACGTCGGCGGCTCCACCGAGGAGGCCCAGCAGGACATCGGCCACTTCGTCGCCGGCAAGCTGCGTGACTACGTCGCCGATGGCAGCACGTCGTTGTCGGTCAACCTGCCGCCGGTGGCCCTGCCGCGCGAGCCCGGCGGGTCACGGCTGCTGCTGCTGCACCACAACACCCCGGGGGTGCTCGCCACCGTCAACGGGCTGCTCGCCGACCATGGCGTCAACATCGTCGGCCAGCTCCTGTCGACCCGCGGCACCCTGGGTTATGTGGTCACCGACATCGCCGCCGACACGACGCCGGACGTGGTGGCCGCGTTGGAAGCTCTCCCGGAGACGGTCCGCCTCCGGGTGCAGTCGTGATCCCCGACCTGCAGGCGATCGTCGGCGCCGAGCACGTGCTGCTCGACGACGACCTGCGCGCCTCCTACGAGACCGACTGGACCGGTCGGTTCAGCGGCCGCTCCTTCTGCGTCGTCAGACCCGGTACGACGGAGCAGGTCGCCGCCGTCCTCCACCTGTGCACGTCCCGGGGCGCCAAGGTCGTCGTACAGGGCGGTAACACCGGCCTCGTCGGTGGGGCCACCCCTGCCGGGGGGGAGGTGCTGCTCTCCCTGACCCGACTCACCACCCTGGGGGACATCGACCCCGCCTCCGCCCAGGTGACCGCCGGCGCCGGGGTGACCCTTGCCGCGTTGCAGGCCCACGCTCGCGCCGCCGACCTCGACTTCGGGGTCGACCTGGCCGCCCGCGACTCCGCCACCGTCGGTGGGCTGGTCGCCACAAACGCCGGCGGCATCCGGGTCCTGCGCTACGGCTCGATGCGGGCCCAGGTCACCGGCCTCGAAGCCGTCCTGGCGGACGGTTCGGTGCTCTCCCGGATGGCCGGGCTCGCCAAGGACGGCACCGGCTACGACCTGGTCGGGCTGCTCGCCGGCTCCGAGGGGACGCTCGCAGTCGTGACCGCCGTACGCCTGCGGCTCGTCCCCCGACTGCGCTCCCGGGCGGTCGCGCTGCTCGCCTTCGACGCGACCGAGTCGGCCGTTGCCGTGCTGCCGTCGCTGCGGGCCAACCTCCCCTCCTTGGCGGCCGCCGAGCTGTTCTACCGCGAGGGACTTGCCCTGGTACGTAAGCATTCTGGGCTCCCGCCGCCCTTCACCGCGGAGCACCAGGCTTACCTGCTCGTGGAGTGCGCCGACCTGACCGACCCGTTCGACCAGCTCGCCGCCGCGGTCTCGGAGGCACCGGGCCTGGTCGATGCAACCGTCGCCACTGACGCTGCCGGTCAGCGGGCACTGTGGGCCTACCGGGAAGCGCACACCGAGTCGATCAGCGCCGAAGGGGTGCCGGTGAAGCTGGACGTGTCGGTGCCCGCCGGTCGCCTTTCTGAGCTGGTGGCGGCACTCACCCCGACGATCGCGGGTGTCTGCCCGGAGGCCAGGCCGATCGTGTTCGGGCACGTCAACGAGGGCAACCTGCACGTCAACATCCTGGACACCGGCGACCTGCACGAGGAGGTCACCGACGCGGTGCTCCAGCTGGTCGCGTCGATGGACGGCTCGATCAGCTCCGAGCACGGGGTCGGTCGGGCCAAGGTCGCCTGGCTGCAGCTGTCCCGGTCGGCGACCGAGATCGCCACCATGCAGGCGGTCAAGCGGGCCTTCGACCCCACCGGCACCCTCAGCCCCGGAGTCCTCCTCCCCGCCGGCACCCTCGGCCCCGGAGTCCTGCCCCCCGCTGGCACCTAAGGTCAGCGGGTGACTGACGCCCCCGCCACCGTCGCCGGCGTCCCGGACGTCACCGAGGCGCCGGGCGCACCGCGCCAGCTGTCCCTCGTCCTCGTCCTCGGTGCCCTCAGTGCCTTCGGTCCGTTGTCGCTCGACATGTACCTCCCGGCCTTCCCCGCCCTCGCCCGCGACCTGGGCAGCACCGCGTCGCAGGTGCAGCTGACCATCACCACCTGCCTGGTGGGCCTGGCCCTCGGGCAGCTCGTCGCCGGTCCGCTGTCCGACCGCTTCGGACGCAAGCGGCCCCTGCTGATCGGGGTCGCGGCCTACGCCCTCGCCTCCCTGCTGTGCGCCGTCGCGCCGGACATCTGGACCCTCACCGCGGCCCGTGTCATCCAGGGGCTGGCCGGTTCGGCGGGGATCGTCATCGCCCGCGCGGTCGCCCGTGACCTGCACAGCGGCCGGGCGCTGGCCCGGTTCTTCGCGCTGTTGATGCTCGTCAACGGCCTCGCGCCGATCCTCGCTCCCCTCGTCGGCGCGCAGGTCCTGCGCGTCACCGACTGGCGCGGCGTGTTCGTGGTCCTGGCCGTGATCGGCTTCCTGATCTGGCTCGCGGTGCTGCTCGTCCTCCCCGAGACCCTGCCCGTCGAGCGGCGGCATGGCGGCGGGCTGGCCCACACCGTCGCGACGTTCGGCTCGCTGCTGCGCGAGCGCGCCTTCGTCGGCTACACCCTGTCGACCGGTTTCGTCCTCGGCGCGATGTTCGCCTACATCGCCGGTTCCAGCTTCGTGCTGCAGGACGTCTACGGCCTGTCCGCCCAGCAGTTCGCCCTCGTCTTCGGCAGCAATGCGACCGGCCTGATCGTCGCCAGCCAGATCTCCGCCCACCTGGTACGGCGCATTGCCCCCCGCACCCTGATGCGGGCGGGTGTGGTGGTCTCGACGACGGGCGGTCTGGCGGTGCTCGCCTGCGTACTCGGGGACGTCGGGCTGGTGGGCCTGCTGCTGAGCCTGTTCCTCGTCGTCAGCAGTGTCGGGCTGGTCGCCCCCAACGCCGCCGCACTTGCTCTCGCCGACCACCCCCGCAACGCGGGCAGCGCCTCGGCCCTGCTGGGCATGGGCCAGTACGCCGTGGGCGGGCTCGTCGCACCCCTCGTCGGGTTGCACGGTGAGCAGTCCCTCGCCTGGGTGATCGCCACCTGCGCCGTCCTGGGCGCGCTGCTCTTCGCCGTCCTCCTCCGCCGCGCCGGGGCCGCCGAAACGCCGCCCTGACCGCTATCCACGGGGCCGTCTCGACCTGGCCGCGAGGGAATCGCCGCTCCTCATCGCTGCCCGACCCGAAGGGTGTGTGGAAGCCCGGCGTGTCCCACACACTTCGTCGGCCCTCGAACGCTCGGCACGCTCAACGCCTCGGGCCGAACCGCTACCGAATCTCGTTCGGTGTGGGACACGCCGTGCAGCCACACAGTCGGGAGGGGCTGCGCCGACGGGGCGGCGGCCATCCCGGCAGGCTGGTGAGGCGTACGCAGGGCATGCTGAGGAGGTGACGACGCCCGAGGGCCGCCCGCCCGAAGTGCCGGACCCCTCCGGGGACGGCCACTTGCCGCCGTACCCGTCGGTGCAGAGCCGGGTCAAGAAGCTGCTCGCGCCCCTGGCCGCGGCGGCTTTCCTGGTCGTGAAGTTCGGCGCCCTGGTGCTGAAGCTCAAGTTCTTCACGGTCGTGTTCTCGATGCTCGCGTCGCTCGGGGCCTACGCGTGGCTCTATGGCTGGAAGTTCGCCCTCGGCTTCGTGCTGCTCATCTTCGTGCACGAGATCGGGCACGTCGTCGTCCTGCGGGCGCGGGGGATCGAGGCGGGGCTGCCGGTGTTCCTGCCGTTCCTCGGGGCCTTCGTATCGATGAAGTCGGCCCCGAAATCGGCCTACGACGAGGCGCTCTCGGGCATCGCGGGACCGGTCTTCGGGACGGTCGCCGCCTTCGCGACGCTCGGCCTGGCCGAGGCTTATGACAGCCAGTTGCTGCGGGTGCTGGCCTATGTCGGTTTCCTCCTCAACCTGTTCAACCTGCTGCCCGTCATCCCGCTCGACGGCGGCCGGACCGCAGCGGCGCTCAGCCCGAAGCTGTGGTTCGTGGGGCTGGCCGGCCTGCTGGCTTATGCCGTCTGGCGGCCCAGCCCGGTCATCCCGATCATCGTGCTGCTGGGCGGCTTCGAGCTCTACCGGCGGTGGAAGGACAGGGACAGCGAGTCGAGCCGGGCCTACTACGCGCTGACCCGGGAGCAGCGGGTGCGGGTGGGCACGGCCTACGTGGGGCTGGTCGCGGTGCTCCTCTGGGCGATGCACAGCTATCCGCTGCCGCCGCGATGAGGGAACGACCAGCCGCTGGAAACGGTTGCACTTCTCATGTGGACCTTCGGCAAGAAGCTCGACCTGCCCGACGCTGACCAGGCGCTGCCTGGCCGCACCGAGCCGATCACCGTCCCGGGGACGCACACCGTCCTCGGCACACCGCTCGCTGGGCCGTTTCCCGCCGGCCTGGAGATCGCCTACTTCGGGCTCGGCTGCTTCTGGGGAGCCGAGCGGGTGTTCTGGAACGCCCCGGGTGTCTACTCGACAGCGGCCGGCTACCAGGGCGGCCACACCCCCCATCCGACATACGAGGAGACCTGCTCGGGACGCACCGGCCACACCGAGGCGGTGCAGGTTGTGTACGACCCGAGCCAGACGTCGTACGAGGCCCTGCTCAGGTTGTTCTGGGAGAACCATGACCCGACCCAGGGGATGCGCCAGGGCAACGACCTGGGCACCCAGTACCGCTCAGCGATCTACCCGAGCACCGACGCGCAACTCGACGCGGCGCGCACCTCGCGGGAGGTGTTCCAGGCCGCCTTGGACCGCGCGGGAAAGGGAAAGATCAGCACCGAGATCCTGCCGGCCGGGCCGTTCTTCTTCGCGGAGAGCCACCACCAGCAGTACCTCGACAAGAACCCCGGTGGCTACTGCGGACTTGGTGGCACCGGAGTGTCCTGCCCGGTCGGACTCCCGGTGCCCCTGGGGCAGGAGGCCCATGGCGAGCAGGAGCGCTCGCGCGGATGATGGGCTGACGACTGC
>JANOTZ010000288.1:0-3577 GCA_031416735.1 Frankiales bacterium
ATCTCGTCGAAGATCTTGCCGGGGCCGACGATCTGGCCCTTGTCGGTGAGGGTCGTGTCGGGCTGCCCGAGCCGGACGAAGCGCAGCAGCCCGGCGACCATGGTCACGAACGCGGTCATCGCCCAGCCGCCGCTGCCGCCCACCAGGGGGAGCAGGCGCTCACGCCAGGTAGGGGGCTCGACGTCGTGGGTGCTGGGGGCAGGCCGGTCGAGGGTCGCCGTCATCTGCCGGAGCCTAAGTGACAGCCATCCATGACAATCACTTTGTGCCCCTTCTCCTCGCTGGTGTCCCGATCGGCCGCCCCGGCGACGCCAGCCCACGGTTGCGGGAGGCCCTGGCGACGGCGGAGGTGATCGCGGCCGAGGACACCCGTCGGCTGACCCGGCTCTGCCGGGACCTCGACGTCAGCTATACCGGCCGGCTGGTCAGCTATTTCGACGGCAACGAGGTCGAGCGGACCCCGGCGCTGCTCGCGGCGCTCCGGGCCGGGGAGACCGTGCTGCTGGTCACCGACGCCGGGATGCCGAGCGTCTCGGACCCCGGGTTCCGGCTGGTCGCGGCCGCGGCGCTCGAGGACCTGCCGGTCACCTGCCTGCCCGGCCCGTCCGCCGTCACCACGGCGCTGGCCGTCAGTGGGCTGCCCAGCGACCGGTTCTGCTTCGAGGGGTTCCTGCCCCGCAAGGGGGGTGAGCGGCGGGCCCGCCTCGAGGAGCTGGCTGCCGAGCGTCGTACCGCGGTGTTCTTCGAGGCACCGCACCGGTTGGGCGAGTGCCTGGTGGACATGGCCGCCGTGCGCGGCGCCGAGCGGCGGGCGGTGGTGTGCCGCGAGCTGACCAAGACCCACGAGGAGATCGCCCGCGGCTCGCTGGCCGAGCTGGCCGCGCGGTTCTCCGGGGAGGTCCGCGGTGAGGTGACCGTCGTCGTCGAGGGCGCGCCCGAGCATGAGGTCGAGGTGACGCCGGTGGAGCTGGCCCGGCTCGTCGGGGTGCGGGAGGGCACCGGCGAGCCGCGCAAGGAGGCCATCGCCGGGGTCGCCCGGGAGCTCGGCGTCCCGCGGCGCGAGGTCTATGACGCGGTGCTGGCCGCGAAGACCGCCCCGAGGGTGACCTGGTCGCTCTAGCCTTGGGCCATGGGAAACCTTCTGCGGGAGTTCAAGGCCTTCGCTCTCGGGGGCTCGCTGGTCGACCTGGCGATCGGCATCGCCATCGGGGTCGCCTTCGCCGGCGTCGTCGAGTCGCTGGTGTCCAACCTGATCCTGCCGCTGGTCGCCGACCTGTTCGGCTCCCCGAACTTCGACAGCCTCACGTTCACGATCCGCGGCCAGGCGGACGTGGAGTACGGCGTGTTCGTCAGCACGCTCGTGTCGTTCCTGCTGCTGGCCTTCGTGATCCTGCTGCTCGTCAAGGGAGTCAAGAAGCTCACCGGGATCGAGGCTGCGGGCGCACAGGGAAGCCGGGAGTGCGAGCACTGCGAGTCCCTCATCCCGGTGACAGCGCACGTGTGCATGTTCTGCACCCGCGACGTGGTCCCGGCACACAACGGCTGACCGCGGGCGCCTGGCCCTACGCCAACGGCTCTCGGCTGCTGAGGGGGCGGCTCGCTGGAGCAGCTGGCCGCGAAGACCGTAGGGCCTCAGTCGTAGTTGCGGACCGCGCGCACGTTGAGCGCCACGCTGACCACGAGCAGCCCGCCGGTGACCGCGAAGCCGATCAGCACCGTCGAGACCTGCGCATCGATGATCAGCGACCGCATCGCCTCCATGATGTAGGTCACCGGGTTGAGCGATGCCGCGATCTCCATCGGCCGGGTCAGCATGTCGCGGGGGACGAACCCGGGCGTGAGGAACAGCAGCGGGAAGAAGATCAGCCCCCCGGACTGCGTGGCTGCGGCGCTGCGGGACTTCAGGGCGATGAGCTGCATGAAGCCGGCGTAGACGACGGCCCAGGTCGAGGTGAGCAACAGCAGCACCAGGAACCCGAGGATGCCGCTGGAGATCCGGACGCCGAACGGCAACGCGATCAGGACCATCACGGTGGTCAGCACCAGGCTCTTGACCGCCTCTGACAGCAACCGCCCGGTGACCAGTGCGGTCCGCGAGATCGGGGCGGAGCGCAGCTTGTCGAAGTATCCGCCTTCGATCTCCTCCACGAGATACAGCGCGGCGGAGCCGAAGGAGGCGCCGAGCAGGATCGAGCTCGGCAGCTGGAAGGCGGCGTACCCCTGGCCACCGAGGAACGCGGTCGTCTCGGACGGGAAGATCTTGCCGGCCTGGCCGACGTTGACCACCAGGAAGAACAGCGGAATGAACAGCGTCGGGGCGAGGGAGTCGGGGGTGCGCAGCGCCTCCCGGATGGCGCGCTTGCCCAGGATCCAGCCCTGGCTGACCGCGTTCATGCCTGCACCTGCTCGACCTCGCCGGCGACCCGCGTGCGGGTGCGGCCGGTGGCGTCGAGGAACACCTCGTCCAGCGTGGGGTCGTGATCGAGGGCCTTGCGTTGCCGCAGCCCGGCCTTGAGCACCTCGGGCGTTCCCTCGAGCACGATCCGTCCTCCGTCGATGATCGCGAGCCGGTTGCAGAGCTGGTCGGCCTCCTCGAGGTACTGCGTGGTGAGGAACACCGTCGTGCCGCGTTCGTTGATGCGCTTGACCTCGTCCCAGACGGTGAGCCGGCTGGCCGGGTCCAGGCCGGTCGTCGGCTCGTCGAGGAACAGCACCTCCGGCTCGTGGACGAGCGCGGACGCCAAGTCGAGCCGGCGCTTCATGCCGCCGGAGTAGCCCTTGATCCGGCGGTCGGCCGCCTCGACCAGGTCAACCAGCTCGAGCAGCTCGAGGGCCCGTGACTTCGCCTGCTTCGCCGACAGCCCGAACAGCTCGCACTGCAAGATGAGCAGCTCGCGGCCGCTCTGGCGGGCGTCGAGGCCGGCCTCCTGCAGGGCGACGCCGATCTTGCGGCGGACCCCGTCGGGGTCCTTCGCGACGTCGATGCCGGCCACGTGCGCCGTGCCGGCGGTGATGGTGAGCAAGGTGGTCAGCATCCGCACGCAGGTGGACTTGCCGGCGCCGTTGGGGCCCAGGAAGCCGAAGACCTCGCCCTGCTGCACCTCCAGGTCGACGCCGCGGACCGCTTCGACGTCGCCGCCCTTCGCGGGGTAGGTCTTGATCAGGCCGGTGGCCGAGATGGCCGGTGAGCTCACGTCGTACTCCTTGTTGGCAGGGGTCGCCCGGCATCCTTGCCGATGGCACTGACAGAACTCATGGGGGATCGGAGGGGCGGCCTCACTAGGCTCACGGACATGTCCCGCAACATCCTGACCGCGGTCGCCTGGCCCTACGCCAACGGCCCTCGCCACATCGGCCACGTCGCCGGCTTCGGCGTGCCCTCCGATGTCTTCAGCCGCTACCAGCGGATGACGGGCAACAACGTCCTCATGGTGAGCGGCACCGACGAGCACGGCACCCCGATCCAGGTGCAGGCCGACCGGGAGGGCGTCACCGCCCGCGAGCTCGCCGACCGCTACAACCGGGTGATCGCCGAGGACCTGCAGGGACTGGGGCTGACCTACGACCTGTTCACCCG
>JANOTZ010000289.1:0-1951 GCA_031416735.1 Frankiales bacterium
CCGCTCCATGCGCACTCGCCATCTCCTGGGCCCTGACATCCCGCCAGGCACTCGGATAGACCGCAGTTCCGCGCTCGACCATCACGGACACGGACGTGGTGAACGACAAGACGTCAACGATGACCACCGCTGCGCCGTCAGTGACTCGGGCGGCGCCAATGGGTCCCCACTCGCAACGGACAAGATGCTCCGCCTGCCGCCAGAAGGATTCGCTCACACGCGGAGGCTATGCGGCGTCTCCAACGGCAGTGACCAGGAGGCACGCCGCGCGGCAGATGAGTACGGCTCCTAGGCGCGGTGTCGCGTCTTGCGAGAAACTCGAGTGCCGCCGAGGCCGTGAACCGGCACAGTGGCGGAGAATGGCGCCGCGCGGCACCAGATCCCGAGACGAGCGTGAACGTGACTGACCTGCCGACAGTGCCCCGGCCGTACGCTGCGCCCAGCGGCGCCACCGCCCAACGTCCTTCCTGGCTGTCGTTGCCCGCCCCGGTCCGCGCGCTCGTCGAGAGCCGTCTTGGACAGTCGGTCGCGGACGCAGAAAGTCAGGGCGGCGGGTTCACCGACGGCTTCGCCAGCCGACTTGTGCTCGCCGATGGCTCCCGGGTCTTCGTGAAGGCAGCATCGAGTGATGTCAACCCCCAGGTGTTCAGGTCCTACCAGCAGGAGGTCCTGGTCTCCAAGTCGCTCCCCAGCGCCGTTCCGGCCCCGCGCTTTCGCTGGGCGGCCGAGCAGGATGAGTGGCTGGTCCTCGCGTTCGACGACGTGACCGGACGCACCCCGGCGCGTCCCTGGCAGCCAGGCGAACTCCGCCTCGTGCTGGACATGCTCACGCCGCTTGCCGCTGCCCTGACACCCGCGCCGGCTGGGCTCCCGCCCCTGGACACGACGACGGACCTTGACAGCGAGTTCCGGTTCTGGCGCCTGCTCGCCGCCGGTGACGGCAGTGTCGATCCGCACCTCGTGCCTGACGCGTGGCGGCCCATCGTCGGCATGCTCGCGGAGTTCGAGGGTGAGTGGGCCGAGCTCGCCGCCGGTGACACCGCCGTGCACTTCGACCTGCGCGAGGACAACCTGCTGCTCACCGAGGACGGCGGCGTGCAGGTCTGTGACTGGAACTGGCTGAGCCTTGCCGCGCCGTGGGTTGACCTGGTCGGGCTCCTCATCAGCGTCCACGGCGACGGCCTCGACGCTGAGGCTTACCTGGCCGAGCACCCGCTCACCCGCGACGTGGCAGGACGGGCAGTCGATGCGTTCCTTGTCGCGTTGGCTGGCTATTTCACCGAGTCTGCGGCTCAGCCGCCCTTTCCGAACTCGCCGTGGATGCGCACGCATCAGGCCTGGTGGCGAGACGCGACCCTGAGTTGGCTGGCCTTGCGATGGGCGCACGAGTTCTGACTCACGCCAGCGCGGACGATGCAAGGGATCCTCGTACTTGCCCTATGCACCAGGCTTAGACGCCGTACTCAGCGGCAGAAGCGGAAGTGTGGGAAGCGCACTGCTCGCTCGGGCCTCCAAGCGGCAGTCCCGCAACAGGCCGCACGTCAATCGCACCTGCGGTGCTTGTTGAACACGGGCCCTTGGAAGCCACCCGTACCGTTGGACCGATGAGGCCGGTCCTGATCCTGGAGGCAACCTTCGCTGCTCATCGGCGTCTTGGGGATGCCCTGGCGACCCTGCGCGACGATGACGTTCGCGGTGCGAGCCTGCTGCCGGGCTGGAGCCGTGCGCACATTCTGACTCATCTGGCGAACAAGACGAGAGACGACATCTGGATGATCGAAGGCGCCCTTCACAACGAGGTACGCCGCCCCGACTACGAAGGTGCTCCGAGTCTCGTAGAGGCCGGGGCGGGCCGCTCTGCTGACGACTTGCGCAGCGACGTTCTCACGGCCTTCGCCGACCTGGAACACGCCTGGGACGGTCTTGCCGAAGACTGTTGGGATCGCACCGG
>JANOTZ010000290.1:0-23452 GCA_031416735.1 Frankiales bacterium
CCCACGCGGCTACCTCGACGACTTCTTCGCGCGTCACCTCAAGGGCGAGAAGGCACCGGGCCTCGACCGGGTCCCGAAGGTGCTGTCCCAGGCATTCGACAACCAGTGGCGTCAGACGCTGCCGCTGACCGCACCCGCCACGACTCTCACCTTCCGCGGCGAGCCGCAGACCTTCGTCAACAGCGGCACCGAGACCTCCAAGGCCTACAAGCAGGCACCCGCCGGCTCGCACCCCGCCACCCTCACCTTCACCAGCGCCGCCCTCACGAAGCCGTCACGGCTGGCGGGAGGCGGCACCATCACCGTCGATGTGGCGCTCGACGGGGTCCGCGGGCAGCTCGATGCGACGCTGCTCGACGTCGCGCCCGACGGAACGCAGCGGGTCGTGACCCTCGGGCTGTTGGACTTGCGGTACGCCGGGTCGCTCGCCGCGCCGCGCAACCTCACGCCCGGCCAGACCGTGAAAGCCACCATCACCCTTCGCCCGCAGGACGCCGTCTTCGCCAAGGGCCACCGGATCAGCATCGTCCTGGCCGGCAGCGAAGTTGTGTGGGGCGTGCCCGATCCAGTGACAGGCCAGCGCTACACGGTCAGTGCCGTCAGCGCGAAGCTCCCGCTGGTCGCGCCCTAGAAACCCGGCAGCACCAGCACCACGCCGGGCTGCAGCAGCGCACCCAGCCGCGGGTTGGCAGCCTGAGTACGGCGAACAGCATCGGCGACCGCTCCGGCCGAGGGCGCGTGTCCGGTGTCCATGACCAACTGGGCTCGCACGATCGCCCACAGGTGCTCCCCGGGGCGCACCGTGTGCAGTCGGGGGATGGCGTGCCCGAGCACATGCGCTGCCTGGGCGATCGCGGTCAAGGCAGATGCCTTACGGGCAGCCGGAAGTCCGCCGGCGCGCAGCTCGTCGACGGCAAGGCCGAGCTGGCGGACCGCCACCGCCCCCTGGTCACGGGCCGCGGCCGCGGCCGCCTTGCCGAGCAACTCGGTCAACCGGCTCGGCGGGAGGGAGGCGCGGAGCATCCGCAGCTGCTCCGCGGCACCGCGGACGTGCACCCGGTGCGTGGAGGAACCCACCCGCCCCGCGCTGTCCGGTCCGCTGGTGCACGTCACCCTGAAGGTCCCTGCCGGTGGGACCCGGACCGGGTCGCAGGTCACGGGCAGGACCCGACCTACGTTGTCGGTCGCGCGCGCCCGGACCCTGGTCGCGACGCTCCGCGGGCTGAGGGCGACGAGCAGTGCTGGCCCCTCCACCACCACGGACGGGGCGCCCACCGATGCGGCAGGGCCGCTGGGCACCGCAGTTTCCCGCAGCGTGCGCACCGTGGCGGTGGCCGTCCCACCGACGCACCTTGCCCGGTAGGTGTAGTCGGTGTCCGCCGACGGCACTGTGGCGCGGAGGGTCGAGGTCGTGCGGCCGGTCTGGCCGAAATAGGCGTGGAAGTCGTTGAGGAAGAAGACGCCCGGCGTCGTCACGCTGGCCGTCACGGTCGCGGTGAAGCTGTGGTCGCCCACCTCGCTGAAGGTGATCGCCAGGTCGCTGCACTCGGCGTGCGGCACGTCCTGCGGACCCGCGGCCGACGCCGGCAGCGTGCCACTGCCCAGCAAGGTGCCGACGACGGTGCCGAGCACGGTCGTCACCGCGCGGCAGGAGTGGGCGGGGGACACAATGTGACGGTAAGGCTGCGAGCACGGCCGACCGGGGACGCCGGCGGGCAAGAAGTCTGCGCGGCGGGCAGGAGATCATCCGGCGACGGCGAATCTTCCCCGCATCGCTCGGCAGCGCGGCTTCCCAGTGCTGCGGTCGTCGTGCGGCTGGACCAGCGGGGCGTTTCCGGGGGGAGACGCTCCGCTGTTCGCCGTTCCAGGGGCAACGGGCCGGCAGGTGACTGTCATCGGGTGCGGGCGGTCTCCCAGCGCGGGCTGGCAGAATGTGGGCATGACCCACATCAGCAGGAGCACGCGGGTGGAAGCCCCGGCGGACCGGGTATGGGCGCTGGTCAGCGACCTGCCGGCGATGGGCGCGCTCAGCCCCGAGAACACCGGCGGCACGTGGCTGGGCGGTGCCACCGGACCGGCCGTGGGCGCTCGCTTCCGCGGGTCCAACCGCAATGGCTGGCGGCGTTGGAGCACCAGCGTGAAGGTCACCCGTTGCGAGCCGGGCCGCACCTTTGGCTTCGCGGTGAGCTTCACCGGCATCCCGGTCTCGGAGTGGGCCTACCAGGTCGAGCCCGATGGGGCGGCCGCCTGCACCGTCACCGAGAGCTGGTCGGACCGCCGACCCGGCTGGTTCAAGGGCCCGGCCGCCCTGACGACCGGCGTCCGCGACCGCGGTGAGCAGACCACCGGTGCCAATCTCGAGAGCACGCTGGCCGCCCTCAAGCAGTTGGCCGAACGCTGACCTGAGCGAAATTCCCCCGTTTGGCCCTACATTCGCCAGTCTTGCCGGTGGATGCTTCACGGTCTGCAGATGATTCGCAACACTCTGTTGCTTTTTCGTGGCAGACTGTAAGCGACCCCATCGCTGTGGACGGAGCCCCGTGGCCGAGAACGTTCTCCCTGAGGACACTTCCGGTTCAGCGCTGCTCAGGGTCCAGGCCAGCTCGAAGCTCGCGTTCGGCGCGACCACGGTCGCACTGGTCGCTCTCGCGTCGAGTGGCACCGCCGTGCTGGTCAACCACGGCACCAGCTCGATGGCGGGCCCGACGGCCCTGCCGGGCGGTGCGCTGCTCCCCGACGGCGGGTCCAGCACCAGCTCGGTCGTCGTCGACCGGGCGCCCGGCACCTACGGCACCAAGACCGCCGCGGCCAAGGTCGACCCCACCGTCAAGGCCCTGCGGGCAGCGCTCGCGCAGCGCGCCAAGCCGGGAAAGCGCAGCCTGATCGCCCCGCTGGTCCAGCTCGGTGGCACGGTGACCACCCCCGGCCTCGGCACCCCTGAGCTCGTGCTCCCCGGTTTCCCGTCGGTCGAGCTTCCGTCGGTCGAGCTTCCGTCGGTCGAGACTCCGTCGGTCGAGACTCCCGCGGTGGGTGTTCCCGCGGTCCGCCCGCCGCGGCGCCACGTCGCGCCCACGACCATCCTCCCGAAGCCGGGCAAGCCCACCAAGCTCACCAAGCCCACCGCCGGCAAGCCCACCGCCGGCAAGCCCACGACCGGCAAGCCCACCGCCGGTAAGCCGACCACCGGCGGCCCGAGCGTCACGCCGCCCGCCGCGGTCACACCTCCCGCCTCCGCGCCGATCTTCAGGCTGCCGGTCACCGCCCCCGACCGGGCGGCACTGCCGCACAACGGCCCCGTCGCGACCCCGGCGGACCGCCCCGACACCGTCGATGCCGACGACCAGGAGACCCGCAAGGGCGGCAAGCACGGGGCCAGGGACAGGGACCGGGCCAAGGACAAGAAGGCCGAGCGCAAGTCCGAGGGCAAGTCCGGCGCCGACTCAGAGGACGCCAGCGAGCGCTCCGGCAAGGGCAAGCACGCCCGCGGGCGCCACTCCCGCTGACCTCGTTCCACCGGTGCGGTGGTTCTCGAGAGACCTGCGTCACATCATCGGCACGGACGTGTCACGATGACGCCGTACCCCGCCCCCTGCCGAGATCTCAGCACCACCCCGCCGGATCCGCCGACCCGCGGCACCGGTGATGCACCGCCCTTCCGACCGGTGACCCCGGACCGGGAGTCGAGCGCACCAGGAGGACCTGCGTGACCGTCCCGAACCCGACCGACGTGGCGACCGGCACGCCCCTGGTCCAGCTGCTGACGCCCGAGGGGGAGCGGCTGCACCACCCCGACTACGACATCGACCTCACCGACGAGGAATACCGCAGCTTCTACCGCGACCTCGTCCTGGTACGCCGGATCGACGTCGAGGCGACGGCCCTGCAACGCCAGGGTGAGTTGGGGATCTGGGCCGCGCTCCTCGGTCAGGAGGCCGCCCAGGTCGGCTCCGGCCGTGCGTTGCGCCCGCAGGACTTCGCCTTCCCGACCTACCGGGAGCACGGCGTCGCCTGGTGCAAGGACGTGGACCCGCTCAAGCTCCTGGGCCTGTTCCGGGGTGTGAGCAACGGCGACTGGGACCCGCTGGAGAAGCGCTTCAACCTCTACACGATCGTCATCGGCAGCCAGACGCTGCACGCCACCGGCTATGCGATGGGCATCAGCAAGGACGGCGCGGTCGGCTCCGGCGACCTGACCAAGGACGAGGCGGTCATCGCCTACTTCGGTGACGGTGCGTCGAGCCAGGGCGACGTCAACGAGGCGTTCGTCTGGGCCAGCGTCTACAACTCCCCGATCGTGTTCTTCTGCCAGAACAACCAGTGGGGCATCTCCACCCCGACGTCCACGCAGAGCAAGATCCCGCTCTTCAAGCGGGCCGAGGGCTTCGGCTTCCCGGGAGTGCGAGTGGACGGCAACGACGTCCTTGCGTCGTACGCCGTCACGAGGCAAGCCCTCGACAGCGCCCGCAGCGGGCAGGGACCGACGCTCATCGAGGCCTTCACCTACCGGATGGGCGCGCACACCACCTCCGACGACCCGACCCGCTACCGGCTCGCCTCCGAGCTCGAGGCCTGGAAGCTCAAGGACCCGTTGGAACGGATGAAAGCCTTCCTCTACAAGCAGCAGATCGCCGACAGCGCCTTCTTCGAGAAGCTCGAGTCGGACGCCGACGAGCTGGCCGCGCGGATCCGCAAGGGCTGCCTGGAGATGGCGGACCCGTCGCCGCTGGTGATGTTCGACCAGGTTTATGAGGAGCTGACGCCGCTGCTGCTGGAACAGCGCGAGGCCTTCACCACCTATCACGCCGGCTTCACGGAGGTGGCGCACTGATGGCACAGCTCACGATGGCGAAGGCCCTCAACGAGGGTCTGCGCGCCGCCATGGATCACGACCCCAAGGTCATCCTCATGGGCGAGGACATCGGCAAGCTCGGCGGCGTCTTCCGGGTCACCGATGGGCTGCAGAAGGACTTCGGGGAGGACCGCGTCTTCGACACCCCGCTCGCCGAGTCGGGCATCGTCGGCACCGCGATCGGTCTGGCCATGCGCGGCTACCGGCCGGTCTGCGAGATCCAGTTCGACGGCTTCGTCTACCCCGCCTACGACCAGATCGTGTCGCAGCTCGCGAAGATGCACGCCCGCTCGCGTGGGCGGCTGAAGATGCCGATCGTCATCCGGATCCCGTTCGGCGGCGGCATCGGCGCGGTCGAGCACCACAGCGAGTCGCCCGAGGCCTACTTCGCGCACACCGCCGGGCTCAAGGTCGTCGCGTGCTCCAACCCCATCGACGCGCATTTCATGATCCAGCAGGCCATCGCCTGCAACGACCCGGTCATCTTCTTCGAGCCCAAGCGGCGCTACTGGGAGAAAGCGGAGGTGGACGTCACCGCCACGCCCGGTCCGATGGAGCAGGCCCGGGTCGTCAGGTCCGGCACCGACCTGACGCTGATCGCCTACGGCCCCATGGTGAAGACCTGCCTGGACGCTGCTTCCGCCGCGGTGGAGGACGGTCGCTCGTTGGAGGTCATCGACCTGAGATCTCTTAGCCCGCTGGACTTTCCGACAGTTTTCGAGTCGGTACGGCGGACTCGGCGGGCGATTGTGGTCCACGAGGCCCCGTCCTTCGTCGGCCTGGGTTCAGAGATCGCCGCCCGGCTGTCTGAGGAGCTTTACTACGAGATGGAGGCACCGGTCCTGCGCGTCACCGGCTTCGACACGCCCTACCCGCCGTCGCGGATCGAGGAGGAGTTCCTCCCTGACCTCGACCGGGTGCTCCACATGGTCGACCGATCGCTGGGGTACTAGAGATGTCGCGGGTAAAGGACTTCAAGCTCCCCGACCTGGGCGAGGGACTCACCGAGGGCGAGATCCTGCAGTGGCTGGTCGCCGTCGGCGACGAGATCAAGCTCAACCAGCCGATCGTCGAGGTGGAGACCGCCAAGGCAGCCGTCGAGGTGCCGTCACCGTTCGCCGGCGTGGTCGTCACTCTCCACCACCCGGCCGGCGCCACCGTCGACGTCGGCGCGGTCATCATCAGCGTCGACACCGATCCCGGAGCCGGCGACCTGCCGGTCGCCGAGGTGACGTCTGAGCATCCCGAGGTGGGCGACCTGGTTCCGCCCCCGCCCGCCCAGGAAGGCGCGCTGATTGGCGAGGTCGGTCCGACCGGCCGCACGGCGACCCTCGTCGGCTACGGCCCCAAGTCGGTCACAGCCAAGCGTCGGGCCCGCGGGGACAAGCCGGTAGCGACGCCCGCCCCGATCGTCGAGGCCCCGGTGCCCCCGCCCGCCACGGCCGCGCGGGTGTCCGCCGCCGCCGTCGGTCTGTCAGCGTTGGTGTCTGCCGGAGCAGTGCCTGTCCTGGCGAAGCCGCCGGTGCGCAAGCTGGCCAAGGAGCTCGGGATCGACCTCGGGACGGTCGTCGGCACCGGGCCGGGCGGCACCATCACCCGGGCTGATGTGGAGAGCGGGCATCCGGCCGCTCACCGCGACTACCTCACCGACGAGCAGCCCGCGCCCCAGGGATGGGTCGGCCTGCCGCCGTACGACCCGGAGACCCGGGAGAGGCGGATCCCGGTGAAGGGCGTCCGCAAGATGATGGCCCAGGCGATGGCGGACAGTGCCTTCAGCGCGCCGCACGTCACCGAGTTCATCACCTTCGACATCACGCCGACGATGGAGCTCGTCCAGCGGCTTCGGGGGTTGCCGGAGTTCGAGGGCGTGAAGGTGACGCCGCTGCTGCTGGTGGCGAAGGCGTTGCTGCTCGCGGTGAAGCGCAATCCTGAGATCAACAGCACCTTCACCGAGTCCGAGATCATCGTGAAGGACTACGTCAACCTCGGGATCGCCGCGGCGACGCCCCGCGGGCTGCTGGTGCCCAACATCAAGGACGCCGACCAGCTCTCGCTGGTGCAGCTGGCGCACGCCTTGCAGGATCTGGTCGCCACCGCCCGCGACGGCAAGACGTCCCCGGCCGAGATGGCCCGCGGCACCATCACCATCACCAACGTCGGAGTCTTCGGGGTCGACACAGGCACCCCGATCCTCAACTCCGGCGAGTCCGCGATCTTGTGCTTCGGTGCCGTGCGGCCGACGCCGTGGGTGGTGGACGGCGAGATCGTGGTGCGGCAGGTGACGCAGCTCGCGCTGTCGTTCGACCACCGCAACGTCGACGGCCAGCTCGGCTCGCAGTTCCTCGCCGACATCGCCCGGGTGCTGTCCGACCCGGCGACAGCCCTCGCCTGGAGCTAGCTTGCTGGCCGCTCCTCGCGGTCCCCCCGTCGTGATCCACGTGGAGTTTGAGGCTTTCCCGGACACGAGATCCACCTCAAAGCTCACGTCGATCACGAGCACCGGAGGTGAGGAAAAGCTGCTGCCAAGAGTGCCGAAGTGCTGTTCCGGCCGGTGATGGTGGGTAACTCGATTCGGCTGGGACGTCGACAGCACTCTGCGCCGGGGGCCTGGCGCCTCGTGGGACCGGTAAGGCCGCCACACAGTCAGGGCGTTTCCTCACACTTGACGGTGGCCGCTCAGCGTGGAGGGGGCTCGGGAGCGGCTCCAGTGTGTGGGGGCAGTGGGGTGGGGACGCGGGTGGGGGAGGCGGGGGTGGACGTCAGCCCTTGCCCTCGGCGGGCTCGCGTTCCTTGCGGCGGAGCAGGACGGCCGACACCGACAGCGCCAGGATCAGCAGGCCCAGCACGCCGATCTCGAGAATCGAGCGCTCGAACGCGTCGGCGTCCTTGGCGACCTGTTCGGCGGCCTCCACGGACAGCACCACGATCTCCTTGATCGCGGCGAGTATCCCGACGAGCAGGAACGGCTCCACCAGCACCTGCCGCTCCTTCAGCGTGAGGCGCACCGCGTAGAGCAGCTCGACGAAGATGAAGACGAGCAGCAGCGTGTCGAGGACGTGCAGCACCCCCTTGGTGTCGCTGTGCCCGACCGCCTTGAGCAGGTCGCGGCCGGCGACGAACAGCAGGCTGCCGGCGGCGACCGCCAGCACCACCGCCACGCCGCCGTAGATCGCGTCCTCGATGTAGGTCAGCGCACGGTTGACGTACGGGATGGTGTCGGGCTCGTCATCGACCTCTGTTGGGCTCACGTCGACGATCTTCCCCGACGACCGGCGACCCAACCACGGCAGGACTTCCCGCCGAAACGGCGAAGGTGCAAGGACCCGTCCAACCCCCGGTACCTATGAGGTTCCCGTGCTCCGTCGTCGTCCCGTCCGCGCACTCGTCTTCGGCGGCCTCGCCGCCCTGCTCGGTGCCACCGCAGCCCTCGGACCCTCCTCGCAGGCGGCCGGCCCGATGCCCGCGGCAGTCAAGGGCGGACTGACCCAGGCCTACCAGGCGTCTCTCTACGTCAAGCCCACGCCGGCGGTGATCCCCGCGGTCCGCCTCTACTTCAGCGGCACGGCCCAGGACGACGCCAACAAGCTCAACGGCTCCCCGTCGGGCACCCTGGGGACGGCGAAGCCGACCGCGACCACCGCCGTCACGCAGTACACCAGCCCGGTGGTCGGCATCGCCAGCGGTGGTTCGGCGAGCAAGGGCGCAGCCATCTGGACCGGGAAGTACAGCGGGGTTCTCAACGGCAAGATGACGATCCGGTGGTTCTGGTCGTCACGCAACGTCGCCGCCAGCAGCGGCAACCTGGTCGCGCACGTCTATGCCGACGCCGGGACTCCCAAGGAGAAGGAGATCGGCAGCACCATCACCGGGGCGTCGATCGGGGACGGTTCCGTCAACGCCTACACGGTCGTCGTGGACGTGAAGGGCACGGTCGCCTCGACCCTGCGGATCGTCGCCACCCCGAGGTACGTCGACAGCGGCGAGGACCTCACCACCCACTACGGCAGCACCACGGCTGCCGGTTATGTGGACGTGCCGAAGGGCGTGACCCCGCCGCTGAAGCTGCCCACCAACCCGACGATCAAGGACCGCACCCCGCTCGTCGTCAGCGCCACCAAGATCGGGCGCAAGGCTGCCGAGCCCACGCTCGGGGTCACGAAGGCGGGCAACGCGTTCATCGCCGCCGGCGACTTCGACGGCCTCTCACCCGCCAACCCGCGCACCCTCGTCTACGGCTCCACGGACGGCAACCGCAGCTGGCACAACGTCACGCCGCTGGTCGCCGGCCAGCCGGTGTCACCGGCCACCCTGGACCCCTACATCTACGTCGACCCGGTGACCGGGCGCATCTTCAACGACGACCTGCTCGTCGGCTGCTCCTACCTCACCTGGTCCGACGACGAGGGCAAGACCTGGACCAAGGGCAACCCGCTGGCCTGCGAGTCGCCGGTCGACGACCACCAGACCCTCGTGACCGGTAACCCCATCGCGGGCGTCACCACCACGGGCTACCCGCGGATCGTCTACTACTGCGTGAACAAGATCGCGGACGTGTCCTGCGCGCGCAGCACCGACGGCGGCACCACCTTCCGGATCACCGGCAACCCGGCGTACATGGGAGTGGAACAGCCCAGCGACGGATCGCCGAACCGTGGCGCGGCCACCTTGTGCGGCGGTCTGCACGGCCACATCGCGACCGACCCGGCCGGCCGGCTGTTCGTTCCCAAGGGGCACTGCGACCAGCCGTGGGTGTCCATCAGCGAGGACGCCGGCACGACCTGGAAGCAGGTGCGCGTCAACCCCATGCTGGTGGCCAGCCACCAGACGTCGGTCGCGTCCGACAGCGCCGGCAACCTCTACTACAGCTGGATCGGCGCGGCCGACCTGCTGCCCTACCTGTCGGTGTCCCGCAACCACGGCAGGTCGTGGGGCCCGGCGCTGCTGATCGCGCCGCCGGGTGTGGCCGCCGTCAACTTCCCGAGCATCGACGCCTCGAAGCCCGGCCACCTGGTGGTGGCCTTCCCCGGAACGACCGCCCGTGACGCCACCGCCGCCCGTCCGTGGAACTACTACGTCGCGGTCAGCACCGACGCACTCGCGTCGCGGCCGACCTTCCACTCCACGACGGCCAACCCGGTGAAGGACCCGATCCACCGCGGCGCGTGTCTGGACCGGTGCGCCGGGATGTATGACTTCATCGACGTCGTCGCCGCCCCCCGGACCGGTGAGCTGTGGGCTGCGGCGGTCGACACCTGCACCTCGACACCTGCATCCAGGCCGAGGGCCCGGGACTGCCCTCCACCCAGGCCGCAGGCGATGCCCAGGGCGTCGTCATCCGCCAGCTCTCCGGTCCGGGTCTCACCAGGCGCTGACCAGGATCCACCCCGGGTGACGTCAACGGGGTGCCGGTCTGCGTTCCGTAGGCTGGACCGGTGACGACACGGCAGGCCCGCGTCCGGGCACCTGAGCTCATCGGCCGGGGGGGCTGGCTCAACACCGGGGGCGCGCAGCTCTCCCTCGCCGACTTCCGCGGCTCGTTCCTTCTCCTGGACTTCTGGACGTTCTGCTGCGTGAACTGCCTGCACGTCCTGGACGAGCTGCGACCGCTCGAGGAGAGGTTCCACGACGTCCTCACCGTCGTCGGGGTGCACTCGCCGAAGTTCGCGCACGAGGCGGTGCACGAGAACGTCCTCGCCGCGGTGGCCCGCTACGAGGTGCAGCACCCGGTCCTGGACGATCCCGATCTGGCGACGTGGAAGCAGTACGCCGTCCGCGCCTGGCCCACCCTCGTCCTCATCGACCCCGAGGGGTACATCGTCCACGTCGCCTCCGGCGAGGGTCACGTCGAGGGACTCGCCCGGTTGCTCGCGGAGCTCGTCGCCGAGCACGACGCCAGGGGGACCCTGCGGCGAGGGGACGGCCCCTATGTCCCGCCACCGGCGCCCAGGTCGGAGCTGTCCTTCCCCGGCAAGGCCCTACGCCTGCCCGATGGGAGGCTGCTCGTCAGCGACTCCGCGCACCACTCGCTCGTCGTGCTGGACGGGGATGTGGTGGCGCGAAGGTTCGGCACCGGGACGCGGGGCTGCGAGGACGGCACCAGCTCGTCTTTCGCTGAGCCACAAGGGATCTGTCTGCTCGAGGACGGCCTGGTGCTCGTCGCGGACACCTCCAACCACCTGCTGCGCACCCTCGACCTGGAGACCAGCGAGGTGCGCACCGTGGCCGGCACGGGTGCGGTGTGGCGGCCCGGTGACCGCACCGAGGGACCGGCCCGCGAGGTCAACCTGAGCACCCCCTGGGACGTCGCCGTCTGGGACGGCACGGTGGTCATCGCGATGGCCGGCACCCACCAGCTGTGGGCCTTCGACGGCAGCACGGTCAGAGCGCTGGCGGGCACGACCGGCGAGGGGCTGCGCGACGGCGTGGCGATCGAGGCCCACCTCGCCCAGCCGAGCGGCCTGGCCGCCGGGACCGATCGGCTGTGGTTCGCCGACTCCGAGACCTCAGCGCTGCGCTGGTTCGCGGCCGGCGAGGTCGGCACGGCGGTCGGCAGCGGACTGTTCGACTTCGGTCATCGCGATGGGGAGGCGAAGCAGGCGCTGCTCCAGCACCCTCTCGGCGTCACCGCCCTGCCCGACGGGAGCGTGGCCGTCTGCGACACCTACAACGGCGCGGTACGGCGATATGACCCCGCCACCGACTCCGTCAGCACGTTGATCACCGGGCTGTCCGAGCCGAGCGACGCCGTCGTGGACGGCGAGCACCTGCTCGTCGTGGAGTCGGCGGCGCACCGGGTCACTCGCCTGCGGCTTCCGGACGAGGCGCTGGTGGTGGACGAGGTGGCGCAGCGGACCCAACGGCCCACCACCATGCTCGCGTCAGGCCCGGTGACGCTCACCGTCGTCTTCACCCCACCGCCCGGTCAGAAGCTCGACGAGACCTACGGACCGTCGACCCGGGTGACCGTGTCGGCGAGCCCACCGGAGCTCCTCGTCGACGGCGCCGGCAGCAGCACAGACCTCACGAGAACCCTTGTCCTGCAGGGGATCGAGGGCGTTTTGCACATAGCCGCGATGGCCGCAAGCTGTGATGTCGACGTGGAGCACGCGGCCTGCCACGTCACCCAGCAGGACTGGGGCATCCCCGTCGTCCTCGTCCCCGGAGCACCGCCCGAGCTGACCCTCGTCCTCAACGGCTGACGACGAAGGCCCAACCCCTGTGGGGGCTGGGACTTCGTCGCATACCGGGGCCCGTCAGGGTCAGTGCACGAGCTCCGGCAGTTGGGTGACCTCCGGATCGCCTGCTTCGGCGGTGAAGTCGTCCGGGTCGGTGGTGTCGATGCCGTCGGCAACCCGGCCGCGGAGCAGCAGCGTGCCAATCACACACACGATGAGGTTGACCAAGATGGCCAGCATTCCGGCGTACAGGGTGGTCGTGGTTTCGAAGCCGAGCTTCGACAGCGGGAAGGCCGATCCGCCGAAGTGCTCCTTGACGACGGTGATGCTGCCGTCCACCCCGAACACCTTCTTCGGGACCTCATAGAGCGACCACAACCCGAAGGCCATGCCGGCGCACCAGCCGGCGATGAGGGCCTTGGAGTGGAACCATCGGGTGTAGAGGCCGATCGCCACGGCCGGCAGGGTCTGCAGGATGAGCACCCCACCGATGAGCTGCAGGTCGATGGAGAACTGCGGGTCGAGGACGAGGATCGCGCCCAGCGCGCCCAGCTTGACCACCAGGCTCGCCAGCTTGCTGCTGCGCGCCTCCTGCTTCGGGGTGGCGTCCTTGTTGAGGTATTCGCTGTAGATGTTGCGGGTCCACAGGTTGGCGGCCGCGATGGACATGACGGCGGCGGGCACCAGGGCCCCGATGCCGATCGCGGCGAAGGCCACACCGGCGAACCACGGCGGGAACTGCTGGTCGAACAGCAGCGGCACGATGGTGTTGACGTCGGGCTTGCCGTCCGCGTCCACCAGAGGCTTCACGCCGGAGGCGATCGCCATGTAGCCCAGCAGCGCCAGCAGACCGAGCACGAAGCTGTAGGCCGGAAGGGCCGCCATGTTGCGCTTGATGGTGTCGCGGCTCTTCGACGCGAGGACGCCGGTGAGCGAGTGCGGGTAGAGGAACAGCGCGAGGGCGGAGCCGAAGGCCAGCGTGGCGTACTGCAGCTGGGAGGCGCCGCCGAGCAGCAGCCCGTCACCCGGGTTGGGGCTGGCGGCGAACTTCTTGTCCGCGGCCGCGAAGATCTCGCCGAACCCACCGAGCTTGATGGGGATGACGATGACGGCGGCGATCACCACGACGTAGATGAGCGCGTCCTTGACGACCGCGATCAGCGCCGGGGCACGCAGCCCGGAGTTGTAGGTGTAGGCCGCGAGGATCGCGAAGGCCACGATGATCGGCGAGTGGCCGGTGACCCCCATCGCCTTCAGCACGGCCTCGATGCCGATGAGCTGAAGGGCGATGTAGGGCATGGTCGCGACGATGCCGGTGATGGCGACGAGCAGCGCCAGCGTCGGCGAACCCGAGCGGGCGCGCACGAAGTCGGCCGGCGTCACGAAGCCGTTGCGATGGCTGACCGACCAGAGCCGCGCGAGCACGACGAACACGATCGGGTAGACCACGATCGTGTAGGGCATGGCGAAGAAGCCGACCGCACCGGCGCCGAAGATGAGCGCCGGCACGGCGATGAAGGTGTAGGCCGTGTAGAGGTCACCGCCGATGAGGAACCAGGTGACCCAGCCGCCGAAGCTGCGGCCGCCCAGGCCCCACTCGTCAAGGCTGTGCAGGTCCTTCGGACGGCGCCAGCGGCTGGCGAGGAAGCCCAGCACGCTGACGCCGACGAAGAGCACGGTGAAGACCGCGAGTTGGACGCCCTTGATGTCGTCCATGTCAGCGCCTCGTCTTGCGGTAGACGACGTAGGTGCAGAGCACACCGACGGAGATGATCGCCAGCTGGTACCAGTAGAAGAACGGGATCCCGCCGAGATCCGGCTCGCGCCGGTTGTACAGCGGCGGGTAGAGCGTCACCACCAGCGGCAGGAGGAGCAGCCAGTTCCAGCGGCTGCGGTCCGTCCGTCGAGGTGCCCGTTCGTCGGGTGGCGTCTCGGTGTGCAGCGACATGGTTCCTCCAGCGGCGGCCCCCCGCGGACGAGCAGGTGGCTAGAGGGTGCGGTCGCGGACGACGCGCTCCTCGGTGACCACACCGGTCGTGGCGCCGTCACGGCGACCGAAGACCAGGGTCGTCATGAACAGGCCGAGGATCCCGGCGGCCATGAGGATGACCCCGACGACGTTGATGTCCATGCCGCTGAGCTCGTACTCAACGGCGAAGGCCAGGATCGCGCCGATGGCAAGAAGGAAAACGCTGGCACCGATACCCATGAGGGTCCTCCGGTTGTGCTGGTGCGGCCTGTTGCCGCGACTGAATTCCCGATACCCCGCTGGGGGCCAAGGCAACCTCGGCAAAATGGTGAACCGTCTGAGCCACCGATGACGACAGAGGGGTCGTAGCCTCGAATCGTCGAGAAAGGGCCTGCCATGGTCGGCCAGCCGTCACCGGACGAGGACGCAGCCCTGCTGTGCGCCGTCGCCGCCGGGGACCGGGCTGCGCTCGCAGCGCTCTATGCAGCCCACGCTCCGTGGCTGGTGCTCCGCCTCTCGCGTCGCTGCAGCGACCCTGGGCTGGTCGACGAGGTCGTGCAGGACACCTTCGTCGCGGTCTGGCGGGGAGCCGGCAGATGGGACGGACGCGGACAGGTCGCCGCCTGGATCTGGGGCATCGGCATCCGAAGGCTCGTCGACGGCCTGCGCCGCCGGCCGAGGACCACCGCGATGCTGGTCGAGGAACAGGCCGGCGTGATGGCGTCGGCTGAGGAGCAGGTGCTGCTCGGGATCGAGCACGGGGATCTCGCAGGAGCGTTCGGAAGGCTCTCGCCCGAGCTGCGCGCGGTGATGCAGGCCACCGTCCTGGACGGCCTGACCACTCGCGAGGCGGGACGGCTGCTCGGCATCCCGGCGGGGACCGTCAAGACACGCATGATGCGGGCGCGGGCCGCCCTGCGGGAGGAGTTGGCATGACGCCCCCTGACACCTGGCATCCCGAGGAGGGACAGCTGCAGGCGTACGTCGACAGCCGGCCCGGTGGCTTGTCCGCAGCGTCCATCGAGGCCCACCTGATCGCCTGCCGCACCTGCCGAAGCGTGCTCCGCGACGCCGTACCCGCACCAAGGCTGGCGGCGGTGTTGGCCGAGGTCGAGGATCGGGTCGACCTGCTGGAACGGCCGTGGCTGGAACGGCTGCTGGGCCGCTGCGGCGTCACGGAGCCTGATGCGCGCGCCCTGCTCGCCGCCCCCAACGTGCGGCTCGCCTGGTGGGGCGCTGTCCTGGCCGCTGTCGTGCTGGCACTGCTCGTCTCGCAGCGGGACCGTCAACCCGAGGGGCTGTTCCTGCTGCTGGCGCCGCTGCTGCCGGTTGTGAGCACCGCGGCTGCCTATGCCCCTGGTCTGGACCGGGCCAGAGCGATCGTGGCCGCCACCCCTTACCCCACCTCACGGCTGTTGCTGGCCCGCAGTCTCGCCGTCGGAGGCACCGCCCTGATCGGGTCCGTGGTCGCGGCGCTCGCGCTGCCGCAGCACGACCTGATCGGACTGGCCTGGATGCTGCCGTCGTTGGCCCTGACGTTGCTCGTCCTGGCGTTGTCACCCTGGGCCGGTACGGGACCGGCTGCTGCCTCTGTCGCTGGCGGCTGGGTGGCGGTCGTCGCGACGCTGGGGCGCCGCGGAGTCGAGCCGCTGTCGACGATTGGCGGCGTGGGCCAGCTGGTGAGTGCCGGGCTTGCCGCCGTGGCGCTCGTGGTCCTGACGAACCAGTGGAAGCACCTCGACCAAGGGGGACAGGCATGACCGCACGCGCACACGAAATACGCAAGACGTACGGCGGGACGACCGCCCTCGACGGACTGAGCCTCGACCTCGGTCCCGGTGTCACCGGCCTGCTCGGTCCCAACGGGGCGGGGAAGACGACGTTGCTGCGGATCCTCGCCACGGTGCTGGCCCCGGATGCGGGCACCGTCCGGGTCCTGGGCCGAGACCCCTCGGTGGCCTCGGAGCGCACCGAGATCCGGCGCCGGCTGGGTTATCTACCGCAGGAGGTCGGTGCCTACCCGGGCTTCTCGGTCCGCGAGTTCGTCGACTACGTCGCGGTCCTGAAGGAGCACACCGATCGTCGGGCCAGGCGTCACGAGGTCGACCGGGTCCTGGAGCTGGTCGACCTGACCTCGAAGGCCTACGACAAGACCCGCACGCTGTCCGGCGGCATGCGTCGAAGGCTCGGCCTCGCCACCGCCTTCCTCGGCGACCCCGAGCTGCTGATCCTCGACGAGCCGGCCGTGGGCCTCGACCCCGAGCAGCGGCTGCGGTTCCGCGAGCTGGTCTCCGCCGACCCCGGCCGGTGCGTGGTGCTGAGCACGCACCAGACCGAGGACGTCGCGGCGCTGTGCCGCGAGGTCGTCGTCGTCGACGCCGGCCGGCTGCTCTTCCGCGGGTCCCCGGCAGACCTCGCCGCGTCGGCCGCGGGACGGGTGTGGCGCAGCGATGCCCGCGAGCCGGGCGCCGACCTGGCCTGGATCGCCGGTGACGGCAGCACCCGGCCGATCGGCCGACCGCCTGCCGGTGCCGAGCTGGTCGTGCCGACCGTCGAGGACGCCTACCTGGTGCTCGTCGGCGCCAAGGCCCTCGCGCCGGTAGGGGCGTGACCCATGGAGATCGGCCTGATCGTCCTCCTCGTCCTTCTCGAGCGCTCCCGGCCCGACCTGGTGGTCCGCCGCTGGTGGGCCGGGCTTCCGGTGCCCCGCCCGGCCCTGCCCCTGCGGGTTCCCGCTCCGGTGGCTCTCGCCGGCGTGGACGCCCGGCGGCTCGCCTTCCGGATCTCAGTGATCGGTGTCGCCTTTGCCCTCTACAAACTGTTCTGGCGCGACCTTCCCGACGACGCCTACAGCGGCGTCAACCTGACGGTCGGCTTCTACCTGGCCTTCCTCGGGCTGGGGGTGCTTGCCGTCACCGCCGCGATCGCCGGTCGCGACCGGGGGCAGGAGCTGCTCGACGCCCTGCCGTGCGGCCCACGCAGCCGGGTCCTGGGCTGGGTCGTTGTCCTGACCGTGCTCGCGGCGATCCAGTACGCCCTGCTGGCCGGCCTGCGTTTCGGCCACTACGAGACGGGCAGCGAGCCGAGTTATGCGGCGTTGCTGCCCGACGCCTGGGAGCTCGCCCAGGGCCCACTGATGCTGCTCGGCGGCGGACTGCTCGGCCTGCTGCTGTCGCGCCTGGTGATCGCGTGGGTTGCCGTGCCGGTAGGCGTTGTCCTCGGGGTCATGTGGGTCGGCTCTTTCCAGTCCTTGGACCTGACCATGCTGGCCCCGCTCACCGAGTGGATCCAGTACCCCGAGGACGGTCAGGTCATCGTGGAACCGGGCGACCTCGCCTGGCACAACGGCTATCTGCTCGGGCTGTGCGGTCTCGGCGTGGTGGCCGCGCTCCTGCTCGAGAAGGGTCGCCGCACCGGCCTCCTGCTCGCGGGTACGGCGATCACCGCCGCCACGGTCGTCGCCGGCGTCCTGTCGCTGCCGTGAAGGGCCTGCAGCTCCCCTCGTTGCGGATGGCGGTCCGGACACCAGCGGTCCGGACGGCAGCGGTGCTGGTCGTGGCGGCCCCGGTCTATGTCGCCTGGCTCGGCAAGGACAGTGCGGCGCCCACCCGCTTGCGGGTCGTCGGGTTCGTACTCGGCGCGGTGCTCGCGATGGCCTGGGAGGACCGGGGTGCCGCGGTCACCGCCGCGACTCCGGTCGGGCTTCCGGCGGTACGCCACGGCCGGGCCGCGGTCGTGCTCCTCCTGCTCGGGTCCGCCTGGGTCCTGTCGGCTCTCGTCTCGGGGGGAGGCAGCCACCTCCTGGCGGTGACGTTGCAGAGCGGGACGGTCGCGGTCCTGCTGGTGGCGATCGTCGGCTGGCTCGCTCGCGACCGTGAAGGCGAGTCCGTCGCGGCCCTTCCCGTGCCGGTGCTCTTCGGGCTGCTGGTCGTGATCCAGCTGCTGCCGGAGCGGGTTGCCCTGATGCGCTCGGCGCCGGGCACCGAGACCTGGGGTCCGGAGCGGACCCGCTGGTGGGTGCTCCTTGGCGTCAGTCTTGTGGTGGTGGCGCTGCTCGACCGCGACCCCTACCGCCGCAGGAGCTTGCGCAGGACTCGCCTCTCCACAGCGACATAACCCCTGCTGGGTACGGCGGAAGCCGGCCACCCCGCGGGGGGTGGCCGGCTTCCGTCGTACAGGCTGGGTCTCGGCGGAGCCGAGCAGGTGACGCCGTCAGCCCTTGCGCTTGAGGATCTCCTCGGTCAGCGCGGGGACGACCGTGTTGAGGTCGCCCACCAGACCGAAGTCGGCGAGCTCGAAGATCGGGGCCTCGGGGTCCTTGTTGATGGCCACGATCGTCTTGGACGTCTGCATCCCGGCGCGGTGCTGGATGGCACCGGAGATGCCCGCCGCGATGTAGAGCTGCGGCGACACGGTGCGACCGGTCTGGCCGACCTGGTTCTGGTGGGGGTACCAGCCGGCGTCGGTCGCGGCGCGCGAGGCACCGACGGCCGCACCGAGGGAGTCGGCGAGCGCCTCGATGATGGAGAAGTTCTCCGGCGACCCGACACCGCGGCCACCGGACACGACGATGGAGGCCTCGCCGAGGTCGGGACGACCACCCTTGGCCTCGACGACCCGCTCGGTCACCCGGGCGGCCTTGTCGGCGTCGGACGCCGTGACGCTGACGTTCTCGACGGCACCGGCACCATCAGCCTCGACCGGAGCGGTCGAGTTGGCGCGGACGGCGATGATCGGCGTGCCGGTCGCGACCTTGGAGGACACGACCACGGAGCCACCGATGATGGGCTGCTCGGCGACCAGGTCGGTCGTGACACCGACGGCGTCGGTGAGCAGGCCGCCACCGGTCTTGACGGCGAGACGCGCACCGACCTCCTTGCCCTCGGCCGTAGCCGGGACCAGGACAGCCGTCGGCGAGGCGCTGGCGACGAGCTGCGCGAGCAGGGCCGCCTTCGTGCCGACCAGGAACTCGTCGTGGTCGGACGACTCGTCGAGGTAGATCTTGTCGGCGCCGAACGCCTTCAGCGCATCGACGGTCTTGGAACCGCCGGCGCCGAGCACGACAGCCGACGGGCTGCCGAGCGTCTTGGCGAGGGCGAGCAGCTCGAAGCTGACCTTCTTGGGGGTGCCATCGACGTGGTCGATGAGGACCAGGACTTCAGTCATGTGTTCCAGCCCTCTCAAACGAACTTCTGCGACGCGAGGAACTCGGCGACCTTGCTGCCACCGTCACCCTCGTCCTTGACGACCTGACCCGCTTGACGCGGCGGCTTGTTGCTGAACGACACGACCTGGCTGGGCGCGGACGCGAGGCCCACGGAGCCGGCGTCGAGACCGGTGTCGGCGAGCGACTTGGTGTCGAGCGGCTTGCTCTTGGCGGCCATGATCCCCTTGAAGGACGGGTAACGCGGCTCGTTGATCTTCTCCACGACGCTCACGATCGCGGGCAGGGAAGCCTCCACGACCGCGTAGCCGTTGTCGGTCTGCCGCTCGATGACGGCCTTGCCGCCGTCGACCGTGAGCTTGCGCGCACCGGTCAGCTGCGGCTTGCCGAGGCGCTCGGCGAGCAGCGCCCCCATGATGGCCATCCGGGAGTCGGTGGCCTCGGAACCTGCGATGACCAGGTCCCACTCGAGGCCCTCGAGGACCTTGGCCAGCGCGGCGCTCGTCTGCACGGCGTCGGAGCCCTTGAGGGCGTCGTCCGTGAGGTGCACGGCCTTGTCGGCGCCCATCGAGAGCGCCTTGCGGATCGTCTCGATGGCCCGCTCCGGCCCCATCGTGAGGATGGTGACCTCGCCGCCCTGTGCTTCCTTCAGGCGGAGCGCCTCCTCCACGGCGTACTCGTCGATCTCGTTCATCACGACGTCGACGGACGCGCGGTCCAGGGTCTTGTCGCTCTCGCTGAGCTTGCGCTCAGCCCAGGTGTCAGGCACCTGCTTGACCAGTACGACGATGTTCATACTTGTGCGCCGACCTCCGGCTTCACGCCGCGCGGACGTCCCGCGCGGGTCCGACTCAAGGGATTGAGCGACACGGTATCGACGCAGTGGTCGTTACCCGTCACCGCCTGATTGTTACCCGCGAGTAGCAGGGGTGCAAACTCGCGCAGGCGCCCGCTGCCGTGACCTGCGCCACATCCGTTGTACGGCGCCAGGCGGGCCTCAGCGGCCGGTGAACTCCGCCTTGCCGGGGCCGTTCTCCACGAAGCTCTTCATGCCGGCCTTCTGGTCCTCGGTCGCGAACAGACCGGCGAACAACGAGGACTCCAGGCGCAGCGCGTTGTCGAGGTCGAGCTCGAGCCCGTCGTCGATGGCCTGCTTGGCGGACCGCAGCGCGACGGCCGGACCGTTGGCCCACTGCGAGGCCATCTCGACCGCGGCGGTGTAGACGTCCGCGTCCGGGACGACCTGGTCGGCGATGCCCAGGGCGAGAGCCTCGTCCGCCTTCACGAACCGGCCGGTGAAGATCAGGCCCTTGGCCTTCGCCGGCCCGACCAGGCGGGTGAGCCGCTGGGTGCCGCCGCCACCGGGGATGACGCCGAGGGTGATCTCGGGGAACCCGACCTGGGCGCGCTCCCCCAGGATCCGGAAGTCGGCGGTGAGGGCCAGCTCGAAGCCGCCGCCCAGCGCATAGCCGGTGATGGCGGCCACCATCGGCTTGGGGATCCGGGCGAGGACGGACAGGACGTCCTGCAGCCCCTTGCCCCAGTCGAGCATCTCGGCATAGGACAGCGCCTGCATCTCGAGGATGTCCGCTCCGGCCGCGAACACCCGCTCGCCGCCGTACAGGATCACGGCGCGGATGTCGTCCCGCTCCTGGATCTCGGCGGCAGCGGTCTGCAGCTCGGCGCACACCTGGCTGCTGATGGCGTTCATCTTGGGACGATCCAGCCGGATCGTCGCGATCGCGCCGTTCACTTCTAACTGTACGAATTCACCCATGCGACCCATGCCTCCTCGTAGGAACCGTCCGGACCCTACGCTCGTGAGGTGTTCCGTGACTCTCGCGGTGTGGTCCACACCGTCAACTCAGCCGATCCGCTCGTCGACCTGCCCCCCGAGGCGGCCTCGGCGCTGTCGCGCGCGCTGCTCGCGCCCGTGCAGGCTGACCTGGGCGGGGCCCTCGAGCGCTGCGAGGCCGTCCGAGGGCTGCTCGACCGGTGGCAGGACGCGTTCTTCGCCGCGCTCCCGGCCGAGGTCGACCTCGAGGAGGAGGCCCGCTGGGCGGCCGAGGTCGGGCTGTCGCTCGAGGAGATCGAGTCCCAGTGGGAGGACGAGGACGACGACTGGGACGACGACGACGAAGTGCCCGAGCCCGAGGTGGAGGAGAACGACCTCACAGAGCTGGCGCCGCTCGACGGCGAGCCGGCGAGCCTGATCCTCCCCGCGGAGCCACTGGGCCGCCGGGTGCTGGGCGAGGAGGTCGTGGCAGAGCTCGAACGGGTGCTGCTGCTGCTGCCGTTCCGGGTCCGCCTCGAGGCGCTGGTCGCCGCCGGCACCCTGGTCGACGGGTGGACCGATCTGCTCGCGGACCACGAAAAGTGTCTGGGGCACCTGGTCCTGCGGCACGGCATCGTCCTGCCCGACCGACTCGGCCATGAGGCCCTCGCCGACCAGCACGCCCTGCTCCACGCGGACGGCCCTGACCACTCCAGGACCACGTGAGGCTGTCGATAGGCAAGCGCCCCCTCCCCCAGGAGCTCCGATGACCCCGAGCCCGATCCCCCTGTCGTGGCGCACCGTCCACGTCGACGGTGCCCGCGTCCGCGTGCTGGAGGCGGGGGAGGGCGATCCGCTGCTGTTCCTCCACGGGTGGGGCCTGTCGCCGCAGACCTACGCCGCGGGGGTGACCCGCCTGACCGCCGCCGGCGTGCGGGTGATCGCTCCCTGCCTGCCCGGATTCGGCGGCAGCGACGGCCCTCCGCTGCGGGGCATCGACATGCCCGCCTATGCCCACCGCGTCGGGCGGCTGCTCGACGTCCTCGACATCGAGATGCCGCTGTTCGTCGCCGGCCACTCCTTCGGCGGCGGGGTCGCCCTGCAGCTCGCCACCGACCGGCCGGAATGGGTGCGGTCCCTCACCCTGGTCAACTCCGTCGGCGGCGCGCCCAGCCAACGGGCCGGCCTGATAGGTGCGTCGTGGCTGCGCTGGATGCTGGGTTCCCTCAGCGAGCTGTCGCCTGCCGACATCGCCCACTCGACGCCGTCGATGCTGCGCGCGTTCGTGCCCAACGCCCTGCGCAAGCCGCTCACCCTGGCCCTCACGGCGAAGCTCGCCCTCACCGCCAACCTCGCCGAGGAGGCCGCCCAGCTGGTCGCCCAAGGGCTGCCCGTGCTCTTCATCTGGGGCGATGCCGACCGACTGGTCCTGCCCGGAGCGCTGGCCGAGATCGAGGGCAACCTCCCTCCCGAGATCGTCCGCGGCCGGCACGGCTGGTTGTTGTCGGAGCCCGAGGAGTTCGCGACGCTGATGCGCAACGCGCTGGTGGTGCACGCCATGCTCGAACGCCGCCAGCGGGGCCAGTCCGGTCTGCTCTCGCCCGGAGCCTCGCTCCAGGACCTCGTCCCGCCTCCGCACGAGCGACGCGCGGCCGCCCGCTTCGGACCCGGGGCCGGCCAGCCCGCTTGACCCGCGAAGCTGCCCGTCCGCTTGACCCGCGACGCTGGCCGTCCGAGCCGTAGGGTCGGCGCGTGAGCAACGACCCATCTCCGGGCAGGCCGTGGCCGGGGCGACCCTTCCCCCTCGGCGCCCACTGGGACGGTGAGGGGACCAACTTCGCGCTGTTCTCCCAGGCCGCCGAGTCCGTCGACCTGTGCCTGTTCGACGACTCCGGCCGCGAGACCCGGATCCCGCTCGAGGAGTCGACCTACCACATCTGGCACGGCTATCTGCCCCAGGTCGGGCCTGGCCAGCGGTACGGATACCGGGTCGACGGGCCGTTCGTGCCGCACCTGGGCCAGCGCTTCAACCCGAGCAAACTGCTCGTCGACCCCTACACCCGGGCGATCGACGGCGAGTTCCGTCTCGACGACGCGGTGCTCGGCTCCACCCAGACCGGGGAGCACCAGCAGCACCAGGACAGCGCGCCGTTCGTGCCGAAGTCGGTGGTCGTCCACGACGTCTTCCCCTGGGGGGAGGACCACCCCCGGCCGCGGCACGCCTGGTCCGACACGGTCATCTACGAGCTGCACGTCAAGGGCTTCACCGCCCTGCACCCCGACATCCCCCCGCAGTTGCGCGGCACCTACGCCGGCCTCGCCCACCCAGCGGCCATCCAGCACCTGCAGCGCCTCGGGGTCACCGCCGTCGAGCTGATGCCCGTGCACCACTTCGTCTCCGAACCACACCTGTTGCGCCGCGAGCTCACCAATTACTGGGGCTACAACTCGCTGGGTTACGTCGCCCCGCACGCCGCCTTCTCCTCGAGCGGGTCGCGCGGCGAGCAGGTGCGCGAGTTCA